>DATDTB010000041.1:0-5473 GCA_035291025.1 archaeon
GACAAGGACTTTGGCGAAGTCCTCAAGGAATTGAAGCCGGTTTCAGAAGCATTCGTGCTGACCGAATTCACTTCCCTGCCGGAAACGGCCAAGGGCCCCGTGCCCGCGGGGCGGATCGCCAGGAAACTCTCGGAAGACGCCGGGGACTACTCTGTTTTCGTTGAAAAAAACCCACGCCAGGCAATAATCACTGCGCTGGAAAAAGCCTCAAGGGACGCGATTGTGTGCGTCACGGGCTCACTGTACTTGGTGGGCGAGGCTAGGAACTCGTTCGGACTCGCTTACATGCTGAAAAGGCGCCTGGCGCGGGCAAGGTTTAAATAGTGTTCCCTATCATTGAGTAATTACTAGAACGGTAGAAATTTGGAGCAATCTATTTCTTAGTAACGTTTCGAGCAAAAACGAACACGGCGCTGGAAAACTGATTGTTCTGTGTTTTAACCGCACTACGCGGGGCAAAGACTTCGCGCGGGTGCGTTGAATAAATACTGCCTTTTTCCGTAAAAAGAGGCACAAGTTTCACCGAGCTACAAAGGAAAAGCGTAAAGCAAAACGGTGATGTAAAAAATGAATGAATACACAGGCATAGAAGGCAGTATGCAAATGCACGCCGCGCAGCAAGTTGCTGTTGCTGGCGGCGCGACTTTCAAGGACTTGGGCTTGACTGACCCAGTCAAGAGGGCCTTGGAGGAAATGAAGTTCCAAAACCCCACGGAAGTGCAGGAAAAAGCAATTCCCTTGCTGTTGGGCGGCGCGGACTTGATTGCGCAAAGCAAGACTGGAACGGGGAAGACTGCCGCGTTCGGCATTCCAATAGTGGAAAAGTGCACTTTGGACAGGAAGGTCCAAGTGCTCGTGCTTACCCCCACCCGTGAACTGGCTGTGCAGGTGAGCAATGACTTGCACAAGATGTCAAAGTACAAGGGCCCCCGCACGGTAACGGTTTACGGCGGCGCGTCAATGAACGTCCAAATCGACGCAATCAGGCGCGGCGCGCAAATCGTTGTCGGGACCCCGGGGAGAGTGATAGACCACTTGAAGCGCGGCACGCTGCGCTTGGACGCAGTCGCATTCGTCGTCTTGGACGAGGCGGACAGGATGCTGGACATGGGCTTCATTGACGACGTGCGCTTCATATTGCAGCACACGCCCAAGCAAAGGCAAACCGTTCTCTTTTCGGCGACAATGCCTGAAGAAATCGTCAGGCTAACGCACCAGTTCATGCGCGCCCCGAAGCACTTGAAGCTCAGCGAGGACTCACTGACCGTGGACAAGATCGAGCAAAAGTACTACGACGTGGAAAACATTGACAAGTTTTACCTGCTCACCAGGGTGCTTGGCGAACGCGGCCAGAAAATGACGATTGTGTTCAGACGCACTCAAAGGAACGTCGACCAACTCGTCGAAAAACTCCAAGCCAAGAAAGTGCAATGCGAGGCAATCCACGGCGGCCTCAGGCAGGGCAAGCGCGAACAAGTCCTCAAATTGTTCAGGGCTGGGAAAATCCACGTGCTCGTAGCCACGGACGTTGCCGCAAGGGGTCTGGACATCAAGGGCGTGGAACACGTCATCAACTACGACATGCCAGAGGACTTCAAGTCGTACGTTCACAGGATTGGCAGGACTGGAAGGATTGGAGGGGACGGCGAGGCCATTTCCTTCATCACGCGCGAAGACCACAGGGTTTTGCGGGAGATAATGATGGAGTCCAAGACCAAGGTGCAAAAGCTCAAGTTCCCGGGCGAGAAACGCGACAGGGGAATGGAGTACTTGAACTGGGACGACATGTACTGAGTGGAATACTAAGGCTGCAGGGGAGTGACAGGATGGGTTACAGCGTGGTAATTCACCCGAAAATCCTGCACTTGTTCACCCGCCTTGAGTCGCGGCACAGGGAACACGAAGTCAGGGAGCACTTGGAAAAAGCTCTTTCCAAGCTCGAGTCCGGCGAGTTCCACGGCGAACACGAACGCAAGTACCAGTTGCTGCACTTCGAGAAAGAGTTCAACGTGGACAACTTGTGGGTCATGCGCATTGACGGCAACTGGAGGCTGCTTTACTCCATTCAAGGCAACACCGCAGTCGTCGTTGGCGTAATGGACCACAAGGACTACGACGACGTGTTCGGGTACAAGACCAGTTAAAATCGCTGGCTCAAATGTCGAGGATGACGCGCGCCTTCCACTTGCCTTTTTCCTGCCGGACTTCAAACAAGTGGTAAGTAACTGCCTTGACGTCGTGGCCGATGAACTTCTTGCCCTTAGTGACCCTTTCACCCTTCAAGACGGCGTTGAGCTTCAACCCGTTTTCGTCCTCGGAAATTTTGCACTTGACATTCCCGAAAATCAGTGACTCGGCGTCCTTTAGGTAAACGAGTTCGCTGAGGAAGTCAAACAAGAGCTTCTCCTTTTCAGGCGCGCTGATCACTAGCTCCTTCCTCACCTTCAACGCGATCTTTGAAGGCTCTGCGATTATTGAAATCGTGGCAAGCGCCGCGTTTTCAAAGAGTTCTTCGAGCGTGGCGCCGTAGGCCTCGAAGGCGATGTCCGCAAGCGCAATGTCCTCCAAGACCTTGAATTTCCCGCTTGCTTTTGCCATTGGAAAAGAGTCACTCCAGTTCCGCCGCTATTTTCGCGGCAATTTCCTTCATTTCCTCGCCTGGAAACGTTTCCCACTTGTTGATGTCGACGACGATGCCGTGAAGGTCTTGCTTGTAACGCGGAATCACGCGAATGTGCGCGTGCGGGACTTCCAAGCCGAGCGTCAGGAAGCAAACCCATTCCGCGCCAAAAGCCTTTTGGGCCGCCAGCCCTATTTTCCGCGCGGCCTCGAAGTACTCCCCGAAGTTCGGGACTTCGTAAGTCCAGTGGTAGTGCTTTTTTGGAATCAGCAAGCAGTTACCCCTCGTCAGCGGCCGGATGTCTAGGAAGCCAATGAAGTCGGCGTCCTCGTAGACATTGTACGATGGAACGTTGCCTGAAACGATTCGGCAAAAAATGCAGTCTTCAGCCATTCAAAAACCAACCTCCAATCAATGACTATGCGAGTGCTTGTGTTCCTGGCCTTCGGGGTGAGTGCAGCAAAAAGGCTCGCTGGACACTGGAACTTGGGTGGGCGAGTCGTGCTTTACGGTCTTGCCTTCAGTTGTTTCCGCGAAGTTTGCCTTGGGCGCGGCGCACACTGGGCACCGCCAGCTTCCCGGGAGCTCCAAGAACTTGGTTCCGGAAGGGATGTCCTGGAACTCGTTGCCTTGGCTCTCGCGGTAAACGTAGCCGCACGCGCGGCACTGGAAGACAACAGCAAAAGACTCACTACCGGTTACTGGCACCATACACTGATAAAAAAGGCAGGCTAAGCGTTTTAACTAAATTGGTAATGACGGCGGGCACGGCGCTAACAAACAATCAAACGTCCGGTAATGACGGCGGGCACGGGGCTGACGAGCAGGCAAACGTTCCCCCGGAGGGACAGCAGTACGGCCTGCCCGCGTTGCCTCCGGAACCGCATTGGTTGCCGCACGCGCCGCAGTTCAAGACTGACGCGGAAGAATTGACGCTGGTGCAAGCGAAAACCGTGGCGTTTTCGTTCCCGCAACACTTGTAAACAAAGTTCATTATGTTCAGCGTGGCGCAATCATCATGCACAGCGCACGTGAAAACTCCGCACGTCCCGTAAGCGTTAGGGCTCCCAGGACCCCAGCAAACCTCGGGCGCGGGCACTTGCTGGCCGGCAAGAGGCCTTGTCTTTTCCAGGCAGTTCTCGCCCTCGCCTTCAGCCTTGCATCCCCCGCAGTTCTGGGGGTCCGCCGAGTAACTAATGCATTTCCCATCGCACCTGTAGGTTGAAGGCGGGCAATCGCACCTATTGCAGTCCGCCTCGCAGCTCGCGCAGGTTTCAATGCTGTCATCGCATACTCCGTCGCCGCACACGCTTTCCTTCAAGACGTTTTGCGCAGCCAGGCAGGTGTTTGGCGCCAGCGAACTAGTGTCGCAAGTGTAGTCGCATGGGATGTTAGAGTAAGAGTACGGCCCGCCCAATAAGTTGGCCAAGGCGCTTGATATCCCTGTGGGGTCTGACCAGCCTTGAAACTTAAGAGAAACGTTGCCGCCTTCGCCGTCTAACGCGACTCCGCAAACGTTCCCGCTCGCGTCCTCCAAGTCGTTGTAGTAAGCCAAGGCATCGTACTTGTTGTGGTAACAGAAGCAGTTGTCCTTTACTCCAAGCGTCCTTGGGTAAGACTCCAAACCATAGTTTGAGCTCCAGCCGCCCAAAAGCCAGTCAAGCAACCACTCAGACAATCCCTTGCTGGAGCCAATCACTGTGTTGAAGTACAAGTGGAGGTCGTGCAGTGCGCTGGTTGTTATTCCGTTGTCGTTTTCCGTCAAGACATTGTTGAGCAAGCGGACGTCCTTGCCTGAATCCAGGGAAATGGAAATCCCGTTAGTGAAGCCGGAGACCCTGCAGTTCTTCAAGACGACCAAGTCAACGCCGGCGCCGGTTCCACCCACGGAAATGCCAGTTGTCTCGGGTCCCAAAATCATGGTCGAAGAACTCTTTTCAATAGTCGCCCCTAGGCAGTCGAGTATTTGGGTTTTGTCGCCGTCTGCGTCACTTCCAACTTGCCAGTTAATGCAACTGCCAGCTGCGCTGACTGCCTGCGTTACTCCTGACAATGCAACGTTTTTCCCTTGGCTCAGCAAGGCGCTGCAGGACTCGCATGAATTGCAGGAAAAGAACTGCTTTTTCGGCGCCTTCAGTGGTGATGCATCGGTGTTCGAGTTGTTCAGCTTGTAGTTCTTGTCGCACACTCCGTCGTTGTTGGCGTCACTGCACGTTTGGCTGTGTCCTGTTTCGTAAGGCGTTTCCCAAAAGTTGCCCGTAATGAAAGAACCACCGGCGATGTTTGGCCCCGGCGTTCTCTGGACGCTCCAAGCGTTGCTTCCCTGCGTGCCGCTGAACGCCACGTTTTGCAGGTTCGCGAACCAGTTGTTGTAGAACTTGTTATTTGCGGGAATTCCGTCAGTTTGCTCAAGCCTCACCCCTGCGCCCAAATTGGACTTAAGCACGTTTCCCGCCACTTCGTTATCGGAGGCCGTGCCCCGGACTTCAATGCCGTAAACCCAGTCGCTGACGACGCAGTTCTCCACTTTCACTCCAGTCCTCCCGGTGCCAATCTCGACGCCGACGCCGCTGTCAACGCCGTCAATCTTCCTTCCCTGGCAGTCCAAGGTCACGTTGTTGGCGCCAATAGTCATACACAAAGCCGTGGAACGGTCTGAGATGTCAGAGGTGAGAACGTAAGTCAAGCCGTTCGTGGAAAGCACGCCACAGGAAGTAATTGAAAGGCTGCTCAGGCACTGGCCCTGGTGGCACACAGTGCCTCCCGTGCACGCGTTACCGCAAGAACCGCAATTAGAGTTGTCTGTTTGCAGGTTCCTGCACGTCCCACTGCAGTCAGTCTGGCCTGAAGGGC
>DATDTB010000042.1:0-11716 GCA_035291025.1 archaeon
CGCGGAAAGCCAACGAGGAAGCAGTTGAAGGCATCGTGATAACGCATGGAACGGACAGCGCCGCGTACCTCAGCTCTGCCTTGAGGCACTTGCTGAAAAACCAAGCAATCCCCGTGACCATTACGGGAGCACAGGTTCCTGCCAGAAACGAGGACGGCAGCGCCAACTACGACAGCGACGCGTTTCAAAACACCCAGGACGCAGTGTTCGTTGCGGGGTTTTCAGACATTGCAGAGCCGACCATTACCTTTTCCGGCGAAGTGTTTTCCTCTGAAAACGTCAGGAAGGAAAGGGCCTGGCACAAGGCGGCGTACAAGAACTTGTCAGCCGTTACCAGCATTGCAGGAGTGAAGGGCAGCAATTTGTTCCTTGACTTGAAGAGAAGCGACTACCAGAAGCGGCCTGAGTACAATTACAGGAACACGAAGGTTGACGCGGCGGGCTTGGACAGGAAAATAGCCAGGATAACCGTGGAGCCTGGCTTGAAGCAGGAGTTTCTGAGCTCGTGCCTTGAAAGAGTTGACGGCGCCGTACTTGCAACCCTTGGCGGAGGCAACGTGACCACGAAAGTCAAGCTGACTGAAGGCGGAAAGGTTGAATACGACCCGGAGTCGTTGATTCCGCCAATAATTGATGCGGCGCGGCAAGGCAAGCCCGTAATTGTCTGCACCAGCGCGGAAGGACCGACGGACATTTCAACAGGCTACGAGTTAGGCCATCAGCTCCTGCTGGCGGGCTTTTCCAACAGGGAGCACGGCCTCGTAGCAAACGTCATGACAGGCGGCCACTTCATTCCAGAGTTCGCATACGTGAGGCTCCACTACCTGCTGGCGCACTGGAAGGAATTGCAAAAGATTGCATTGGAGGAAGGAGTGGAAGCCGAAAACTTGAGGCACGCCTTGTTCGTGAGCGGGACAAAGTTCAGGCATTACTTGTCGCTCAAGGCGTACGAGCAAAAAACAGGAATCAAAGTGCCGCGAGAGGACTTGCTGTTCGGCAACTGCATTGAATCCGCCGCACGCAAGTGCGCGCTCCTGCAAAAGCCGGCCGCGCATAGGAAGGAAGCGCTGGAAGTTCCAGCGCTGGGCTGAGGCTTTCCATTCACGCTGGGTGTGAGCTTTAATTGGGCGCTGGAAAAACACGGAAACACTGGCCGTTCAAGTTCGCCGTCTTCGGGTCTTCAGCCAGTGACTACGCCAAGGAACAGGAACAACTGGCAGTGGAACTGGCCCGCGCCTTAGTGGACTCGGACGTGAAAATCCTCACTGGCGGCGGCCGCGGGCTACCCGGCGTTGTCGCGAAAACAGTTCACTTAATGGGAGGGCATGCAGTTGCCTACTCGCCCAAGGGCACCCCTGAAGGCTTTGACGGAATGCACGACTCGCTTGAAAGGGATTATTTTAAGCAAGTTGTCTGGCTTGAAGGCTTTGCGGTCCGCAGCCTTAAAATGATTCAAGACTGCGACGCAGCGATAGTCATAAACGGGCGTATGGGGACGTTAAGCGAGTACGCCCTCGCATTCGAGGAAGGAGTTCACTTGGGCGTCTTGACTGGAAGCGGCGGGGCCGCCGACGTTTTGCCTTTTCTCCACAGGAAACTAGGCAATTCAATGCAGGACAAAAAACACAGGGTAAACAAAGCCAACTTGTTTGAGTCAAACCCAAGAAAGCTGGTCAAGGACTTAATTGACTGCATTGAACGCCGAAAAGTAGTTGAAGGCGGTCGCTTGAACGCGTTTTGCCCATAACAACAAGCCGGGAAGGGCTTGGCCTTCGTTCACTTCCAACGGAACTGCCTTCGCTGAACCCTGCGCTGGCGCTTACCTCCAAGTCCTTGCAGTGCTTTAGTGAAGTCTTTCACGTCCACGGGCAGCCTTGCGGCTTTTGAGAGCGCTTGCTGGGCTGCCTTCAAGGCGCTGCCGGGGACTTTTACTGGAACGGCGTGGTGGCCGCGTTTTCCTTTCCTTTCAGTCCTCTTCAAGCCCGCCATAACGGCTTGAGCGTATTCGGCAATTTCAACCGGCGTCCTGCCCGTCTTCAATGGGTCAAAGCCCCTGAACGCCAGCACTTCCGGCGCGTCCCTTAACTGCTGGCCGAGCGCGTGAAGCGCCTTCAACTCAGCAGTAGTAAACCTTGCCGCGGGAAGCAGGCGTTTTTCGGCCCTGACGCGTTTCCACAAGCCTACTTGCCGGGCGTGTTCCGCCTCCCCCGCCTCAATCCCGCTTATTCTGGCTTGCGTTTCCTGGATTCGCGCGCCGGCGCCCGTTCTCCTTATTTCAAGGGATGCCTTGGCGTCGTGCAGTTCTTTTTCGCGCGCGGCAAAACTGGACTCCATTGCCTCGCTTCCTTCCCTGAACTCGCGTCGTTTCTGCTCATACTCCTTTTCGTTCCCGGCTATCTTGTCAGCCATTGCCACCGTTGGCTTGGGCTTCCCCGCCAAAAGCGTGCGCACCTTTCCCGCAAGGGATCCGTCTTCGCTGACCAGCTTTGAAACGTTTGCATCGCTTTTCACCAACCTTTCAAGCCTTTTCACCCCTGAATCCCAGCGCTGCGCGAGTTCGCCGTCAACTTCTTGGAAAAAACGCCTTTCCAGCAAGTCAACGCGAGTGGAAGCCCCCGCGACGCCCAGTTCCTGGATTGCACTCAAGTGATGAAGGGGGTTGCCTAGCTGCCGTGACATTTCCGCAAAAGCCTTGCCTTGCACGGCCTTCAAGTCCTGCCGCTTCACCCAGTCAGTCCAAGGCCCGACGTTTTGGCCGTAGCCCGACGGCTTGAACGATTCGTGCCATCTTTGGGCCAGCTCGCCTTGGAAAAACAGCAATTCGTGCAACGGCCGCAGGGCTTCAAGCAGTTTCCTTTGGGAGTGAAGCTCTCCCGCCTTGCCCTTGAGTTCTGACTCGAGTTTTTCAAGCCCTTCAAGCTCTTTAAGCAAGACCGCTTGCCGTTCCTGGAACCGCTTCCTGTCCTTGTTTTCCCTCATGCGAAAAAACCAGTTCCAAAGCTTCAAACTTTCCTTGAAAACACCAGGAAACCCGTGTGCAGCAAACCCGTGTTCTCCGGCCGAGTAACTCCTTTCTCGGCCTTGAACTCCCTGAGAATGGATTCCATGGCGCGCGGCTTGGAAAACGCCTTGCGCGCAAGGAAGGCGTCAATTGTTTCCTTTAACTGCTCGAAGGACGGAACGTAGCATGCAATGAAACCGCCAAGCCGCAGCGCCTTTTCAGCCGCGTCAAGAGCCTTCCAAGGCTCCGGCAAGTCCAAGACAACCAAGTCCAGGCCCGTTTCCTTCAAGCCAGTGAAGACGTCGCCGTGCCTGAATTCAACGAACTCAGAAAGGCCGGCGGCTTCAATGTTCTTGCGCGCCAGCTCCAAGTGCTCGGCACGGTTGTCGTACGAGTAAACCCTGCCGGAAGGCCTTACTGCGTTGGCCAAGAACAGGGTCAACGCGCCCGAACCCGCTCCCGCTTCCGCAACCCGCCACCCGGGCCCCACGCCAGTGAAAGCCAAAACCAGCCCGGCGTCCTTTTGCGTGATTATCTGCGGGCCGCGCTTCAAGTCCTCAAAGTAGTCAACGACTCCCGCCTCGAAGGAATTCGCGGAAGGCTGCTTCAAGTAATGCCTTTTCCCTGCAGAGTCAAAGAAAGCGTGAGCCATTATGAGTAAGAATTCAATGGAAAGGTTTTTTAAAACAAAACTCCCTTGAAGGAATCGCTTATGCGTGAAGTTTTCCAGTTCGGCGGCATGGCGGGAGTCGCCGGCGGCCTCATCGCTGCGTTATTGTACTTCTTGAACGTGCACGGCGAGGAAGTAAACTACGGCTTTGCCTTCATTGCCTTGCTGCTTGGAACCCTCATAGCAAGCGGTGCCGCGTTTTACTTGCTGAAAGTGCGTTACGCGAAAGCAGAGCCTTTCCCCGAAGCAGGCGAATCCGGGGGGAAAAAACCCAGGAAGAGAAAGAAATAAGGAACGCCCGGGAAAGCCCTCCAAGGCGCTATTTGTTGGCAGTTACCTTTTTCGCTTTACGCTTCGCTTTGGCCGCGGGCTCTTGCCGCCGCCGTGGCCTCCGCTTGGGTGACCGCTTCCGCCTGGCCCTTTTGGTCCAGTGAAACCGCTGCCGCCCCTCCTTTGCGCCAAGGCCCTAACCGGTTCTTGCCCGCCGAAGCTCACCCGGACGTCTCCGCCGCGTCCCACGTTTATCTTTGGCGAAACAGTCCCGCGGACGTTGCTCATGTTCTGCGAGCCCATTTCCTGCCTGACGTTGAACGGCCCGTACTGCGTGCCTAGTTGCCTGGCCTGCGGCGCCCCCGGCTTCCTTGCCGGCGCCTTCCTAGCTGGTCTTTTTGCTGGCATTTTCAAGTCCTCCTAAAAAAACACTTAACTTAACGCAATCCTCACTGGTCCTTCTTTTTCCTTGCCCTGGCAACGGCTTGCCTTCGCCGCTGTTCCTCCAAGTTCAACCGCACGTCGCCGCCGCGTCCCACGCGTATCTCGGGCGAAACGCTGCCGCGGACGTTTTCCATTTTCTGCGAACCCATCTTCTGCGAAACATTGAATGGGCCGACGTGCAAGTGAATCGGCGGCAACTGAACCTGTCCGCGTCCGCCGCCTCTGCCCCCGCCCGTGCCTCCAAGACCGCCGCCAGTTCCCCCGCGTCCGCCTCCACGGCCTCCGCCGGAGCCGCTTCCACTGCCTACAACGCCGCGCGTGTTGACGTTAACTGTCTGGCGCGGGTTTTGAGTCACCGTTTGTGTGACTCCCGGTCCCTGCTGCTGGCCTCCTCCCCCTTGCCCGCCTTGCCCTGCTTTTTGGGCGGGAGCCCCGGGAGTGGCAACCGCGACCAGCCTTGGAATCGGCGCTTTAGTCACTTTTGGCGAAGGCAGTTTTGGGGGAGCCCTTTTCCTGAATAGCCTGACCATTTTTTCACACCTTTTCTCTGTCCTTTCCTGACCCTTTTCAATGCCTTTTCAGCCACTGCTGGCACCGCTGGCTGTTGCCTCGGGTATTGCTTCACTTGTTTCAGGCGAAGCCGCTGGCTGCGGTGGCGTGCTAATTGTTACTACTTTCAAAAGCTTTTCCCCGTCCTTCAAGTCTTCCAAGTTGCCCGGGAACTCCGTGATTCTCACGCGTTTTCCGTTCTCTTGAAGTTTTACTTGGTACAAGCCGCTTTTTTCAAGCAGCAAGTCCTGTTCCTTTGTCGGCTCAATGAAGTCAATTGTCTTGACGCCGTAGTTGCCAATGCTGTAAGCCCAGAAAGTGACAGCCCCCGAAGCCAGTCCCGCTGTGCCCGAAATCAACCCCCGAGCCAGCGAGTTCCTGAAGCCCCTGCCGCGTAAGAACGGGGTTTTTGGCGGCGGCTTGAGGGCGGAAAGGGACTTGCTTATCTTGTCGGCACGCGCGTTCATCAAGACCAGGCGGTCCTTGTTGACTGTTGCAATGCCTGGGGCGTTCGCGAGCCTTTGCGCGCGTTCAATGGCGTTGGCTGCGTGCTTTTGCAAGTGCTCTACTTGCTCGAGGAGATTCTTGCCGGCCTTGCCGTTCATGCTCACCGAGTCGGGAATAGCTTTACGCGCGTCCTCCAATCTCTTGAGTATGCCCGGAGTCAATCCGTCGCCTTCTTCGAGGAACTTTATTGCGCGGACTGCCTGCTCGTTGTTTGAAACAGCCAAAAAGGTGTCGACTTCTGCCGCAATGCGGTCCGCGTTCCTCAGCCTGCTGATCTTGTTCAACTGGAAGTTGAACTTGCCCTGGACCTCGGGCGGCAAGCCAGCAAAGTCTGAGCTAGCCCTTATTCCCCTAATGGAGCCCGTGTTCCTGGTGAGCTTGATTTCCTCAACCTGGCGGGTGACTTTTTCCATGCCAGTCATTAGGTTCTCGTACTCAGTTGTCTGGACGGCGAAGGTCTTGGTGCTGCCAACGAACCTGCCGCGTGCGCCCCTGACGGGCTGCTGGCTCAGGAGGCGCTCGATTTCGCGCAAGCTGTCGTCAGCCAGCTTTGGAGTCCCGTAAACGCCTTCATATACTTTTTTCCCGCCCTTGTAGGCGACAACGCCCGCAGGCACTCCAAAAAACGCCGCGTCCACGCCGGTCGGCGTGACTTGCTCTATTGCCTTTGCCACGAGGGACTCGTGCTGGTTAGTTGCCAAGTCCTGCGCCCCAATGCAAACAGGCCCGCAAGTAAGACCCCATTCCAGCAAGCCCCATATTAATCCAATGCCGGAGGGCATCATTGCCAGGGCGGCCGCACTGCAGCCGGCCAAGCAGGCGTTCCTGACTGTTTTCCCGATTTCGCCTGCCTTCTCGCTGCCTGCCTCCAGGGTAATCCTTCCAGCGTTTCCCGCCTTGCACTTGGATGAGAGGTAAAACTTTCCAGACGGAGTCAAGTCAACTCCTTCAGCGCTCGAAACAATGCCCCGCATGTTGTCGTACGCCTGGCAAACTGATTCCACTTTCGGGGCAAGAGCCTTGTCCAGGAAGACCCAGTATTCCTTGCTGTCCTCGTCTTCAACCAGCGTCTTGTACGCCAGCGAGTTGTTGCCTCCAAAGCCGAAGACTTGCTCCATTACTTCCTCGACGTCGAGGCCCTTGAAAGTGAAGCGCACTTGGAAGGTCTTGCTTTTCCCCGTGCTCGTCTCAAACTTAATAGTCAAGACGTTTTGCCCTTCCACTACCGCACTAAACAATTCCCGCTTCAAGTCATCCCCCTTGACTTCGACCGCGATGCTAGCAGGCGCGCCGGCGCCTGCCGCTGCCGCAACGCTGTACCACGACACGCTTGGGTCGCCTGCCGTCAAGGCCTTTTCCTGGACCTTCACGCCAAGCTTGTCAATCAGCGAGGCAGGCAGCGTGGTAAACTTTGACTCGGTCGGGGGCACCAGAGTTGCCTTAATCAAGTCAATGATTCCCGCTTTCACCAGGACTTGGTTCCCGGTTTCCGGGCTTGTCTTAAAAGTCCAGTCCTTTTCAGTCAAGTCGAACGCGATGCTCAAGGTTTCGGGCTCGAGGGTGATTCCCTCCGCGGCTTTTTTCACGTCAGTCAGCCACAGCTTCCCGCTCTGCGTGCACCAACTCGTTGTCTCGAGTCCTTCCAGGAAGCCCTTCAAGGCCGCGGAAATGCCCAAAGCCAAGTCGTTTGACAAGAACAAGATGTCAGTCGTGTAAACAATTGACGGCTGCGCGCCGGTCTTGACTTCGAGCGAGGCGTACTTGCCGGGGTTTTGGCTCTTGAAGGAGTCGCTTGCCTCTACCACGAGCGAGTTGACTGATGCCTTTTCAGCCGTGCGCATCAAGCCAATTCCAATGGCAAAGTCAGTCAAGGCAGCGTCCCAGGCCTCTTGCTGCGCAGTGTCCAAGGCCTTGGTTGCAAGCGTTTCCTTGAAAGTGTCGCCGGGCACGACTTTCGCGGCGTAAGTCGTTTCCTTGATGTCCGCGTTCACGGGCAGCATCAAGCCAAAGTTGTGCGTGTTGGCCGCGGAGCCGGAAACGCCTGCGATTGCCTGGCACTCCGCGGTGCTGTCCTGCGACACGAGGAGCACGACCGCATAGTCAGTGTCAGTGTAAATCAAGTCCTGCTTCCCCGAAGGCTGGAGGGCGTGCTTCACGAAAGGAGTCATGGTGTAACGCCCGCACGGAGTCGAGGAAGGCAGTGACGTGAGGACGCTGAGGGGCGCGGTGCTCGCCAGCGTCACTATGTTAGTGTTGGAAGCGGTGACGTTGTCGAATATTTCGCTCTCCCCCGACTTCAGCGCAAGGGTCTTGAACTCCGTGACGTTTAAGCCTGCGTCCTTGAACGTTGTCGTGAGGAGTTCGCGCATTAACCCCGAACTCACTAAGTCGTTCATGAGGAAAAGCTTTTGCCGCAAGGGCTTTCCGTCCGAACCCGTCACAGGGTAGAGGCACGCGCGGTCCGCCGCGTTGGCAGTTTTGCACGCGTCAGTGTCCGCTGGCCCGAAAGTGGACTTTGACTGGGCCTTCAGTTTTGCCTCCGCTACGAGCTCAATGACTGCCTTGCCAAAGCTTGACGCATCACAGTAGCTTTGCTCGCATGCCGCGCGGGCCTCGAACAAGCCCGAGCCGCCGCCTGCCACGCCCGACGCGAGCTTTGGCAGCGACGTGTCGCCTGGAGTGTCCTTTCCATCGCATGAAGCAAGGCCTGGAATCGAAGTGAGAGCACCCGCAGCGTGAGCAGCAGTTGAAACGCTTCCTTCAATGCTTGAAAGGTTTGACTGGACCTCGCGGGGCAGGCCGCCCAAGAGAGTTTTTCCCAGGAACGTGAACGTGTTGAGGGCTGCGCTTAACTTTTTGGGCGAGCCAGTGCTGGAAAGGTACGCGGGAGTGAGTTCGAACTTGACTTGCGTGGTGGCGCCAGTGAGGGGAATCTTCTTATTTCCAACAATCGCGCCAGTGAAACTCCCACGGCCAAAGTCCTTCGTGTTCTTGTCCCCGTAAGGCAGCACTGAGTCCAAGTCTACTTCGACGCCGCATTTGTTCGTGACAGGGATGTTGACTGTCTGCGAGCGTTTTCCGTCGGCGTTGTATAACTCAATGGCTTCGGCGAGGTTTTCCGGGATGGCAAGGCAGTTGTCCGCTGCGACTATGACCGTTGCCTCAATCGTGAACTCGACTGGCTGCCCCGCCCACGTTCCCGCGAAAAAAATGTCGCCAGTGCGCTTTCCCGAAACCCCCCCTGAGGTTTGCAGCAAGTCCTTGCCGTTGAAGACAGCGTCCAAGTTAAGCGTTTGACCCGGCCCGAGTGTGTTCTTGTTTTCAGCAAGCACTCCCAGCATGAGCTTTTGGTCAAAGGCAACGGGTTCCTCCACAGAAGCTTGAAGGTCTTCAATGCTGACCTCGGTGTTGTTGGTGATTGTAATGGTTCTCTTGGCTTCGTCAGTGGACCCAAGCGTGAGGAAAAGAGTCTTCGGCGTTCCCTGCAGGGCGTCATTGCCTTCCCAGACCTTGCCTGTTATTTGAACGGTTTGAGTGAAACTGGAAAGGCTGCCCGCGCCGAAGGAGACCTTGAACGTGGCGTTTATGGGCGTGTTGTCCAAAAAGTCCTTCTCGGAAGTGAACTGGAACGAGACGCTTTGCTCTTCGCCTGGCTGAATTGCATCGAACAATAGGAACTTGTCTCCCTCGCCAGCGCCAATGGCTTCAGCCTTGACTCCCGAGGGAAGCCCAGTGAGCTGGCCTGCAACGCTTGACAGCGGGAACGAGCACACGTTCTTCATTTTCACAGTGTAATCGCTTTGCGTGGAAACGTTGAGTTTTCCAGGAAGGTTTACCTTGAGCTGTGAAGGGCTTAACTCGAGGCACTTCGCGTTCGCCAGCGTCGTGATGTGCTCCACTGTTAGAATGCCTGAACCGAAGGCGGGGAGACCCGTGAGCCCGACTTTTCCAGTTATGGACACGTCGAATTGTTCTACTGCCGGCGTTGTGACGGCTCCGAGGTAGTTGGCCGTTGCCTGTATTGTCACTGACTGCGAGGCTGGAATCAAGTCCAACACACCAGCATTTTCAACGTCGAGCTTGAACTTTGAGTTCGCGGCCTGCGGGGTGATTGAAACCGCCACGTCGGTGGCGTCGAGGAAGGAGTTGTTCTTTATTTCAATGGGCGTGAGCGACGCAACAGAGCCTGCTGGGATTTTGATTGTCGCGCTCTTCACTCCAAACGTTCCCTGCGTTCCAACCGTTATGAAGGAAGTGAAGGGCGTGAAGCCAAACCTTTCAACTGTCAGCTTTAGTATTCCGCCCGCGGGAGCGAAGCCGTTCAACGAGTAAACGCCCGTGCTGGCAGTGGCGAAGTCCTTCAACAGCAAGGGGTTGCCGCTCAAGGGCTTGCCTTCGTGGTCGGCAAGAGTGATGGAGTCAGCGTTTACCGGGTTTCCCTCGGAGTCCTTCACTGTTATTGAAAGCTGGCCAATCGTGCCCTGGCTCCAAAACTTGGGCGCGTCAACCGAGAACGTCTTTATTCCAGCGGTGTTGAAAGTGAACTGTTGCTGGGCGAGCGTTGCCGCGTTGGGCTCGCTGCCCGAACGCGCCTCGACTTTGATCCACGCGTTCTGGGTTTCCTTGGTTGCCGTGAACGTTACTTCCTTTTGAACCACGTCGCCCAACGCAAGGTTCAAGGTCTGGCTGGATTCCGCGGAAACCTCGAGGCCGCTGCCGGGCTTTGCGATGAAATTGAACACGGGCGTGAGCCCTTCCTTTTTGCCGACTGCGTAAACCACGAGCGTGTTCACCTTGCCAACGAAGGGAGTGAACTGGTTTGCCTGCTTAATTGTTCCTTCGTGGTCGCGGAAGAACGCGGTGATGCAGACGTTGGGGTTCGAACAGCTGGCCGGAACCTCTAAAATCTTGGTGGTGGCGCGGAAGGTGTCGGAGTAAAGCTCTTGGCGTTCTTCCACGAACTGCGCCGGCCCCAGGACTGGGTCTTCGGGGCTACGCAGGTAATCGCCTTCAGGCGTGACGCCCCAAGCCCTGTACTGGAACTCTATTTCGTTGCCCGTTACTGCGGTGGCGGAAATGAAGACCGGGACGCGGACTTCCTGGCTCGCAGTCGGGTTTGCAATCAATACCTGCGCCCACTTGGCTTTGCCGGCACTGCTCGTAGTCGTTGCCCTGTCAGCATTCAAGCCGTTGGGGGGAGTGTAAGTCCTGCCAAAGCGCTTCGCGCCCCCGCCGACTGCGCTGATGTTTGTTATCCAGTAATCCATGTCCGCAACGTCTGAAAGAGAGTCAGGGCCTACTCGGATGTGCACGCCGCCGGCTTCCAGGTTTTCGGGCCACGTCAACTTGAACTTCATTATGTACGTGGCGTTGGGCGTTACATGGAAGACTTGCGTTTTTCCGTCGGACGTGAAAAAGCCCAAGAGTTCGAGGCCAAAGGTGTTCGGCGTTACAGTAGTCCCCCTTGAAAGGGTTATGGTGATTTCCTGGTCGCCCACCATTGTAATGCGCGACGTAGTGTAGTCAACGTAGCCCGAGGAAAAGGCCTTGACTATGACGTCTGCGCCGCTTGGCACTTCAAGCTCGGCTGGCCCTGCGGCAACTGTCGCGGTCTTGAGTATCGAGGAAGGGTTTTGGTAGTCCGCTACCTGCACGTTCGCGCCTGAAACGGTTTGCTTTGTCTCTGCATCCACTACGCTAACCTTTAGCTTGGCCGTGCCAGTGTATGAAAGGATTATTTGCGCGGACGAAGTAGTGTTCGGGAAAACGTCCAGGGAAGCCTCGCCGGACTGGTTTGCCACGCTTGCCTTGACTGTGACCTTGCCGACTGGAACTCCTTGAATCAAGGGCTGCGAGTCCTGCGTCGCGTAGCCGTCCGCTCCCGTCCTTACTTCAGGGAACCCCAGCGAACGCCCGTCGCCGTCAAAGAATTCAAGCAACGCGTTCACTAACCCAAAGCCTGTTTCGTCAACCACCTGGACTTTCAACGCGCCCGTGTTTGCCGAAGTCGCCTTCACTAAAGCCAACTGGACGGCGCCCGGGGCTGATTTCTTGCACGAGGGAGTGAACGTTTTCAGGAAGGCGCAGAACTCGTATTCCGTTGAGCTGTTCAATCCCTCCAATGGAACCGTGCCAGTCGAGTCCGTTGTCCTGGAAAAGACTTCCGCCTTGGTGTTGTCAAAGACGCGGACTTGGACTGAAGGCAATGGGTTGAGCGAGGAATCCGTGACTGAGACGACTGCGGCGGCGCCCTGCTTTGACAGCGTCACGTCCGT
>DATDTB010000043.1:0-15221 GCA_035291025.1 archaeon
GCGGGCGCGTTGAGCTTCTTCATAGACGCGCCCGCCGCAAGCGAGTCCATCATCTTGTGGTCCACTTCCTGCGGCAGCGTCCACGGCGTTTCCTTGTGCAGCCTGAACACCAAGGCGATGCCCAACGGAGAAAGCGGCGGGCCTATTACTGCGAGCCGGGTGTGCACGTCCTGCAAGTCGTAGTCCAGTATTGGGTGCGCCTCGTCGAAGGGCCTTCCTGAAAGCGCCCTGAACCTTGAAACTAGGGCCTTGGCTTCAGTGTTCGTGAAGAGTATGTTGGTCTGGCACTGCTCGTAGTCCGAGTGAACAACGTAAATGGGCTTGAGGCCGAGGGGCGCGTCCAAGTAAATGTCCGTCAGCTTCCTGTCCTTGAACAGGATTTCCAGCGTGCCGTAGCCGACAGTGTAGCGGGCGACGAGGCGGGCGAGGCTTTCGCGTTCCTGCACGCTGAGCTTTATTCCAGTTTCCTGCGCCACGTCTTCAATTGTTGAAGAGTAAATCCTTTCGAAGTACTCGCGTGAAGTAGAAATGTCCGAGATCTCTGTTTTCTCGGGCTTGTACGCCGAGACTATTTCCTTCGTGCGCGTGAGGATGAAGTACTTGTCCGGAGAAAGAGTGTACTCGGGAGGATTGACGTAGTAAACCATTTCCAGCTTGTCCGCGGGCTGGAATATTTGCACTGGGGTGTCCTCTACCATGTACTCGTCGACGAGCTGGAGGTTTTCAACGTCCCCGAAGAGGATGCGCGACCCGATAAAACTAGGCTTTATTTGTGGCTCGAAGAAAGTGTGGTACAGCCTCCGCGTGTCGAATTCTTTTCCGAGGCGTGAAAGGTACGGCTTTGACTTTTCCACCACCGCCGTGCCCTCCAAGACCTTGCCCATGAAGGTAAGCGACTTCAGGTAAGTGTCCAAGTCGTTCTTTCGGTCCTGCGGGACTGACGCGGCTCTTTGGCGCTCCCGCTGTATTGCCTGAAGGACGCCCACGTACGCCGCGACTGGATCGGAACGGCTTTGCTCGTACGAGAGGCGGACGGCGACGTCGTGCCTCGCGCTCAACTCGTCGTCCTTGACTATTTTCGGGTCGCCCAGCCTTCCATAGCTCCAAATCTTTGCCTCGTCGAGTTTCTTGTACGCGACCGCCATTTCCTTCAAAAGCGCAGTCTGCTCTTCGTCGTAAAGCCTTTCGTACACGTCCAATAACACGAGCGCGTCAATGTTCAACCCGGCCTTTAGTATCTTGTTGACGCCGCACCGCATGCACTGCGGGTAGTCCGCCACGCTTCGCCCGAAGATACAGCTAGTGCACTCCGTGACCACGTAGCGCTTTCCGCCTTCCTCGCGGACGTGGTAGTTGTCCGCCTCGCTCAAGTCAAGTAAAGCCATGTTTTTTCCAACCCGCCAGTGGAACAGGTGCTTTTATAACGAAAAACACTATATAAATGTTTATGAGCTCGCGTCCACGGCAAAGCGGTTCGCTGACTCAGGAGTTGGCCAAGGGCCTGCGGTTTTCCCTTTTTTCCCTAGTATTGTTTTCCCTGCTTTACGTGCACCTTTACGCAGTTGCCCCGTGGAACTTGTTTGAGGAGTGGACGGCGAGGGTTTCCGCCTTCACGCTCAACGCCCTTTACGGAACCCGCGCCCTCGTTTCAGTGAGCGGCAGCCTTCAAGGAACCCAGGTGCTCCTTTTGACGGAGAAAACGGCCGCGGAATTCATTCCATTGTGCACTGGCTTCCTGGAATTCGCCGTCCTGGCCTCGGTTATATTGGCGTCAGAGGACCGAACGCTAAGGCAGCGCCTAAAGGGCGTTGCGTTGGGCTTCGCCGCCGTTTTGCTGGTCAACCCGCTCCGCATCGCGGTCACGTTCCACGAACTCGAGTCAAAGGGGGTGGCGGCTGGAGAGTTCTGGCACAACGCGTTGTTCCGCGCGGCCCTGTTCGCGTTGGTGTTAGGGGTTTACGCGGCGTGGTACCTTCGTTTTTCGAGAAAAAAGAAGTAATGCCTAAGTGCTTTTTCGTTAAGCCCCAGCCGAGCCGGCCAGCCTTCCGTGGAATCCCGCAAGCGCGCTTAACGGGGCCTTTGCTTGCGTGCCCGCAGCGCCTCTATTCGCGCGAGCTCTGCTTCTAGTTCTCCCTGCCGCGCGTGCCTATTTTCAGAATGCTGCCTTATCACTGCGACGTCTTCAGGCGACAGGATGCCCCCACGCGGCGGTTCTCGCCCGCTTCTCGGCCTTTTTTTCACTGGTCTGGAAAACGGCATTTTACACCACTCTCTTCAATCCTTTTACTTCTTGCCCTTCGACGCGTAGTTCCATGCAAGCGCGAGCGCGCCGCCCATAACATAGCCAAGCGCGAAGAAGAACACTGCGCCAAAAGCAAAGCTTTGCAAGTTGAACGGCGACGGAGTCACTGGAAAGTAGACAAAGTGCGCCGCCTGCAGCCACTTGATTACTTCCCAGTTCGTGAGAGTAATCAACGCAACCCTTAAGACGTAGAAGGCAAGCGAGAACAAGCCCAAAGCCAAACCGGCCCTTTTCCAGTCAACGCTCATTTTTTCTCACCCAACCCGCACGCGGTTTCTGCGCAATGTGGGAGTTGTGTTAAACCTAAATTGCTTGCCCTTTATTTAAACTTGCTGTTGCGTGTTCAAGGCAGCAGCGCCCGCTTTGGCGCTTGACTCGGTTAAGAGCAGTAAAACCAGGAAGACCGCCACGATGCCCGGCCACACCAGCGCAATAGTCCAATTCATGAGCTGGCTCATGCCCCACGGCACCAAAAAGGAAACAGCTCCCGCGCCCGCAGCGCTTTCAAGCGCGGCGTCTTGGGGGAATTTCCTGCCCTGGAGGTAGTGGAAAACGAGCCATGCAATAAGCCCGGCTATTACGGCGTAAGCAACTGGGGGCACTACCGAAGAAGCCGTGACCTTGGGGGCGAGCGAGGCAAACGCAGTCAGCGGGTTTCCCTGCGGCGCGCCCTGCGCCGTGGAGGTTACGGGACTTGAAGCGGTCCCGCTTGCCGGCTGGCTTTGCTGCTTTGTTGCCTGCGCCTGCGGTGGCTTTTGCGGAGGCTGTTGCTGCGTGCTTGCAGTGCCAGCCCTTGGAATGCAGTAATGGTTTTCAACGACTCCGTTGGCGCACGACACGTTTTCGCACTCGTATGAAAGCCCGCATTGCTGCGCTTGAGTGCAGTCGGTGTCTTCAACGCATTCAACGCACGCGTTGTTGACGCACTTGCCCGAAAGGCAGTCAACGGAACTGGTGCAAACTTCTCCCACGCCTTTTCTCTCGGTCTTTTTTTCCTGGGCAGGCGTTGGAGGCGTTGTTGGAGCGGGGCTTGGCGGGCTTGCTGCAGGGGTGCTTGAAGGGGCAAAGGCGCACTTGCTGTTATAGCAATACCCAGTGCTGCACTGAGTGGAGGCAATGCAGCTTTCTCCAGCGTTCCTGTAACCACCCAACGGCGCCGGGTTTGTCCTAACAACTATGTTTGGCGTGCTGTTCGCGGAAGCCGCAACAGTCGAAGTGTTCACGTCAACCGGCTTGTCCGTCACGTTTACTATAATTGTCAGCTCGGCCGTCGCGCCGGCGTTGTCAGTTGCCTTGAAAGTGGCGTAGTACGCCTTGGAAGAATTGTAAGTAAAGGACGCAACCCCGGTTGAGTTAGAGTTGTAGTCGTAGTTTCCGTCGCCGTCAAAGTCCCACTGGTAGCGCGCAATCACTCCGTCGGAGTCAGTCGCCGTTCCCCGCAACTCCACGCTCACGCCCTTGAAGGCCTTGACCACGTCGCTTGGAGTGGTAATTACCGGGGGCTTGTTGGAACTGGAGTTCACGGTGAGAGTGTGAGTAGCAACCGCGGTTGTGTCCAGTGAGTTCTTCACCAAAACCTTAATGGTCACGCTGCCGCTCTCTTGGAAGTCGTGGTCTATGTTTTCGTCCAGAACGGCAGTGTCGGTGTTGACGTTTTGGTCGTAATTGCCGTCGCCGTTCCAGTCGATGGCGTAAAACTTGATGTTTGGGTTGGCCCTCGCCTTCAGCTTGACTTTCTGTACGATGCCGGATTGCACGAATTCGGAAAGCACGCGGAACTCGTCAATGGCCACGCTTTGCGCCGGCAGCTGTGCTTGTTCTATTTTTTGCACTACGCCTTGGATGCTTGAAACCTCCGCAACATTCATTCCCCAGTTCGCGGGCGCGTACGTAACCAGGTTGACGTCGTCAAAGTTTTCATCAAGCGTCATCGACTGGCCCTGCGGGACGAGGAACAGCTTTATTCCTTGCTTCGCTGCTCCGCGTGCCTTGAAGTAAACCCCGCCAATCGGCCCCACCGAGCCGTCGTTTTCAATTGTCCCAGTCATGCTCACGTTTTGCGGGAAGGCCTTGCCGAGGGCCTCGAACGCCAGAGCAGTGGTCATTATGGCGCCCGCGCTCGGGCCGTCAATCAGTATTGCGTCAGAGTCAAACCTGAACAAAACGTCGTAGTTTTCCAAGTCCTTTCCCGTAAAAGTTTTGGCGTAGTCCTTTGCTGTCTGCGCCGAGTCCTGGAGGAAGAAGCCGCTCAATGGAGTGACTGTGGCGAAGGCCTTGCCGTTGCCCGGGGACGTTGACGGGTGGATTGAAACTGTTAGCTTGATCATCACCCCGTCGAGCTGGCCGTTCACGACCGTGACGGCGGGCACGAAAGCGGTTGTCGCCGCAAGCGCGTTCCCGGATAAGACAGCAAGTGCGCACACCAGCATTAGAACGTTTTTCATCGCCAAAAAAACCCCTCAAGCCCCAAGCAACCGGAACGCTTTCCAAAGCCGTCGAGGCCTGCAGTAAACAGGCAGCAAAAGCTTTATATACTATTTCTTTACTGAGAAGTAGTGACAATTTCCTCATTGGATTTTTTTGTAGACGCCTTTCCTTTTCTCGTACACGAACCCCTGCTCGTTCAGGAAAGCCAGGAGGACCTCGCACTTCTCGGCCTCGCTCTTCAGCTCCGAAGCCAGTTCTTCAATGTGCCTCTCGCCTTTTTCCAGCGCCTCAAGCACTTTGGGCTTCAAGGCCTCGAGGACGTCGCGGCGCACCAAGTAGTAATCGCCCGTGAACCCCTTCATTCCCAGCATCTTTCCTTCCCTTAACTCCTGCGCGAACTTGCTTGACGCCAGCGAAACCTCGCCGTAGTCCTTCGTTTTCGCGTAGCCCTCGCTTGCCAGCTTTTCGGCTGCCGCCCCGAGTTCGGTTTTCTGCTCCTGCGGCGCTGCCTCGCGCTGCCTCAAGGGCTCTTCCTTTTTCTGCGCAACAACAGGGGGTTTCTGTTGTGGCATTGGAATTTTTTCCCCGCGCGACAGCTTCTCGAACTCCAAGGGAGTTACGTAAATGTGCTTCTTGTACTGCTCGCCGCCCTTGTACTTTTTCAGCGTCCCCCTTTTCGCCATTTTAGTGAGCAGCATTAACTCGTCGTGCGGCAAAACGTTTTCAATCCCTCCTTCGACGCGCGAAGAAAAAGGCATTGCCTCCAGCTTTTCGAGGAACTCTTTTTCGGAGTCCGCGCGCCTGGCGAGCGTTACTCCATTGGCTGCCTTGAGCAATTCGTATTCTTCTTTCTCGCTTAACCCGAGCTCTTGGGCTTCTTTTTCGGAGAACTCCAAGACGAGCTTTCCGTCAACGCCTTTCAACTTGACCATTTGCTTCCACTCTGAAAGCGAATGCGTCACTAACTAGTTAAATATGTTTTCAAGCGCGCATGCGCGCCCCGGCCGGTTTTTTTTTGCAAAGCATATCCTGCAGGCAATACTTCCATGCTATACTTGGATTCCTAATGACTTTCGGCAAAGCCCGCGCTTTTTCAGCGCGCGCGTTTGCAAGCCTTACTTTTTTCTCGGGCGAAAATAAGCAATCCGAACCCTTTCCGTGCCTTTGCCGCAGGAACGGGGGGAAAGCGAATGCATAACGTTTATATATCCCTTACGACATTAGCGTTGTTACAGTTTGGTTTTTGCAGTCGGTGGTGTAGATAGAGTTTTCCCCACGTGATATTGAATCCAAAAACAGCAACGCACCAACTTCTTCTTTATTTCTTCCCCCGGCTTTTTCAACTCCTTCCAGCTTCGCCGAGCGTTCGCGCTATCTAAAGAGCCTCAGAGTTAGTGGCTTAAGCCTTCCTCGCCAGGTCGCAAGTTCGGGGGAGCTTGGACGCAACGAATGCAGTCCGGGTGGAGACGAGGGCACTTTCTACCACGCCTTCGTCTCCCCCGCAAGCCCTAACGCGGGTGATTTCCTTGCAGTGCTTTCAGGCGGCGGCGTTGCATGGACAGGGTTGTGGCAAGGGACTCTGGGGTTTCTTTCACTCTACAGAAAGGCAATTGAGTTGCTTGCGAGGTAGTTGGCATGGATATATGGCTTTACGTGCAAAAAAACCAGGAACGCAGTTCCTTCGCCAAAAGAGTAGTGCAAAAAGTCTGCCAGGACAAGGGAATAACGTTCCAGGAATGCGACATTGACACCGTGAAAGGCCTCACCAAGGCAATAGAGCACAACATCATTTCCACTCCAACTGTCGTGATCGCGAAGGACAAGTTTTACTACCGCCTCTCGGGCGACATTTCCGAAACCGAGCTCGCCCAAAACCTTTGAACGCTTCCGGGAAATCTTTTTTTATTACCTTTCCCCCCTAACTCTGGGTGATGAACCACTTGGAAGTCCCCTTGTTTTCCCTCAAGCACACTCTAGACGCGGGCCACACTTTTTCCTGGAACTACTGGGAAGCCGGCGGCGCCACTTACGCAACAACCGTCGACGACGGAGTCGCAGTCAAAGTCTGGCAGGACACCCTGGAACTGCACTTGCTTAATTACGAGTCCTCCAAGCCCTTCGACGCTCCGGGTTTTTTCTCGCGGCGCTTCCGCTTGCACGACGACTTGGAAGCCGTTTACGGCGAGATCTCAAGGGACGAAGTGCTCGCGCAGGCGGTGCAAAAGTACAAGGGGCTGCGGATGGTGAAAGACCCTTTCTGGGAATGCGTTGTCTCCTTCATTTCCTCGGCGCAGAACCAGATTCCGAGGATAAGGGAGTCAATGAACTTGATTCGCCAGAACTACGGCGAGGCCATTGACTGGAACGACCGCGTTTACTACTCCTTCCCGCCGCCCGAAGTGGTCGCGCAAGTTTCCGTGAGCGATTTCTTCGAGAAAACAAAAACGGCCTTCAGGGCCAAGCACATAATCAAGGCGGCGCAGCAAATCGTTTCAGGCGAAATCCCCCCGCAAAGAGAGTTGGAGGCAATGCCGTTCGAGCAAGCCCGGAGGGAAGTCTCAAGGCTCTTCGGCGTCGGGGAAAAGGTTGCGGACTGCGTTTGCCTTTACTCCCTGGGTAAAATGGAGTCGTTCCCTATTGACACTTGGATTGCCGCGGCGTTAAGGGACCACTACCCAGGCTTTCCGAACTATGAAAAAAAGGGCGAAAAGGCTTACAGGGAGGCAAGCGCGGCCGCCATCAATCACTTCGGCAGGAACGCCGGGTACGCGCAGCAGTACTTGTACATATTCAAGCGCAAGAACTCGCGGCAAGGCCCAGTTCTGGAGTGACTTTACTTTTTCCTTAAAACCAACACACCTAGTTTTTCCGATTCAATTTTTTTTATTTCCCCCGCGATTTTTTCAGCCAGGCCCAGTTGGCCGTTCTGCAGCGCTGCTGCTTGGTAGCCTTTGAGCTCCTTCAAGCTGGCTTGTCTCTGCCTTGCGCTCCAGGGTCTTAACTCCGACAACTCGTGCGTGCTGGTTCGGTGTATTACCAATCCTGCTCGTTCGGCGGAGTCTCTTATTTTCTTGAACGCGTCCGTGTCTTCCGGGTCGTGGCTCAAAACAAAGACGCCGCCCGGCTTCAAGGCCCTTCCTACGCCCTCCATTACTCTTTGAACTTGACTCGGCCATTTTTTGCTCTTTGTCCCGAACCCCAACCCAATCATTCCGTGCCCTGTGATAACGTCAACTGAGTTTTCCTTAAATGGCAAGTCCTGGGCCCGCAATGCAACTGCTTCAACTCTTTTACCCGTCTTTTTGGTGTTTTCCCTTAACTTCCTTAACGCGCTTAAGTCAATGTCTGAGGCAATTATTCTCCCCCTTTCAAAGTTTGGCTGTCTCCAAAGAAGTTCTTCGCCAGTTCTCGAGCCCAAGTCAAGGAAGACCTTGCGCGGTATGTTTCGTGTTCCTTGCCCAGGGGACCCGACCGCCTTCTTTGGCCCCGGCTGTGCCATCACGCGCTTTCTAGGCCTTGTTTGCATATTAACAATTAGCAACTAAAGGAATTAAAAAAGAAGCAGGAATAGCGAGGGGAAGAGCGCTGGGTTCAAGGCCTTCCATACACAACGTAGTGCCAAGGCTTTCTCTTCAAGCCAGTCTGGTCGATGTAGACGTGCTTCGTGCGCGTGTACTCCTCCAAGGCGTGCAATGACAAGTCCTTGCCGTAACCGCTTTGCTTGAAGCCGCCGTGAGGCGTCTCGCTCGTGAGGATGCCGTGCTCGTTCACCCAAACTGTGCCGAAGTCGAGCTTGCGCGCCACGTAATTGCACTTCGTAATGTCTTTCCCCCAAACGCTTGCCGCCAGCCCGTAGGCAACGTCGTTTGCAGCCTTCACCGCGTCCTCGAGGGCCTTGTACTTGAACACCGCGACAACGGGCCCGAATATTTCCTCCTGGCAAACGCGCGAGCGGTGCTTTACGTTGGTCAAGATTGTAGGCTCATAGTACCAGCCTTTCTCGAACTCTTTCCCCGTCGGCCGCTTTCCTCCAACCTCGATTTTCGCGCCTTCCTTTCTCGCTAGCTCCACGTAGTATTCAACTTTTTCGCGTTGCCTTTCTGAAACCATTGGGCCCTCGTCCGTTGACTCCTTTGAAGGGTCGCCCAGCTTGAACCGCTTCGTGACGTCAACCATTTTTCCAACGAGCTCGTCGTGGAGCCTTTCGGGGACGTACACGCGGGTAACTGCAGTGCAGTCCTGGCCCGCGTTCCAGTAACCGCCAACGCACGCCCCTTCCGCGACGGCGTCCAAGTCCGCGTCCTCCAAGACAATGAGCGGCGCCTTTCCCCCTAGCTCCAAGTGCACTTTCTTCAAGCTGCCCGAGGACTGCTGCATTATTTTCTTTCCAGTGCTCACGTCGCCGGTGAGTGAAATCATGTCAACCTTTGGCGATTCGGCCAAGGCGGCCCCGATTACTTCCCCTGGCCCGGTGACGACATTGAATACCCCTTCAGGGAACCCAGCCTTTTTCACCAACTCGCAGAACTCCAAGAGCGTCAGCGGAGTGAGGCTCGCGGGCTTCAACACAATCGAGTTCCCGGCGGCTAGCGCGGGCGCGAACTTCCAGCACGCGATGTACAACGGGTAATTCCACGGCACTATTCCAGCGCACACCCCAATCGGCTCCCGTCGCAGGATTGAAGTGCCGAGGCCCTTGTGGTGGCGCTTTCCGTGGAAGTCAACGTATTCCATGGACGCGAGCCCGGCAAGCATGCGCGCGGCGCCCGCAAAGTAACGCAGGTTGTCGGCAATGAATGGCATGTCCGAGTCGCGGGCGTACTTTATTGTTTTTCCCACGTTGAGCGACTCGAGTTTGGCGAAGCGCGGGGTTTCCTTCTCGAAAGAGTCCGCGAGTTTCCACAAGAAAGACCCACGCTCGGCTGGAGTCATTTCCGGCCATTCCCCGTTGTCGAATGCGGCGCGCGCGGCGTCAATGGCTTTTTTAGCGTCTTCAACGCCGCTCTTGGCTGCCCGGGCAATGACTGCTTGACTTGCCGGGTTCACAACATCATAGTAATCCTTCGTTGAAGGCGCGACCCACTCGTTGTTGATGAAGTTTTGATAACTTTTAACCATGCAAACCACTACTCCTTTACTTTTGGTCGTAAACGTTGACCGTTTTCACGTTCACGAACTCCTTCAAGCCGTAGTGCGACAACTCGCGGCCCACGCCGCTTTTCTTGACGCCCCCAAAGGGAAGCCGGGGGTCGCTTTTCACTATTGAGTTAACGAACACGCAGCCCGCCTCGAGCTGCCGAGCGACGCGCTTCCCGCGCTCCAAGTCCTTCGTCCAAACGCTCGCGCCCAAGCCGTACTCGGAGTCGTTTGCAACCCGCACTGCCTCTTTCTCGTCTTCAACCACGATGACCGCAGCGACGGGCCCGAAGACTTCCTCGCCAGCCAACACGTTGGATGGCTTTACGACTGCAACGGTTGGCTCGTAGTAAAACCCTTTCTTGAAGCCCTTGACTTTTGCGCGCTTGCCGCCGCACAACAACTTGGCGCCTTGCCTCACTCCTTTTGCGACTTGCCTTTCAAGCGTGGAAAGCTGTTGCTTGCTGGCAAGCGGCCCGAGCTGGGTGTCAGGTTTCAATGGATCGCCCACCAGTTGCGCTTTCATTGCTTGAACGAAGGCGCCAGTGAACTCTCTTGCTTTTTCTTTCACGACAATGAATCTTTTTGCCGCGATGCAGCTCTGCCCGTTGCTTTGAATCCTGCCAAAAACGCCTTTGGCGCACGTAAAGGGAACGTCCGCGTCTTCAAGGACAATGAACGGGTCGCTTCCCCCCAGTTCCAGAACGAGTTTTTTCAAGTTCGCGCCCGCAAGCCCTCCAACAATGGAGCCGGCAGCCGTGCTCCCCGTCAGCGAAACCCCGGAAACAAGGGGGCTTTCAATCAATGCCTTTACTGTGGAGTGGTCAGTGACAATTGAAGTGAACACTCCTTCAGGGCAGCCTGCTTCCGTGAAAACCTTTTCAGCCCACGCGCCGCTTTCGGGGCAGACGCTCGAGTGCCTCAAGAGAGTCACGTTTCCCGCGGCCAGCGCAGGAATAGCGAACCGCATGACTTGCCACAAGGGAAAGTTCCAAGGCATTATGCTCAGCACAACGCCAAGCGGCTCGAATACCACGCGGTGCTCCAACCCGTCGGCTTGGACTACTTCTTCCTGGAGCCATTTTTCAGCGTTCTCGAAGAATACGTCGCACGCCCACGCGCACTTTTCGACTTCAGCCAAGCTTTGCGCTATAGGCTTCCCCATTTCAAGCGCGATTGTCTTGGCTATTTCCCCTTTCCTCCCGCGAAGCACTTGCCCAGCTCTCTTGATGAAATCGATGCGCTGCCGCAGGCTGAGCGTTTTCCATTCAGTGAAGGCTTTCGTGCTGTTGGCCAATGCCTTGAACGCTTCCTTCTTGGAAATCGTGGAATACTCCTTGAGTTTTTCACCCGTTGCCGGGTTTACTGTGTGAAACCTCACCTTGATTTTTCACCAAAGAACCGCACGAATTCTCCCTCGCCTAGTGCACGGAAAACCAAAACTCTTAAGAAAACGCGTTCCGTGAAACTGGAAACCGGCTTATAGAAACCTTTTTATCAATAGTTTTTCCTTAATGAAACAATGCAAGGTGTTTCTCTTCCATGAGTGACGGGTCCGCAAAAAACCAAGCCCTGGCAGTTTTCTTCCTTGCCTTGTTTTCGCTGGCGTTGCTTCCCAGCGCTGAAGCCCAAAGCGACCCTTTTTCGTGCCTGTTCTTTTCCCCATTGGAGTTCTTGTTCGGCTTGATTTTCAAGGGCTCCCTTTCGTGTCCCAGCGATGCCTTAATCACTATCGGGGGAACCCAACAGGCTTCCTCGCCCCCGTCACCGGTTCCAACTCCCGGACCCACTCCAGCCGGCGGGCAACCACTTCCCGGGACGTGTTTTGAGTGGGAAAACGGCGACCCCAACGCGCCATCGTGTGCCTCTAATCCCTTGGGCTGGCGTGCCTGCTGCCAGCAGACGTGCGTTGACTTGGAAAGCGACCAGTTGAACTGTGGTTCTTGCGGTAATGCATGCGTTACCCAGGGCCCGTCTATTTGCAGCGGTGGCTCTTGCGTTCTTACTTGCGGTTCCGGCACTGTTCCCGGCTTTGGGGGCTGCCCTGACGGTATGACGTGCTGCGGGACTTCTGAAACAGTTGGCTCACTAGTTCCAGGGCCGTTCGGCGGCTGCCGCTTGCTAGCTGCGGACCCGCAGAACTGCGGCGCGTGCGGTTACGACTGCACTTCCTTTGGAATCAATTACAAGTGCATGCCTTGTTCTCCGGGAGCGCCCGGTTGTAACTGCTCGCCTTACCTGCCTTCAAGCGTGAACTGTTGGAGCTGCCAGGAAGCATTGAACTGCAACTTTAACTTTTCCTGCGACCCAGGCGAGTCATTCGAGGGCGGCTGCGTGAGCGACTGCCCGCCTCCCGGCTTCCTGTGCCCGAACCTTGTATGCGAGCCTGGAGAAAACTGCTTTAACTGCCCAAGCGACTGCGCGAACGACTGCGCCTGCAACCAGAACGGTTCGTGCGAGTTGGGCGAGACTAACCTGACGTGTCCCGGCGACTGCCCGGGAGCGCAGTGCGGTGACTTCACTTGCGACGTGGTTGGAGGCGAGAACTGCGCAAATTGTCCCACGGACTGCGGTGGGTGCACTTGCAACTCTAACGGGGCTTGCGACCAGTTAACTGAAAACTTCGTGACCTGTCCAGACGAGTGCGAGGTTCCAAGCACTTGCAACGACTTCAACCCATTGGCTTGCGGCGCGGGCTGCCAGGACTGCATCCAGACTCACGGCGTTGGCGCGGTTTGCAATGGCGGCATGTGCGGGTGCCCGCCGCAGACGCAGAGCTGCGTTGACGAACTTGGAATAAAGCGCTGCACGAATGCGGCAACTGACCCGAGCAATTGCGGCGGGTGCGCCTCTCCTGGCTCGAACCCGCAGGGCGAGAACTGCTTGAGGAAGACCACTAACTTGCTTGGCCAGCAAGTGCCAGCGCCCGAAGTGTGTTACTTGGGCACTTGCGGCGTTACTGCTTGCACTACTAATAATAACTGCCAGGCTCTCGGCAACGACTACAAGTGCTGCGGCGCTGCAGGCAGCGTGAAGGCCTGCACCAACGTCAACTCTTCAGCTTCCGTGGCAAACTGCGGCGCTTGCGGGAACACGTGCGGTTCCGGCGGCAACGCGGGCAGGCCGTTCTGCTGTCCTTCAGGCGGAACGTACGCGTGTTCTTCGGCGCCGTGCCCTCCACCGATTTGAAGAGTGCTTTTTTTAACTCTTTTCCACTTCTTGACTGGCATGACTGGCCTTGGTAGCGCGGCGCGCAGGGTCAACTGGCTGGCAGTTTTTTGGGCCGGCTTGACCATTGCCATAGTTTTCTTGTCGGGCGCGTTTCTTGGGGGCACTTTGTTTTTCACCCCCTTCGAGCCGAAAACAGTGCACGTTGACGCCGTCGGGGTCACGAGCGACGACCGCCTTGAATTAGTCGACATTGCCGTAAGCGTTTCCCCGGGGACTGGCAACTTGTACGCGAACCTCGTGGAAAGGCAAAACCTTTCACGCGAGTTCCAACAGTCCCTAGTGAGCGCCTTCCAGGCCGCGAAAAGCCTCGCGCCTTCAAGGCTCAACAACGTTGACGTCTCAATACGCGTTTCTTCCCTGTACGAGGAACTCGGCGGCAATTCCGGCGGCGCGATTGTCGCCCTGGGAATATTGTCGGCTGCGGCTGGCTCAAAAGTGAGGCAGGGTTACTACGTCACGGGAAGCGTTGACTCTTCCGGGTTCATTCACCGCGTGGCGTACGTCCCGCAAAAGGCGCGCTTCCTGCAGGAATACGGCGCCAAGTCGTTAATTGTTTCAGCTGACGAGTCAATTGAAGGCGTTGAATCACTGACTACGAGGGCGCGGACCTTGAAGGACGCCGCGTGCCTGGTGTTGGAAGGGCCCGTGCTCGAAGGACTCAACTGCACGCAAGGCGCTTGAAGGCACGGTTAAGGAGCTTTGCACAATAAGTAAGTTTTAGGGGCTACTTAATGCTCAGGTTTTCCAGTTTTTGTTCAATCTTTTTTGAAGTAGAAAAGTTTTTATGGCTGGAAGGCAGTGTTTAGTGAAGAATTCTCTTGGAGTGGTTTGAATGGCTCAAAATAAGAACGTTGTTGACTTTGGGTTGTTTACTGTGGACTTCAAAGACCCCATCCAAATACTTGCTCTCTTGTTCTTGGCTTTCGTGATACTAAGGTTGTTAGGCGTTTTGCAGTGAGTGAAAAGAACACAGTAGCAGACTTGGCTGTAATTCTCGCCGTCGCAATAACCCTAACTAATAACACCGTGCAATTTTTTGGAAACTTGGCGCAACAACCATTGTTCAACAACGTCTTGTTCCTATTAATACTACTTTTCTTATTGGACAGTAGGAGGTTTAGAAAAGCCTTTGGCTCACCAAAATAACAAAAAAACTCAAAACGCTTTTTTGTTCAGGTTTGATACTACTTGTTCAAGAAAGACTTTATGTGCAAAGCCGGTTTAAGGAAAAGGAATAAATACCCTTAGAGCGTTTGGGAAGGGTTGAAGTGATGCACTTTGAAGTTCGTGTTGATTGAAAGCGCCAACACCGCAGTGAAGTTTTCCAGTGACGTGGCTGAAGCCATTTCCGGCTATTACGCTGGCGCCGAGGTCACGATTAAGACTTCCGCGACAGACTATGACATCCCCTTCCACGCGTCTTCCTTGCTGGGCGCCGACCGCGTCTTTGTCTTTGTCACGCACTCCCGCGACCCCATTTCAATGAACAAGGTGAACATGGTCTTGTCGAAGTTGATTGACTTGGAAGTCGCCAACAGGAAGCAGGTTTACAAGATTGCCGCCTTGGTCGAAGGGGACTTGGGTGAAGGGGAAGTAGCGGCAATAAAGAAGGAAGTAACTGAGTACTGCATGAAGCTCTTGGCGGGCGAGTCGCCGAGCTCCGAGGTAGTGGGCCACGTGCCCTCAGAGCCTTCCCCAGGCGTCTTTGACTTCTTCAAGACGTAACCCCCTCTCCTTGTTCCAGCGCTTTGGGCGCTTTTTTTCCGCGCCAAATTTCTCTTGCCTTGTTTTAAATACTGTACGTAACATTATGGAATGCAAGCACTCAATCAGCGTGGTGTTGTTTTTCTTGGCCGGGGCTCAAAAACTGAAATTGTTCGAGGCGTGCAAGAAAATCGTGAAGAAAACCCTGCACTTGCGGCCCATTGACTCCGTCTTGGTAATTACGGATGCGGCGCACCAGGACTTCTACGAACAATTCTGCCAGGCCAGCAAGGAAGTTGACGTGCACCCAAGCGTTTTCGTTTTGCCCGAGAGCTTGAGGCCAGTGAGGAAGATCTCGAACGCGTTGAGGCAAATGCTCTTGCACACCAGCGTCGTCGTAAACGTTGCAGACTTCCGCTTG
>DATDTB010000044.1:0-4063 GCA_035291025.1 archaeon
CGGCGAGCACTCCAAGCCATTGGAGCGAGTCGTTTTGGACGATTGAATGAAGGTGGCCGAGCAGGAAGGCGAGCCCACGCAGTTCCCTGAAAGGTTTGAAAAGTTCGTTGACGCTGTCATTGTGTCGCACGCGCACTTGGACCACTCAGGCAACATCCCGAGCAAGTTCGCCAAGTCAGGCAAGACTCTCGCTTACTCCACTCCCCCAACGCTGGACATTGCTCACCTGCTTTGGCTTGACTCCTTGAAAATAAGCAGGGCTGACCAGGTTTACCTGCCGTTTGACGAGCTGGAGATAACGGCGGCTAACCAGAACGCGTTCACGCTGGGTTACAAGAAGGAACTCCCCATAACTGACAACACCGTGCTGAAATTCCACGACGCGGGCCACATTCCAGGCAGCGCGCTCACGGCGCTCCACTCAAACGTTAACGGCAGGGACGTTTCGGTCATGTACACCGGCGACTTCCACTTGCAGGACACCCGCTTAGTGAAGGGCGCCAAGCTCCCCAGCGAGGAATTTGACGTTCTCATAACCGAGTCAACTTACGCCGACAAGGACCACCCTCCCAGGAACGAGACCGAGAAAGCCTTCCTGGAAGACGTTGAGGCCGTCATTGAAAACGATGGGACGGCGTTGGTTGCCAGCTTCGCGGTTGGAAGGTGCCAGGAATTGATTCACTTGCTGGCCTCGGAGCGTTTTGGCGTGCCTATTTACTTGGATGGAATGGGGCAAAAGGCTTGCCAGATAGTCCTGCGCTACCCGGAATTCGTCAGGGATTACCGGGAGTTAAAGAAGGCCATTGACAAGACCATTTGGGTGAAGCACATGCGGATGCGTCAAAAGCTAGCGAAGGACAACGAGCCCAAAATAATAATAACCAGCGCTGGAATGCTCAACGGCGGCCCAGTGGTTTTTTACTTGAAGCACCACGCCAAGGACCCAAATTCAAAGGTTTTCCTGACTGGCTACCAGGTGGCCGGCACTAACGGGAGAAGGTTGCTGGACACTGGCAGCGTGGTGATTGACGGCGAGGAAGTAAGCGTCAAGATGAAGGCTCAAAAGTACGACTTTTCAGCGCACGCCGGAAAGAAGGAGCTGCAGGCTTTAGTGAAAAAGGTCAACCCCGAAAAGCTCATTTGCGTGCACGGCGACCCCAAAAACACCAAGGCCTTGAAGGAGTGGGCCGAGAGCGAGACAGGCATTGAGTCTTTCGCGCCCGCCGTTGGAGACTCTGTTAAGTGGTGAGTGGACTCTGCGGGATTTGAACCCGCGTCACCCGCATGCCATGCGGGCATTCTACCGGGTTAAACTAAGAGCCCCCTTGCCTTTTTTTACAGCGAGATGAAGAGCACCTTGTCTCCCCTGATGATGCACCTGCCAAGCTGCCTTTTTGCCTGGCCGTCCTGGAGCTCTTCAGTGTTCTCCAAAACTGTGTTCAAGTGCATGTCTATGGTCTTCATTGTGCCCCTGAACGAGGTTTGGCTGTCCCTCAAGACCACTAGCACGTTTTTCCCTATCGACTTGGACGCGACATCCAAGGGCGTTTCCATTGGCATTTTTCACTCACACTCCTTTTAAAAAATTGAAGAAAGAAAAATCACTTCTTTTTGCCGAACAAGCGCTGCATTAGCGCCGCAATAAAGCCTTGGCGTTCCACCTTCACGGCCTCGACCGGCACCCCGGCTATTCGCGCGGCAACCATTTTCATTGCCTGCACTCCAAGCGAGTCGTTGTTCAGCAACGCAGCGGGCTTTGGCTTGCTCATGAGGAAGCCTTTCCTAAAAATGGAGTCGTCCGGCACGACCGCGAACACAGGCACTTCAAGCATTTTCACTATCTCGTCCTGCGGGACCTCGCCTTGGAGCTTTTGTACCAAGTTAAGCACGCATCCTATCGGCTCGACCCCCAGCCTCTCCGAGACAATCTTTGCCTTCAAAGCGTCGGCTATTGACGCCGCGTTCGGGTTCACAACGAGGATTACTTCGTCGCAGGCGGCAATGCCCGCTATCACGGCCTTGTCCACCCCGGCAGGGCAGTCCAGCAGGATGTAGTCGAATTCCGCGCGCACCAAGTCAATGACTTTCTTGAGCTTGTTCATGTCCACCCTGGTGTAGGTCTCGAACGCCAGCCCTGAAGGCATGACCCACAGGTTTTTCCCGTAGTCGTATAGCGCGTCGTGCGCCTTTGCGTCGCCTGCCAGGACGTCGTGCAGCGTTATCGGGCTGCCGGACAAGTCCATTAGCAAAGTCAGGTTCGCCATCGCGACGTCCGCGTCTATTAGCAGGACTTTTTTCCCGAGGTTGGCCAGGAACACCCCGACGTTTGCTGTCACCGTTGTCTTGCCGGTGCCGCCCTTGCCTGAAACCACTGCAATTACTCTAGTCATTCAATTGTTCACTTTTTTCGGAAAAAGGACTTTCGCGCGCTTTTTCTTGGCATTAAAGGAAAGCAGAACTTTTTTAAAAGACAACTCTGTCACGCGTTTTTCCCGTTTTTCAGGAACACGACCAGGTCTCGGGCTATTGCGTACAGTTCCGGGACCGGGATCGTGTCGCTGGCTTTCACCACCAAGGCGTAGTCTTTCCAGTTGTAAAAACTGTACCAGTCGTCCGCGTGCAAGTACAAGCAATTGAAGTCCTCGTCGTACCCAACCACTTCACCGTTTGCGGCGCGTTTTTCCTGTAGCCCTGAAAACAAGTCGCTTACTTTCTGCACTGACTCAATTGAGTCCCACCGGCAGCGTCCAACTATTTCGCGCTGTTCCTTCAAGACCATTATTGACTTGAAGTCGTACTTCATTGACAAGTACTCCAGGAACGAGTTAACGTCTTTCTTTCCGCCGACGTACACCGGCCGAGTGTAAGTGAAGAAGTCGTAGTAGGCAGGCCTTGCCCTGACGTCGCTAGTCCCAAGCAGCGTTTCAGCTAACGCGTTCACGGCCTTTTTTATTCCCGAAACAGGCATTACTCTTCACTCTGGTTTGGTTCTTTTTTTGAGGGAAAGCACCTAAGGGTTTTTGGCTTGCTGAAGTGCTTTCACTGCCTTACCGCCCCTTTTTGGGGGCCCTTGTGCGAGACTATTTCTTCCAAGCGGTACTTTTTCAGCACTTCCCGCTTGCTGAATGGTTTTTCCTTAACGCCAACAGACTCAATTGCGTACTTTTCAGTGTACTGCTGTGTTGCCAGTGCTTCAATATCACTCTTTCCCAATATCTTTTTAAACACGGCATCAGCGTTGAAGGAAATGACCAAATCAGTTTGTTCTTTTGACATGGAGTAAACGTCCACAATTCCCGAGGGCGCGGTTACCGCGTTGAACACCCGCGACAGGGCGCCTTCGCCGGCAACGCTTTTGTCGTGCTTCAAGTACTCGTAGCTGGCCGCGACGGGGTGGCCGGCCTTGAAGACTAGCACCCCTTCTTCAACCCCGTCGTATCCCTCAATCATTACGCACAAGTACCCGTTGAGCGAGGCGTTGAAGAAGTTAAGCAGCGTTTTCCTCAAGTCAACGTCTTTGACGTCAATGCCCGTTTCCACGGGCTCTCCTGCAGGCAAGTTCATTAACAGAAACCCTTTTTCTTTCTGAGAATGAATAGTCGTTGATTTAAATGGTTTCCACTGACCGAACAGTGCTTTTTTTGCCTTAGTCTTTTATTTCAATGTCAGAACTAGGAATGGGTCTTTGAATTGCCGGTGCGTTCCCGACTAATATGAAGCGGTCCGCGGTGTTTTTGAGGGACGCGCTCAACTGTTCGTCCGCCGCAATTAGAATTGTTTCCTTTCCATGCGCCTTCGCCTTGGTGAGCACGTGCTGCAAGTCCGCGTCCCTGGTCATCAGCGCTATGACGTCAATGTTTGCATTCATTATGAGCTCAAAGGCCGCCAAAGCCATTGGGACGTCCGCGTCAGTGGTAGTGACAACTGGCTCGAAGCCAATGTTTGAGACGGCCTCGATTAGCTTTTCTGAGGCGTACTGGTTCAGGAAGACCTTCGCGACCTTTAGCTCCCCGTATTTTTCCAAGAGCCTTTCCACGTCGTCCAAGCGGACGTTGAACTGCGA
>DATDTB010000045.1:0-40808 GCA_035291025.1 archaeon
ACTCTATTTGCGGCCTGCCGCACTGGGTTATGTTGCCCGAGCTGACAAGCGTTTTCTCAATCAATGGCGTGCACGTGCTTCCAGTGAACGCGCACAGGTATTGTTCCCAGTCCTTGAAGTCGCACGCCGTGCTCGCCGCCAGCAAGTCAACCTGGCTCCCAGTAGAGCCCTCGCCAACAACCGCGCAGCTCGCCTGCGTTTTCGTGGTAAAGCAAGGAGTCAAACCGAGTTGTTCGACTGGCAGTTCCGCTAACGAGTCAAAGCTGGAGACTGGCTTTGAGAGGAACACTATGGTTTTTTGCTTGAAGTCCCTTAACAGGAACGATGGCTGTAGGACGAGGCTCGCGTTTACTTGTGTTTCTTTTCCTGCTTCGAGGACGAAGAACGACGGGTTGAATGATAATTGCTCAATGCCGGTTTCAGCGAACGAGCTAATTGAGACGTTTACTTTCTCGGTGCAGTCGTTTCTCACATTGAAGGTTGTTTGAGCGAGCGTGCCGCGGTCGCGGTTCGGGAAGGACACGGGCGAAATGAACGAGTTGGTTATGCAGGCAAAGGAACTGAATTCGGCGTTGAACGCTTTAGAGTTGGTCGCGATGGCTTTCCCTCCCAGCAAAGTGTAGGCGCCGTTGGCCGTGATTTTCACGTCGTTCGCGGCGCCGTCCCCGACTTGCCCGGCTTGCGGCTCGTAGCCAACGTTTAAGTTGACAATTTGGCCAGTGTTGTGCTGCAGGGTTCCAATTACTACGTTCTTTTGCCCGTTAGAAAATATTGAATTGGAGAAAATGGTTCCCGCGTTCCCGAAGCCAGTTGAAATGTTCAAGTTGACGTCCTTCAACTCCCTTTGGCACTTGTTTGTCACTTCAACGTCTTTGTATGCGCCGCTCGTCTCGCTTATTGTTGCCTTTCCTTCCGGCGTTATTGTTATTTCAAGGCAGCCCTCTGGTGTTGGCTGGATTGTGGGCGAGAACAGGCTCACTGGAATCTCTGCAGTTATAACCGAGGCCTCTGTCGCGGCAGTGAGCTTTAACTGGAAAGTTACCCTTATTTTGAAGTCTTCAGGGTAGGAGTTTTTCGGGATCCTCAAAGTCCCAGTGATGGCGCCCGCGGTTTCGTCGCTTGACCCAAACGATGCCTTGGATACTTCCAGTTTTTCGACTCGCACGCCGCCCGTGTCGTTGTTGGCAATGTTTTCAGGCCTTTCCGCGGTCGAGTCCCACGTCGGCGTTCCAATGATCGAGCCAGTGCTGCCCTCGACCGCCGCTTTCACAATGACTGCGATTGGCCCGGTTAGTCCTCCAGTGGGCAGTTCGTCAACGTTTATCGGCTCCTGCGGCCCTATTGGGATTACTTTGGCGAGGTTTTCAGCCGTTATGGGTATTTCCTTTTCAACGCTCCCGTACCCAGGGAACTGCCCTGAAACCTTTATGGGCGAGCCCTCGTTTTGAGGCGTTACCTTGATGGAGTACTGTTGTTTTTGGAAGTCCTCTGTCCAGTTCGTTTTCTCTATTTTTCCACCGGCAGCGCTCAAAAAACTCGCTTTCAGCGCGAGCCCGGAGTCCGCCAAAGGCAGAGTTGTAATCTTGTCGTTAATGAAGGTTTGCACCACAATCGTGTTTTCCTTTCCAAGCTGGGCCTCTGCAGGGCTCGTTATGAGGACGTCAAAGTTTCCAGCTGCGCGCGATTCCACGTTGAATTCCTTGAAGCTGGGCGGAGTGACGTAGCGGCTGGACTTCACGAGGCCAACGCTCCACGCCGCGTTTGCAGCGCTCTTTTCCGCCTTTACCTTGGCAGTAAAGACTAGTTTTCCGCCAACCGCGATGTCTCCAGAGGCCTTTGAGAAAGAGTTAAGGCTTTGGCCTGTCTTTTCCTCAACAGTCGTTGTCGCCACTCCAATGTTTTTCAGCGAATAACTCTTTATAGTGAAAGTCTTTTGCTCCTGGTCTTTAATGACGAGGTTGCTGCCGGAGAGCACGCTCACGGTGCCGTGGTAGAAGTCAAAGGACGCCCCGCTTACCACGGAGGTGCCAGGGTTGCATACTTGGACTTCAATCGAGGCCTCCTCGCCCAGCAAAAGCGTTGGGAATTCGTCGCTCGAGTAATCCGTGGCGTTGCTTAGCCTTTTCACTTGCCCGCTGGGGTCAGTTATGGTCGCGTAAAAAGGAGCTTCCGGAGTGCAGCCGACTGGCTGGACGTCCATTGTTCCAATGACTATTTTCGGGCTCAATTCCTTGGCTCCAGTCAGGCTTGACGCGTCGCACGCGCTTGACTCCGTGGACGTTTCGCCAAAGCACGACGTTCCAACTTTCTTCCAAGCCTTCACGCTCAATGGAATCTCTGTTCCCTGCTCTATTCCAGCCTTTACCTTGAACTCCAACCCGAAGTAAACTGACTCGGGGCCTTTCACGAGCCACTCAACCGCGCCGCGCGCCCCGCCCGTTGGAATGCTTGGAACGAAGTCAGACGTGGAACTGAAGGCTACGAAGTGGGCGTAGTCAGCGAACTTGTTCGTTGCCCCAAGCGCCGCAAAGCCTAGAGAGCCGCCGTCGCTTCCCTTGCTGATTGCCTGGAACTTCAGGCAATAGTTCTGGCCGGAGGCAATGCTTCCGCTAAAGGGTAGCTCGTCGGAGCAGTTCTTGTAAACCCCGCGGTAAACTACTTGGGCGCCGTTTGACTCCCCGCTGACGATTTTGTCAGATTCCTTTAGCGTAATAGTGTAAAGCCCGCCAGAGGCAATCGTGACCGGTTCTGTTGTCACTTCCCTGTAACCAGAAGCCCTTACCACGAACGACCCGCGTTGTCCCTCGAACAAGAACACAGTCGTTGTTTTCCCGTCGCCCCCTGTCGTGTTTTCCAACGCGGTCAAAGTCCCAGTGGCGTCCTGGAAAGACAGTTGCGCGCCGCTAACAACGGAGCCGTTTTCAGCCTTGACTTCAGCCGTGACAATTATGGGCGTGAGCTTTAGCTTCAAGGTCACGCTTTTTTGCTCGCCTTCGCTTGAAAACTTTATCACTTCGCTGTTTGCGTCGAACTGCGCGTACGCCGCCTTGACAATGAAGTCCGTCCCGACAGGCAAGCCAACGAACGCGGCCTTGCCGTTCGCGTCAGTTGAGGCGGCGGGCTTGAATGGCGAGGGAGACACTTGGAGTATCCCCTTGACTGTCTGGACAGTGTGCAGCGCAACAGTCGCGTTGGGCACTGCGAAGCCTTGGTTGTCCGTGACCGAGACGCTGAGCCTCGTCACCTTTGCCGGGTCCACTGAGTCGAGCTTTTCCAGCTTGTAAGTGTAAGCCTTTCCCGGGTCAGCGCTGGCGACGCTGAAGTCCTTGTAACCCGACTTTGACAATATGAGCTTGTACTTCTTTTGCACGTCCACCGGCACAGTGACCTTGCCGTCGGCGGCAGTAGTGTAAGTTGAAACGTTGGAAGCGTCGTCAACCGGGTTCGAGGAAACAGTGACTCCCTGCAATGGCTTGCTTTCGCCTTCAACGACTGTAACTACAATGGTGCCGCTGGCCTTTTCCAGTTCCACTTTGAGTTGCTGGACTTCGCCTGCCTTTATTGTCACGGGCGCGCTAAAGGTGTTGCTTGACAAGTAACCGTCAGCCTTTACAACGACGTAAACCCTCGTCGCCTCCAAGTTCTCGAGCTTGGCGCTGCCCTCGGAGTCGCCCTTGGTGCTGCTTTTGAGGACGCCGCTGTTGGCTGAGCGGGCTTCCACGAACGCGTTGGGGACCGGCGCCTTTGTCACCGAGTCAGTTATTGAAACTATCAGCGTCCCCGTTCCAGTGGTCGGCGCTTGCTGTAAGTAAACCGGCGCAGGGTCGCCTGACTCTGGCACGCTGATTAGCTGGCCGTTCTCGGTTTGGTAAACAGCGCCTTCCTTGAATGGGACCTTGCAAGAGCCGTCGCACGGGTGCGTTGTCTGCGTACCGTCAACGTGTTTTGCCACTATGACCATTTTTCCAGGCGTGCCGTCCGGGTTTAGTATAGTGAACTTGAGCATTCTCTCAACTGCCACTAAAACAGCGTCCCTTGAAACAGCCTCGCTTCCCGTAGTAAACGTAAGCGAGAACGCCTCAAAACCCTTTTTTTCAGCCGCAAGAGTGACTTCAGTGTTGGCTGGAACGCTGAAGGAAGCCTTGCCGTCCTCCAAAGTGGTAAAGGAAAGCTTTTCCCCGCCAAAGGCGGCGCTCACAAAGGCTTCCGAGACAGGTTTGCCCGCGGCGTCAATGACTGAGACATTCAATGAAATCGCCCCCGGAGCCAAGGGGTTTGCTCCAAGGAACAACGCAGCCGGGACGGCAATGGCTCCAAGGACCAGCAACAGCATTACCGGCATTGAGGGAATGCCTTGGCTTTCAATGGCGTCCGTGACCGAGTAAACGGGGACTCCGGCCTTGTCCAAGGAGTCAAGCAAGTCGTAGTACTTGTCCTCAATCGAGAAGTACAAGTCCTTCAAAGGGTTTCCTTCAGCCATTCAAGAAAAACTCCAACAGCAAAGCGTTGAAAATTGTTACTTGCGCCCAGTTAATACATATCCCCCTTGTTTCAATTAATCTGTCGCCAATGTGTTTTAAAGGTATTCCTCTTTCACGGCAGCCCATTCGGGGTGCAAAGGTTGGTTCCTCCGGAGCCGATTGACGGTGGAGTGAAGCAGTTAGTCAGCGCTTGGCTTGAAAGCGGGCAGCACGCAGTCCTGTCATTGCACGCGGCGCCGCACTGCCCGCTCCCAGAGTTGACGCAGTCCGAGTTGGCGTGCGTTACAGTTACTGGGGGGATTCCATGATTGTGGTTTCCACCAGTGCTTTGCGTCTGGCACCCAGTATTGCCAAAACCCGTCCTTTCCCAAGTGTTTTCCACGCATAAGGCTTCAGGGTTAGTGTTTGGCTGTCCGGGCGTGTTTGTCGCGGGAACCGCGCAGTCCGCCAAGTACGCCGCGTCATTTTCAGGCGTTGCGGTACACGGCCCGCCTGACAAGGTGCTGTAGCCGCTGGGGTTTATTCCTGTCTGAAGCGAGCACTTAGTGCACCGCGCCCGCTTGGCGTTGACTTCCGCGTCGTTTACTACTTGAGTAATCTTGGCTGAGTCTTCCTCCAGTGAAAGCCCAAAGCAGTAACGCGCCGGTTCGCCGTTTGACTTCCTTCCAACCGGGTCTTCGAGTTTCAAGTAAACCGGCTCCAGCTTCAAGGGCCGCGAGCACTTCAGGAACGCGCTCCCAGTGCCGCTCGAGTCAGGCATGTCCGAACACGTTCCAGTTGGCACGCTCGTCCCGGAAATCGCGCAGTTGTTCTGGGAAAAGGGGTTGGTGCAAGTATAATGGTTGGGGTGCCCTGTTTTGAGGCAAGTTGTCTGGAACTGCATTGAACAGCTCGCCTCGCACTCCCTTTTTGCCTTCCATTCGGCGACGTCGTCGTTGTCTTCGCTGGAAATGCTTGAAAAGTTGACCTTGCCAAAGGGTGCGCCTGAAAACGACACGCTCTTGAGGCTGTTGTTCAACGCCGTCACGCCGCCAGCGAACTGGGACTTTGAAACGCTTTCGCACAGCGTGTTCTGCTGCTCGCATTCAGCTGGCGTGAGGTTGCATGAAGGCGCGTCGAAGCCGTTCGAGGCCGCAGTCAGTAGTTCTGCTTCGGCAATGCCGCAAACGGTCGCGAGGGACAAGTCGAGAACTGTTTCGCCTGGGTTTTCGCATGAGTACTCGTTTCCGGTGACACTTACCTGTGTTGGCGTGTTGGTGCTGTAGGAAATGAAGTCAATCGAATTTCCAACGCCGCTCAGCGTGACTGTTCGGTCGTCGTTGCAGCCCTTGCTTCCGGGCTTGTTTTCGCAGCTTGTCGGAGCACCTGCGGCTGGCATTTTCAAGGAAGTCTTGCACCCGCACCCGGTTCCGCACAGCCCTAGCATCACGCCGTTGTTGTAAGGGGTAATCTTTCCATCCAACTGGATTTGCGTGTTGCCCGGGCCTCCCGAGACGGCGAAGTCGTGGTTTCCAAACAATGCGTTCGCGTTCTTGGCAATTGACTTGTAAAAGTTTCTAGCGTTCCACCACGCGCCGTAAACCCGGAGTGGGATGTGTATCTTGATTGGCTTTGAGGGAATGGCGCTGAAGGTGAGCTTTGTCTCAACGTACGGGCTTGGAGTTGCGGTGTTGAAGCGCGACAATGAAATTGAAGGGCCTTCCACGCGTTCTTTTTCCTTTACTCTCTCGAAGTGAAGAGCGATTATGAAATCCCCGCCAGGGCAGCCCGTCTCGTCGCAGTCCACTGGGTCGAAGGCGTCCTCGGCAAAGGTGAAAGTTGCGGTGCTGAACGGGCTCGGCGACGCCGGGCCGAGGACTGCCATGGCTACTTGGTTCCATTGAAATGCTGCGGGCGCGTCCTTGTATTCAAGGAAGTACGTCGAGAGCTGCAGTCCAGCGAGGGCGTTTTTCGCGTCTTCAACGGAGTTTTGAACGCTTTCCTGAACGAAGTTAACCATTGTCACGGGCGAGCCAAACAGCTTTTTCTCGAATATTTTCTTGTCATTCAACCAAATGTTTTGCGCGCTAAGCGCGCCAGTCAAGCCCGGGCACGGGCTGCTGGAAGTTGGCGTGCACAATACCATCCTGTCAGTTGAATCGCTTGCCTGCAAAGTGAACAAGCCCGGCGTTGGAAAAGAGTTCCCTGCACCTGGAAGGCCAGTGCTGCACTCGAGCCTGTCCTCGACCCAGCCAACCTCGTTTTCGAAGTACTCGTTTACTTTCGTTCGCGTCTTGACCATGACGTTTTGGGTGATTTCAAGTTGAACGGATTCAATCAAGTCCTTTTGCACGGCGCGGCTCTCCGTGAGGATGTTTGAAAGGGCTTGCTGGTTTTGCGCTTCTATAAGGCTGAGGTAGACAAGCATGGTTATCACTGAGAGGAGGCTGCCGACGGCAACGCCGAACATGAAACCCTTGCCCTTCAGCTTTTCAGGGAGCGCTTCCGAGAACGCCTCCATTCCCTCAAGGGCCTTGAACAGTGCGCGGACCACGGGTTTTCAGCACCCCCCGCTTTCCCCGCAGGACTCTATTATGACGTCCCTGCCGTTCCTGCCGCCGTACAAGCCAGTCGAGGACCAGCTCACGGTTCTTGAAGCGCACTCCCGCTTGTAGTCTTCGAGTGCTTCTTTTATTTTTTCCTGTGCGGCCTTTTCCTCGTCGCCGTAGCCGTTCCTGGAGTCGTCTTTGATGCATTCGCTCCAGTCATTTCGCTTTTCCTCGCACAAGTACTTTGGTTCCTCGCCTTGCTTTACCTGCACTTTCGAGCCCGCCTTGCAGGCTTCCTTGCAGTCTTCCACGTTTGACACGACTGAAGAGTCGGCGTCCTCGCATTCCTTTTTTCCGTCGCCGTCAGCGCAGCACTCCTTCATGGAGTCCAGTTCTGTTTCGCAGGGCACGAAGTCGTTCAAGGTCTTTTGAGCCTCCGCGAGTACTGGGTCTGCTTGAATCCTTGAACTGAATGCGACGGGGTTGACGTCTTTCACGCACGGGTCAACGCCTTGCGGGGCGCATAGCTCGTCAACGCCCCACTCCGGTGGGTAGTATTCTAGTCCCAGCGCATTGCTGACGGAGCTGTGCGAGCACACGAAGTTGCCTGGGCTGGCGTTGCATTGCTCTCCGGAGCAGTCGCCAGTGAGCGCCAGCTGTTTTTCCAAGTTGTTTATCTTGGCGAGCTCTACTTTTTGCACGTTTGCCTGCGCGCCGCCTGGAATGAATGTCACGTCAAAGTAGTAATCCGTTTCCTCCGAGCTAAAAGCGTGGTTGGGGTCTTCGTCCTTGAATGCGGCGCACATTTCGAACACGCCAGAGGGCCTTGAACAGTAAGTGTTTTCCGGCAATGGAATCCCGAAATGGGGGTCTTGGTCGGGCTTGCATTCCAGCCCGTAAACACCCCCGATCGCGGCGCCGCCTAGAATCGCGCGCGTCACGCTTGTCGGCAACCCAATCGCCGTAATCAAGTCCATTGCCTTGCATTTCTGCAGGCACACTTTCTTGGTGGCGAACTTTTGCTTGTCGGGGTACTCGAAGTTGACGACGCGCGCCGCCTCAAAGCCTCCAAGCGCGCCGGGTGCAACGCTTACCTTGAACGCCAAGCCTTCGGCGTTGCGCGCGTTTTCGCTCACTGTCCAAGCGCCGCCCTCGAATGGGTACGAGGCTTCTTCGAGCTGCGCGAGGGCCTTGCACCCGGCGGCCCACGAACCGGAACCGCTTTTTATTTCGCTTCCCTTCAACGGCGTCATTTTCCCGTCTTCCTTTAGCGTGGCAGAGGCGATGGCGCACATGCTTTCGGCCACGACAAAGCCCAGCCCTACTTCTGGTGTGGAGCAGTTGTACTTCCCTGAAACGCTTAAGGTAGCGCCGGGCCCAAAGGACTGGTTGAAGGCAAGGCTTCGCTGCGCGCTTACGACGTTGCCGCAGTTTCTTTCCGGCAGCCCTTCACTGGCGACGTCAATGCACTTTCCTGCTGTTTCGTTCCAGGGGTCGCTCATGCAGGAACACGCGTCCTGCTTGCACGTCCCCACTTGCGGGCCGCTGAACCCGAGCTGTTGGCCCGAGCCGAATAGCTTGGAGCTGTTGGACTCAATTGAGTTGAACATTTTCTTAGCGTTCGAGAGCGCCTTGAACAAGCGGAACTGCACGTACACGGGAATGCGCGCGGTTGGAAGCAAGGGTTCTGTGATGGCCTGCCCCGAGCCCACTTTTTCAATGCGCAGCTGCGGGAGCCTGGAAAGCGTCTCGACTGACAGTTCGTCCAACGCGAGGACAATGAAGAACGAGCCCTGCGGGCAGTTGTTCGGGGAGGGGCAGCCAATGACTTCGTACGCCTTCTCCCCCTTCCTTCGGAGCTGGTCCCTGACCTCGCTCCAAACCGCAGGGTCTCCGGGCTGAAAAGAGATGGCGTTGTTGCCCAAGAGCAAGTCCTCCTTCCTCAGGGAAACCTTTTCCTTTAACCTTTCCACTACGTTGTTAATGACAGGGGAAGCCCCGATTAGTTCCTGTTGGATGAACGCGTCAATGGAATCCTTCCACGGTTGGCTCTGGGAAGTGAACACTTTGACGTTGTCAACGTTCATTCCAGTCCCGCACCCCAGCGAGTCGAGGTAAAAAGAATACGCTTCGCGCGTGGCGAAAATCACGGTTTGCAGGGCGTCGGCCCGCACTCCCGCGATAACGTCACCGAGTAGTTCCTGGCCGAAGGTGACGGAGAGCTGCGACAAGCGCGACTTTTCCATTTCCTGCACGTTGATGACGACCAAGATGCTTATGACTAGGAACATTATGCCCACGAGCATGGAAAACAAGGCCATGCCGCGGTCGTTCAAGAAAAAAGAACGTCCAATCTTTAAGCGCCTGCTCATGCGCTTAAAGGAACACGCCTTGCCTTTTTAATCTTTTCAAGAACGCTTGCTTTTCGCTTTGCGGGCGGTTACGGAGGTGAGTTACCCCTGCAAATTTTTCCTCTTTCCGCTTTTGCGGGCCTAACTTTTCAGTTGCCTGTTGGGAGCCCTCTTAGGAACTCCATCAAGACCTCGTAGTACTGCCCCATTCCGGCAATGGTGGCGTACTCGTTCAAGGAGTGCAGGTTCTTGCCCTCGGACCCGAAGACGACTGCAGGGATTCCATTCGCTGTCAGGAACCGCATATCGCTGGCGCCGAACTTTTCCACCAACGCGCACTCCTTTCCAGTGACGCGCTCGCACGACTTTTTCAGGAGCTGGATGTACTTGTTTTTTTCGTCGTTTTCCAGCATTGAACCTTCTTCCAAGACCTCTACGTCAACGCCTCCAAGCGCCTTGACCTTTTCAACGAACTCCTTGGAGTCAAAGCCTTCCACGAAGCGAACGTCCAAGAACATTTCAGCGTGGTCAGCTACCTTGTTGACCGCGTCTCCCCCGCTCATCTTGCCCAAGTTAAGTGTGGTAACCCACGCCTCTTCCTTTGGCCCGGGAAACCAGGACTTTATTTCCTTGAATTTTTCCATCAATGACTCGATGGCGTTGACTCCCTCCCACGGCTTCGAGCTGTGGGCAGCAACTCCCTTCGCGGAAACCTTGACCCACAAAACCCCTTTCTGGCGAATGCATACTTCCAGCCCCCCAGTAGGCGCGGTGTTCGGCTCCGCCGCCAAGGCAAACCTCGGCTCGTACCCGATTTCATTGAACAAGTACGCGCTCCCGTCATACCCGCCCAGTTCCTCGTCAGAGACAATCATTAACGCGGTGCTTGGCTTTTCCTTCCACGAAGCCAGGTCCTTGAAAGCCTTCATGAGGCACGCCACGCCAGCCTTCATGTCACATGAGCCGCGGCCGTAAAGCCTCCCGTTCTCGGTTTTCGGGGCAAAGAACGCGTCAGGCGCTTCCACGACGTCAACGTGGCCGTTCAACAGGATTTCGGGTTTTTTCGAGCCGTCAAAGGAAACTACCATTGAGGGCTTTCCGTTTTTCTCGAACCGAGCCACGACGAACTCGGGCGAGTCAAAGTAGGAAGCGACGAAGTCAACGCACTTCCTTAACTCGGAGTGGTTGTCCTTCGTTGTCTTGAAGGCCATGAGCTTTTTCGTCAACTCCAGTATTCCCGCTTCAACTTCGCTCATTTTTTTCCCCGCCTTGAAGTCAATTAAGGCATTGAAATGGTTTTAAAGCAGTTCACGGGTTAACTGGAGTTGGAGTGATTTTCGTGCCAGCCGGCTTTGCAGGGAAAAAATTCAAGGTCTTGGCGTTCGACTTCGACGAGACGCTGTTGGACAAGAAGTCGTTCGACTACCCGTTCTGGTTCGTCGAGCTCCCGGACAGGGTGTCGAAAAAGCAGAGAATCCCGTTCACTGACGCGTTGTACTTGGTCATTGACGCGTTCCTCAAGCTGGAGTCGTGCGCGGACTGGTACCGTCCGAGTCACTGGTTTTCCTTTTTTCACTTGAGGGACGACTGGCGCCAAGCGATAAGGAGCATGGACTCCCGGGCGCGGTTTTACCCCGACGTAGTGCCGACCCTTAAGGCTTTGCGGGCGAAAAATAAGTACAAAATAGTCGTCTTGTCCAACTCGATTACCGAGTTCTTGGACAAAAAACTAAAGGACACGCGTTCGCGTGGCTTGTTTGACGCGGTTTACAGCGCCATCGACGACTTCGGGAACAACAAGCGCCACGAAACCTTTGAGTTCTTTGCCCGCAAGATGAAGAAAGACTACGGCGTGGAAAAGCACGAAATCTTGCACGTGGGCGACAACTACGAGGAAGACTACGAACTGCCGAAAGAGCTGGGGATTCCTAGCCTGTGGATCAACCGCGGCATGAAACAGGAAGGAAGGGACACTATTCACTCGCTAAAAGAACTGCTCGACTTTTTTTAATGCGTTTTTGAGAATTAGTTTTTTTGCTAGCCGAACGCGCAGCAGTTAACTATTATATCTGCCTGGTCACTTATGGTTTTGCAATAATCCCCTAGAGTTGTATCTAGGGAAAGTTTCTTGCTACCAGATGCACCTTCTCCGTTGCTACTGTCCGGTTTGGCGCAAGATGTTGCTATTGCTTTGTATTGGCTGCCATAGTGTGCGCAAAGTTGGTTGGGGCTTGACTCGTCACCATCACAGTCCCCAATGCATTCGTATATTACCGAAAAACAATCAGTGGTGGCAATCTTTATTTCACTCAAAGGATGCCCCTGCGTTGCGGTCGCCGCCTGCAAGTTCAAGACGTTTGAGGGGTCGTCTCTGGGGTCTGACGCGAAGAAGACTTTCTTTAACTCCGGCCCGCTTGAGTAGAGCGTGAACGCTGAAACAGCCAGGACTCCTAGGAAGAAGAAGGCGTTCAATGCCGTCAGGATGGCTAGTTTGCTGCCTTTTTTGCCTTTCTTGTTTTTGTCCATAACAATTACTTTCCCGAACTCCCTATGTTCTTGTTTTTATGGTAAGCCGCAGCAGCTCACTACTGAGTCGCCGCCGTCGGTGTCGTTGCAGAAAAAGCCAAGCGGGTCGTCAAAACTGCCTTCTGCTTGGCAATCGTTGTTTCCACTACCATTAACACCGCAATCATCACCAGGGTCTTCTGTGTCATCGCACGCTACTGCTGTTGCAAAAGCGTTTTGTCCAAAAAACTTCTTGCAATACGCGTTTGGCGAGGCCGGTTCTGAAGTGTTTTGGAAACCACCTGGTAGGCACTCCCCGTTGCACTCAATTTCAATTCCACTGCACTTTCCAGTTATTTCGGTCCAAGGGTGGGATTGTGTTGCGGTCGCCGCCTGCAAGTTCAAGACGTTTGAGGGGTCGTCTCTGGGGTCGGATGCGAAGAAGACTTTCCTTAGTTCATGGTTGTTTGGGTAAATTATTGCCGCAGCCAGGCCAAGAACTCCTAAAAAAATCAGTACGTTGAAAGCGGTTATTATACTTAGCCTTCTTTCCACGCCCTGGCTTGTTTCGCGGCTAACCATTAATACTAACTCTCTAGTGAGTAAATAAAAACCTTTTGCACGCCTCAGCGTCTTGCCTTTTTCCTTTCCTTTGAGCCGGGTGTATTGTGAACGCCGTGCATGCTGTTTCCTAGCCTTTTCCCTGTTTTAGAGTCGTAGGCGGTGCTCCTAACAGTTGACTGGACTTGGCCCCTTTCCAGGTTGCCGCCGCGCATTGCCGCGTCAACTGCCACGACGAACTGGCCCGCTTCAGGGGTGTTTGCGTGGGCCATTTGCTTGGCCTCAATTTTCAAGGGCCTTCTGAACCTTTCACTCTCGACGGTCATTTTCGTGTTTTTCCAGTCAAACCTCGCGTCGCCTGGATATAAACCCGTTCCGCTCCTCCTGACGCCGGTGACGCGAGCTGTTTTGGTTTTAACATGCAAGAACTCGTACTTTTCAGAGGGCTTTCCACTGAGGTTGTCCCAGAAGCGCAAAACCCGCTCCCTTAACTTTCCAAGGGGCGCCTCGCTCAAGGGCCTCCACTTAGCACTGCGCGCCATTCATGTAAGCAGCTTGTTTCTTTTTTTAAAGCGTTTTTTCTCCGCGAAAAAACAAAACAGGAAAAGTGAGAGTGGTCGGGACTCTGGGATTTGAACCCAGGACCTGGCGGGTTCCGCCCCCCGCGCGAATTGCGCGGTGGTTTTATTGGAACTTGGCGCTTCAAAAAACCCAGATTTCCATCAAGGGAAACGGTAATTGAAACCCGAGCCCCCAAGACTACAGCCGCCCGCTCTACCAAGTTGAGCTAAGTCCCGTTCCACTCGCTGAAGGGAAAGTAATTGGGTTGTTTTTTTAAAAGGCAAGGGCTCTGCCTTCACTGCGGCGCGGCTTCCTTTGGTTTTTCGCCTTCGTGTTTTGCAGGCTCTTTTTGCTGGGCCTTCGCGGCCTTTTCCGCCTGCTTGCGTGCGTCGTTTGCCTCCCTGTTCTTCTTTGCTTCCGCGGCAGCGAGTTCCTTTTGAGCCTTTTCCTCTTCCTGCTGTTTTATTACTTCCCTGGACTTTTGCTGGGCTTCCTGTTCCAGGAAGTGCAGTGAGGAATACCAGCGTTCTTGCTTCATTAACCCGAACTTTCTCTCGCTTTCCTGGGTTTCCTTTGACTGAGTCTTCTTGTGCACGAACTTAGTCTTTGCCATCTGAAAAAACCACCCTTTCACATTGAGATTAAGCAGCAACCTTTAACCGCTAAAAACCGTAAGCAGAACTGCGTGGAAAGGCAATAAATAGCTTTTGGCTAGCGTGATTGAGTGTGTTCCCTTGCCATTTTCCCAGCCAATTCCTCCAGCCCTTGCCTTTTCACTTCAGCCTCAAACAGCCTTGCAAGCGCCGCCCCGTCTCGTCCGTAAACCCTTTTCAGCATTTCAGTTACTGCCTTCCTGTTTTTGTCGAAGTTGCCCGCCGCAGTCCGCGCATTCACAGGCGCGGCTTTTTTCTCAAAGGTGTCAATGTACACCACGCTGCCCGAGTCGTTCAGCCCCCAGTTGCCTATGTGTCCGTCCAAGGCAACCCTGTTTTCGAGGGCTTTCCTGAAAATCCCCACCAGTTCCGGGACTTTTTCGCCTATTATCAATGGACTCCAGTGCGGAATGAACAAGTGCGCCCTCGTCTTCCGAGCCTGCTGGAACTGCTCGCGCGCCTCTTCCCTTGCCTCCTCCCGTGCGTGTTCTTTTTTCTGTATCACGCGTAGTAGTTGCTCTCGCACCTCGCGGGCCTTGGCTTCCACGAAACCGAAAAAGCTCTTCGGCTTGCTTTCCGGCGTGTTTTCCCTGCGAACCGCCAGCTGGTGTTCCAGTGCTTCTATTTGCCTTGAAATCTTTTCAAGTTCATCCGTTTCCATGTTGAGCAGGTTTCTCCGGGCGACGAGCGCGTGCCCAGTGCCTTCACTGCGGGGCGCCCGCCGCTTCAAACCCTTCTTCAAGGCGCCGTTTAGTTCGAGGACTGCCTGGACGTAGCCCTTGGGCGCGTTTTCGCGCGGAGCGTGGGTTATTTTTTCCAACTCGACTATTCTTTGGAGGAGCTCCGCCGTCTCCAGTTCAAGTTCTTGTTTTTTCAGCTCCAAAAAAGCCCGTTCGACGCGCGCCTTGACCTTGTACTCGCGCAGGTTTTGAGTGTTGAACGTGTGAACCAGTGGAGTGATTCTTTCAACGGCGTGCACGGGCGCCCCTGACAAGTCCACAAAAGTGAAGCGCCTCCCTGGCACCGGAACGTTTTTCTCGAGGAACGCGTGTTTTTTGGCGTGCTGCCTGGCCACTTGGGCTGATTCCGGGAAACCGGTTTCTTTCCCACGTGATTTTAGCCTCTTTAAAACCATTTCCGGGTCTCGGCTTCTTTCGACAACGAATGCCTTGCCCTCACCCAATGGCAGTCCGAGCCTGTGCTCCGGCGCCTGCAAGCCTTTTTGCTGCCGCTTTGCTGCCTGCGCTGGAGCGCGTCTTTCAATGGAAAACTGGGGGATGTGAAACGAGAAAGTCCTTTGAATCACGCGCCTTTTCTGTGAGGCCATCCAATAAAAAACCGCTAAGGGATTTTAAAGCGTTAATGCCTCGGCTTCGCGACCAAGAATTAGAACTAGGAAGAGTATGGCGCCCTCGGCCGGATTTGAACCAGCGACCTTCCGGTTAACAGCCGGGCGCTCTACCGACTGAGCTACGAGGGCTTTTTGTCTTCACTTCAAGCGCTTTTCAAGAAATCGCGTTTCCCTGCTTTTGAGTAAAAGGCTAAAGTGTTTTTATTACTTTGTCTGAAATGCATTGGAAGGGGGTTAGCTATTTCCCGAACCTGCTCTGTGCCTTCGCGTAGTACTCAACCGCGTCCTTGAAGTCCGCTTCCTCTACTTCAGGCCAGAGCTTTTCCGAGAAGTACAACTCTGAGTAAGCGCTTTCGTACGTCAAAAAGCCTGAAAGCCTCTTCGTGTCCCCTGTGCGGAAAATAAGCTCTGGAAAGCTCATGGGCGAGTAAAGGTAACTGGGGAAGGACTCCTCGGTTACGTCCTCCAATTCTATCTTGCCGTCGCGGTATTCCTGCGCAATTCTCTTTGAGGCGTCAACGATTTCCGCCCTGCCAGTGTAGGCTATGGCGAAGTTGAGCGTGCGCGGGTGGCCTTCAAAGTCTTCCTCTGCTTCACGCATTAAATCCCTCAAGTTTTTCGGCAATTCAGACAGCCGTCCAACGAACTTGGGCGTTATTTCGTGTTCGTCAAAGAACTTTGTCTTTATGGCGTCCTGTATTTGCTTCTTGAACAGCCTCAAAAGTATTGAGAGCTCGGCCTTGTTCCTTTGGAGGTTTTCCAGCGAGAGCGTGTAAAAAGTAACTGTTTTAATGCTTGGATATCTGTCCAGCCATGTCACCGCGTCCTGGGCTTTCCTGACGCCTTGGCTGTACGCCTGCAGGAGTGAAACGTTGTGCTTGCTGGCGTAGCGCCTGTTGCCGTCAGGGATGATCCCGACAGAGCTTAGTTTTTGAGTCATGAGTGAACTCCTTTAACTTGCTTGATTTTAAAAAGCATTGACTTTGCGGGCGCGCGCGGAAACGCCCTGCTTTGCCGTTGCGCCGTGCTTCTTTGATTTAGCTTCGTTTTTGCTTAAAAAGCATTACTTGAAAGTTTCAACTCTTCACTAAAGGCGTGCCTAAGAGTTTTTATATACCTTTCAGCTTAACGTATTGCGCTCTCATAGTTCCATGGCAGTTGAGTGAACGTGATGCCTTAATGCCCATTTCAAAGCGGTTGGCCCGGATTTTGGTGAAAAAAGTTGCCAGGAAACTGGCGGTTGACCGCCAGGTTTACGGGCTGACCAGGAAGCCCTTGCCCGAAGAGCTCCCCTTCGTGGGCAGGGTCTTGGCCGTTCCCGGCGCCCAAGCAGGGCCTTTTTCGTTCGACGAACCCGAGAAAAGGCCCTTCAAGGCGCCGCCGTTGTTTCCATTGGAAGCGCCTTACCCGGTTCCATTGCCCGCTTTTCCAGAGTCCTTGGAGCAAAAGAAGAACCGCGAGGAGTTCGCGAGGCTTCAAAGGGAAGTCTCTGACTTGGTGCCCGAAGTCAAGCCCTTGGACGTGGGCGAGGAAGCCGAAAAAGTGGAAGGCGAGCAGGCAAAGCACGAGTTGTCGCAGAGGATTTCCGAGCGCTTGAAGAAGCCCATTCCAGGAGTCCAGCAAGTTGAAATCGTCGCCCAAGCCCCCGAGTCGACTCCTGTTCGAGTGGAGATGGAGGGCGTTTTGAGGGAAGCCGGGCTGGGGACCGAGGTAGTGAAGGCCGCCGCAGAACTGGCGCGCGAACTCGGAGGAACCCCTGGGGCCTCGGGCAAGATTACCAAACTTCCAGAGTTAAAGCACGCCTTGCCTGAAAGGTTTTTGACCGAAATCGAGAGCGCCTGGAAGCCGCCAATACTTACGCAGGTAAACGAGCGCTACTCACTCATCTCGCCTTTCGCGTACGCGCAGATTCGCTGGGAGCCCCGCGAGGAAAGCCTTCACTATTACATCATTGAGCCCACGCTGAACGAGGACCAGCTCTTGAAGCTAAAGTACATCAAGGAACTCTTGTCGGAGTACTTGAACATTAACTTGTACGAAGTCCAGGACGTGAACAAGATAGAGCAGTACTTGAGGGACAAGGTTGATGAGCTAATTTCAAAGTACGTGCTCGAGCTCTCAGATGAGGAAAAATCCCTCTTGGGTTACTTCATTTCACGGGACTTGCTGGGACTGGACAAGATAGAGCCCTTGTTGAGGGATGAATCAATCGAGGACATTTCCTGCATTGGAATTGGGTTGCCAATATACATTTTCCACAGAAAGTACGGGTCAATCCGAACAAATGTCGCGTTTGAGACCGAGGAAGAACTAAACAAGTTCTTGGTGAAAATAGCCCAAAAATGCGGCCGCACGATTTCGGTTGCTCACCCTCTCTTGGACGGGTCACTGCAGGACGGCTCGCGCGTCCAAGCCACTTACTCGAGCGGCGCGGACATTTCCATGAAGGGCAGCACTTTCACTATCAGGAAGTTCACGAAGGACCCGTTCACTGTCACTGACTTGATGAACTTTGGCACAATCCCTCCAATAATAGGAGCTTACCTTTGGCTCGCCGTCGAGCACCGCAACTCCTTGCTGATGTGCGGCGGGACCGCTTCAGGCAAGACTGTTTTCTTGAACGTGGTTTCGTTGTTCATTCCACCCGAGTCAAAGATTGTCTCCATTGAGGACACAGCCGAGTTAAGGCTGCCGCACGAGAACTGGGTCCCGAAGGTGGCGCGCGCCGGCACCGGGCCAACGGACACGAGCGGGAGGAGGATGGGCGAGGTTAGCTTGTTTGACTTGCTCAAGGCCTCGTTCAGGGAGCGCCCGGACTACTTGGTCGTGGGTGAAGTGCGTGGCGAGGAAGCGTACGTTTTGTTCCAGTTAATGGCTTCAGGGCACCCGGGAATGGCCACTATTCACGCCGAAGACTTCAATTCATTGGTTCACAGGCTGACCACGAAGCCCTTGAACTTGTCTGCCGGGCTGCTGCAGAGCCTTGACGTTGTCTGCTTCATGGAGTCCACAAAGGTCAAGGGCGTTGAAGTCCGTAGGGTAAAGGAAGTCGTAGAAATTGCAGGGATTGACTTGAAGAACGACCGGCCAATAGCCAACACGATTTTCAAGTGGGACGCCGCCACGGACTCCTTCAAGTTCGTCTCGGACAAGAGCTACGTGTTGAACAAGATAATTGAACTGAAGGGAGTGTCAGAGGGAAGCCTGTGGGAGGAACTGGAAAGGCGCACGGAAGTCTTGGACTGGCTCAGGAACTCCAACACGCGTTACTACACTGAAGTCGCAAAGATCCTCGCGGCCTACTACAAGGACCCGGAAAAGCTCTTGGAGCGCCTCAAAATATAAACGGGATGAAAAAGTGAACCTGGAATGACTTTCGTAAAACAGTACATGCTCTTCTCCTACAAGCTATTCGGCAAGTACATCCCGCCATACGAGAAGACGTTCACTGACTTGGCTGGGGACTTGGACCGCGTCAGGATCAACGCCATCCTACCAGAGTACATTTCAACAATAATTGTCAGCTCGCTTTTGTGCTTTTTCATCGCCTTGCCCGCGTTTCACACGATATTGTTCTTGTTCTTGGGTAAAGCCATTCCATTGCTTGCGGTCGCTCTCATCACGATTTTCGCAGCTGTGACGTTTGGCGGGATGGTTTTCATCTTGCTTTACAGTTACCCGAAATTCCTTTTGTCGGAGTACTCAAGAAGCATTGACGCCGCGCTGCCTTACGCGGCGGCCCACATGTCAACCATTGCCGGCACAGGGACGCCGGCGCTGTCAATCTTCAAGGTTTTGGCAAACTTCAAGGAATTCGGAGAGCTAAGCAACGAATGCGGCGACATAGTAAGAGACGTCGAGTTGCTCGGGTTCGACTTCCTCACTGCAGTCGAGAGAACGGCGCGCCGCACTGCCAGCGTGAAGTTCAGGGACTTGCTGTGGGGGCTTATCACAACCATCAGGAGCGGGGGCGACTTGAGGCTTTACTTGATTCAAAAGGCTGACACGATGCTCGAAGAGCACAGGCGCACGATCCGGGAGTTCGTCAACACGGTCGGGATGTTCAGCGAGATTTACACCACTATCTTCATTGCAGCGCCGTTGCTGGTAATAATAATGGTTGCCACCATGGCCATCCTTGGCGGGAAGTCGCTTCCAATCAACCCCGCGACGATGATGGTACTGCTTATTTACGTGTTCATTCCCTTCGGTTCGATACTGTCAATCCTGGCGTTGAAGGGAATGAAGCCGCAAGAGGTTTGAGAAAATGGTGCAGGCAAAGAAAACGGATGCAAGGAAGAAGGAACCCCTAAAGAAGGGCCCGGCAATTGACGTTTACAGGCTGCGCTGGATAGTTTCCAAGAACATCTTCGTCTTCCTTCTCGGGATCGGGACCTTCCTAAGCATCCTCTTGTGGATTATTTCCTTTGTCTTGTTCGGGGTCACGCAGCAGTTCACCACGACTGTACTCTTGGGCACTCTCTTCCTTTACTCGCCGCTGCTCGTGTACTTGTACCTGCAGTACTCGCGCGTCCAGGAAATCGAGGAGTACTTTCCTAATTTCTTGAGGGACTTGGCCGACGCCCAGCGCGCCGGCACGACCCTGCCGAGGGCGATTTACGCGACTTCCAACATTTACTACGGCGCCCTCTCCCCCGAAGTCAGGAAGATGGCGGACCAGATTTCCTGGGGGATCCCCTTCGAGGAAGTCTTCGAGCGCTTCAAGAAAAGGATCAACAGCGTGCTCGTGCGGAGGAGCATTGACATCATAATAGAGGCGCACCGCGCCGGCGGCCAGATAACGCAGATATTTGACACTGTCACGGCGGACACGCAGAAAATAAAGGAAGTAGAACACGAGCGCAGGAGCACTTTGAGGGTGCACGTTTACACTGTTTACTTCATTTACTTTGTTTTCATGTTCATCGTCGTAATCCTTCAAACGCTCCTGGTTCCGTCGCTTCCAGCTATAAGTAACATTTCCAAGATAGTCGGCGGCGGCGGGCAGAGCATTTCAGAGGAAGGGTTTTACGTTTACCTGCTCCACTTGACAGTTATTCAGGGCTTCTTCATTGGCCTCATCGCGGGCGAGATGAGCGAAGGCAGCCTGACGGCGGGCTTGAAGCACAGCGTCATACTCATTGCCGTCGGCTTCCTCATTCTGCAGTCAATCGCCGCGCCTCCTGACGCGCAGTCGCGCCTGGTTAGGATGATGACCCTTGTTCCGGGTGGGGTGGAACTGGACTTGGACTTGGGCATATATGAAGTGAGGCAAAACATGAGCTCGACTTCCATTGTAGGCGAAGTGGGGAAAATAATCCAATCAGACCCCTCCAAGACGTACTTGTCTCAAATAGTCGCGGAAAACATCATTTTCGACGACACGGGGTGTAATTCCTGCGGCCGGGCGACCGCGTTCGTTACCGACGACAGGCACGGATTGGTCGTGAGGCGTCCCGTCAAGCTGCACTTCGCCTTGCAGATAAAGAACTATGCTTACCTGATTTCAATGAGGACGCCCGCGCAGGGAGCCGCGACTTGAAGACTGCGTGGTCGTAGTTGTTGAAGAACGAGAGCACCGGACGCGTCTTGAGCAAAAGCGTTGAACTCGCACTAACGCCTTTCCAGAGGTCTTTAGGGCTGCGCTTCCGACCCGAAAAAGAATTCACGAAGCCCTTGGTTTTCACGCTTTCAAGGGAAACGCGCTTCAACGCCACTTTGGACATGTTCTTCGTTTTCTACCCGATTGACGTTGCCTTCCTTGACAGCAGCAAGAAAATCGTTGAAGTCCTTGAAGGCTTCAAGCCCTTCACTTTCCACACTCCCTCGAAGCCAGTGAAGCACTTCATTGAACTCCCCAACGGCTGGGTTAAGCGTTTTTCCATAAAGCCAGGCCAAAGGCTTTCGTGGTGAAAGCTCTTTTTAAAAACAAGCTCTCCCCTTTTTCCGTTAGTGGTGCTTTTAATGGCTGAATTTCCACGCAGGAAAAACCCTAGGGAAGAGGAAAGGGCGAGGCATGCCAGGATTTTGGCTGACGCCCGCATTGCGGCCGATGCCAGGAAGGCTGAACGCGAGCTGAGGCAAAGGCGCTTGTCGGAACTCCCTGACGCGCTTGCGCCCATCCTTTCAATTATTGACTCCCGCGAGCCGGCAAGCCTTCACAGGCTGAAGGCAGACGTGAAAAGGCAAGTAGAGTTACTGCATGGCTTGAAGACGCGGGAGGGCGCCGACGCACAAAAGGAATTGTTTGCCAGGCTGGCCCAGCGTTCCATGGAACTGGAGGAACGGGCCGTGGCTGCGTGGGACAAGATGAAGGAAGCGCATGCGCAGGTAAAGGCCGCTGGAGACACCCCCGCAGCGGACGCCTTTTTCGCGCTGAAAAGGGAAGCGTTGTCGCTCCGTTCGAGGTCCAACTTCATCCAGGACCTGCTGCCAAGGGAACTGCGCTTGCAGGGCCGCGTCCAAATGGCTTCAAGCGCTTTCAGGATAGGGGCGCACGAGTTCTGGAGAAAGCAAAATAAAAAACAATAACTGCGTGTTTCCATGGCTGACTTTAAAGTTACTTTTCTCGGGACTTCTTCCGCGACCCCGACAAAGGAAAGCGTTGTCGCCACTACCTCAGTGCAGTTCGCTGGCGAAATATTCCTAGTTGACTGCGCGGAGGGCGCGCAGCAGAGAATGATGCAGTCCAAGACGTCAATGTTCAAGGTCAAAAACCTCGCAATAAGCCACTGGCACGGCGACCACTTCTTCGGCCTCCCCGGCTTTTTGAACACGTTGAACTTGCTGGGCCGCCGCGAGGAACTCAACTTATGGGTTCCCTCCAAGGCCGTTGCCAAAAAGTTCGTTGACTTCATGGGCTTGAGCGTTTTGGGCTTCAAGGTTTCACTGCACGAGTTGCGCGAAGGCGTTGTTTACGAAAAGGACAACTTCACAGTTTCCGCGGTAAGGCTCAAGCACTCAATCCCTTCCTTTGGGTTCGTGTTCACTCAGAGCAAGGGCAGAAAGTTCAACAAGCAAAAGGCGATCGCTTTGGGAGTGCCCGAGGGGCCGTTGTTTTCCGCCCTCCAGAAAGGCGAAGCAGTCAAGCTCGAAGGCGGGGGAAAAGTCAAGCCATCGCAAGTCCTGGAAGGCCAGGAGAGGGTGAAAAAAGTTGCAGTGATAGCGGACACTGTCCCGATTCCCTCGCTTGCAGCCCGCCTCAGGGACTGCGACTTGTTGGTTCACGAAACGACTTTCAGCGAGAAGGAAAAAGAGCGAGCGCGGAAAACGAAGCACTCAACCGCGGTGGAAGTCGCGAAGCTGGCCAAGAAAGCCCGAGCCGGGCAACTAATCGGAACTCACGTGAGCGCGCGCTACGACGACAGGAGCTTTTTGGAAAAAGAAATGCAAAGCGTTTTCGCGAATTCAAGGATTGCAAGGGACCTGGAGTCAGTTGAAGTTTGAGTTTGACGGAAGGGAAGCGGGCCCGGCAGGATTTGAACCCGCGTTGCCGGTTTTCTTCGCAGGACTTTTTGATGCAACTTTTTACTCAAAAAGTTGCTCCGAAGACCGGAATCCTATCCAGGCTAGATGACGGGCCCGTGACCTTTTCTTGGCTTGCAACGCTCAAAACCTGTTAGTTTTGGCGCGCAGAAATGCAGCGGCATTTCTAGCGTGGCTTGCGCCTTGCTCGTCCAGAAAAGCTCAACCAAAATAACTAGTGCTTTGGTTTTAAAAAACGCGTTTACTCGACTCGGATGCTGGCGCGCTGCCTTACCTCGAAGTCCGTTGCGGTCGCGCTCACTTCTATTGCGTAAGTCCCCTTGTCCACGCCCTGTTCCGCAGTAACCTTTACTTCCTTCTTGCGTTCCTGGCCGATCGCGACCTTGTCGAAGCCGAACTCCGTTGGCTCGAAGACCAGTTGAGTGGAGTCAATTGCCTTTACAGTTACTTGGACGTTTTCCAAGTCCTTCCCGGAAGTGTTCTTGAACACTATTGTCACAGTCGCGTTGTCGCCGGGCTTTAGGGAACCGCTGGAAAACGAGAACGTTATCGGAACATTCACGTAGTTCATCCACGCGTAGGCAATCCCAGCCAGCACAATCACGCCAACCACCATTGGAAGAATTGGCACGCTTTTTACGGCGTTGACCGGCCCCTCGACGCCTTCGCTTAACTGGTCATACAATCCCATTGCATTAACACCATTGCACTTGGATTAACGCCTGAACCATATTTAACTTTGTCGCTTTCGCCGGCTTTGTTTTCTTTTAGCGTTACCCCCACGTCCTGAACCTTTTTCGCGCGCTTTGGATTTTCTGCATTGCTTCTATGGCGCCCTGTGTTACGCGTGACTTTGTTACAAAGTCCGCTTGCCGCTTCACTGTTTCCTCGGCGTTGGCTGGCGCGATTGCCATTCCCCCCTTTCTTTTCACGAGCAACATGAACGGCAAGTCGTTTTCAGCGTCTCCTACCGCGGCAGTCCTTGCAAGATTGATCTTGAGCCTTTTCGCGAGCAACCTCACTCCCAAGCCCTTGTCCACTTTCTCAGCCTTAATTCCCAGTCCTCGGCTCACTTCTCGTGGAAGGATGTCGACCGCGTGCGGGGAGCCCTTGAATGCGTGGAAGTACGGCTTTAGGTGTGGGTTTTCATTGAAGAATCCCTGAATGGCTTTATATAATTCCTCTCGTTTTTCGCGTATTTCTCCTGGGGAATGCTTGTCGTACAAGCCAGAGTAAAACCCGGCAACCTGTAACCCGATCATTGTATCCCTCAACGGGAGCCTTTCCTTTCCCACAACGTTTTTTCCCGTGCCGCGGTACTCGTCCGCGAACCTTTCAATGCCGAACCCGTAAAGCCTTTCCCTTACGTGTTCCAGGAACTCTTTCTGGGAACTAAAGTAAACTTCTTTCCCGCCTTCAGTGATTTTCCTCGGAAAACTGGCAGTAACGACTTTGTTGCCGGGGTTGAACGCAACCACTCCACCGTTTTCTGCAATGAAAGGCAACCCCTTCAACTCAAGCCTTGCCTGCAGGCGTTCAACGTATTCGCTCTCGCGGCCAGTACACAAAACGGGAGTGACGCCGCAGTTCCTGAGTTCCCTTAGTTGGTTCCTTAGCGCAGTTTCCATTGCCTTGAGTTCGCGGGCGTTTTCGCGCGTGTCCTTTAACCTTTCACCACTTGGAGAAGTCGGGTTACCGGTTTCCGCGTGCACTAAAACGTTGTCAACGTCAATGAATGCTGCTTTTATTTTCCTTTCAAAGAACTTCATTGCAGTCCTTGAAAGCCTTGCCCTTAGAGCCAGTTCAGTCCACCACGAACAGCCTGTTATTGCCTTTGACGTCAAAGAAGCCCATCCGCGCGCCGGCGTCGAGCCAGGCGTGAGCGTAACTCGCGGCCGCGAGCGCGGTCGCGTGGTCGCCCTTTGACTTGAAGAATAAGGCGTCGTTGTAGTAGTCTTGAGCCATTCCAAGGAACTCCTTCGCTCGTTCCTTGTTTTCCTTTGAAGCGTTCTTGCCGGCAACTTCCAGGGCTTCCCTGGTGAGCGCGAGGTACCTTTCGAGTTTTCCTTCCAAGGACTCTTCTTTAGTCATTTTAACCAATTTTTTCAGCAAACGCTTCAAGGAATTCTATTTCGAGTTCGTGCAGTTTCCCCAGGACAATGAGCGTTTGCGGGGCGTCGTTGTTTTCGAGTCGGGTGAACGCGTTCAATTTCCCGAAGTAAACCTTTTGGAGTTCGCTGCCCGCAGAACACACGGCGACGCATTCCCACTTGCCTGCTTCGCTGCCTTGGCCGCGTTTTATGGCGATGTCCATCAAGACCTTCGCGCCCTCGCGCGCGGTCATGAGCTTGCCGGCTTTCACGTCCAAGAGGCACAACGTGTGCAGTCCCTTTTCCCTGTTTTCCCTTACCACTTCGTACGGGCTTTCCGGGTAGTAGTTGGGCTCTGGGTAGACAATGGTGGTGGAGCGGCCGAACTTGTAAACCTGCAGCCCCGAAACCCCTGGCGCGACGGTGTAAATGGAGACGCCGGGGATTACGCGCGTTTCGCAGCCCGCGTTTTTAGCCCTCAACAGCAAGTCCGTGTGAGTCGTTGCCGTGAGCGCGTCCCCAACCACCAGCAATGCAACGTCTTCCTTTTTTGCCTCTTCAATTAATGCGCCGGCCTTTAGTTCCACGTCTTCCCTTGACAAGGGCTGGATTTTTTTCCCTAAAAACTCCCCCAGTTCAATGTTTCCAGGAATGAGCTTGCTGGTGTAGCATTCAAGGTAAACTTTCCCGCACGACTTAATTGCCTCCAAGCCCTTCAATGTAAGGTGTTCGGCCACCAACCCAGCGCCAATCAAGTAAAGCATTTCACTAGCGAATGTGCCTGGAAACATTTAAAACAAGTCCTCGTTTTACTTCCTCCTTGGATTGAAATGCGTTCCTTTCTCTTGTTTAGCGCCTTGTTGTTTGCAGTTTTCCTGCCACTTGCTGCAGCGCAGGAGTTCAAGGAAGTGCAGTTCGAGGTCTTCCTTGACGGCAGCGCCGAAATACTGGTTGGGTACCACAATTTTCCCTGCATTAAGGAATCCGTGTTTGAGTTGAAGGCGTTCAAGGGCTCCGAACTCCAGCCCTTGGTGATTTCCAGGACTTTGCTGTACAACGGCCAACCAGAACCAGTCAACGCCGAGATTGCGGGGAGCTCGTTTACTTACAGGGTTTCAACGGTTTCAGCGGGCAAGGGCTTCAACCTTTTCCGGACAACCACTTCTTTCATCAACGAATCACTTGACTCCCTGGCGTCAAAGTACTTCCTTCCAGCAGGCCTTACCAGCATTTCCTTTGCCTCAAGCTGCGAGTCGGAGCCGTCCGCGTTCCTTAAAGCTGTGTATCCGTCAGGTTCGTTCCCGCAGCGTTCCCGCATCGACTTCACTTTCTCGGACATCACAACCTCCGACCTAGTCTCTCAGTCTTTCCTTGACTCTTCGCTTGCCCCGGCATTCTCGCAGGAAACTCATTTCTCTCTCCCGGTAACGGTAAACGTCTCCAACCCTGACCCTTCTTCTCTAAAGACTGACTTGTTCGGGAAAAGCGCGCCCGTGTTCCGCGGCGACCCGCCCCGCCAAACGGCTTTGTTCCTGCCGCACTCGCTGGCTTTGCTGCGCTCCACTACTCAGGGCTCGCAGCAGTCCGGGAAGTCTTACTTTTGGGTGTCACCGCGAAACCTTGCGGTTGACGTTGGAACGGACTACTTTCAGTTATTCAAGCCCGACAACCTGCCTTCAATGGTCGGCTTGTTCCTTTTGGCGTTGCTTGTAGTACTGGTCTTCGCAGTGGCCTTCAGCAAGTACCGCGAAGTGGAATTAAAGGAAAAAGAGGAACAGGAAAAACTGGAGAAGGAAAAACAGGAAGAGGAAAAAAGGCGAAGGGAACGCAGCGAGGCCTTGGGGCCCGAACCCTCGCAGTACGCCCCGCCGGAAAACCTGCCGCCACTGGACGAGCTCGAACCCCAGGAAGAAGAACTGCCGAGTGACAAGGACGAGTTCAAGGAATTCAAGTGATTCTTGGTTGGACTGGCTTTTCCTAGCGTTGTTTTTCGCCTTCACTCACGGCCTAGCGTCAGTCCTTGACAGGCTGGCAATGAAGCGCGAAGGCGTCAACCACTACGCTTTAGCGGTTGTAAGGTACGCCTTGAATTCGTTCGTTGCCTTGCTTGCAGTGCTTTACTTGGAAGGCCTTGCAGTCCCCTCGAGTGAACTGCTGTTTACAGCGGCGTTTCTCTCCCTTTTCTGGGCCGGGGGAGCGCTTTTTTACTTCAAGCCCTTGAAGCACGGAGACGTTTCGCAGTTGATTCCATTCCGGGAAGTGATCATTGCCTTGCTTTCCTTTTCGCTAGCAATAACGTTCTTGGGAGAGCCTTTTTCCTTCAACGATGTGGCTGGGGTGCTATTGGTCAGCCTTGGCGGCTACGCATTGCTGACGAACGGGAAACTCGTGCTCCCCAAGCTTTCAACGCCGCTCCTGCTAATAGCAGGCAACGGCGTCCTCTTGGCCGTTTGGGGCGTTTTCGCAAAGCCCGCGACCTTGAAGTTTTCACCTGCAATGCTTAACTTGTTTTTCTACTTTTCCGGGTCAATACTCCTGCTTGCCTATATGCTTGCAAGGGGCAGGCTAAGCGAATTCAAGCCCCTATTGTCTGACAACAGGGCGTTAAGGATTTCACTCCTTGCCTCTGTTTCCGCTTCAATTGGAACGCTTTCCTTGTTTTACGCGTTAAGCGCCGGGTTCGCAGCGGAAGTTCTTCCAGTCACTCGCTCCCTAGTTGTTTTCGCTGCAGCAATTGGATGGGTTTTCTTAAAAGAACAAGCAGGAATGGCGAGGCTGCTTTCGGCCTTAACGGTTTTCGCAGGTGTTTACTTGCTTGCAGCCTAGGCGCCTTTCGTGAGCAGTAACAGGAAGTCCCTAAAGCCTGGCCCCAGCGTCAAGACGAGCAGCGCCATCTTAGTGAACAAGTTCATTTCCTTGTCGTCTTTCTCGAAGTGTTCGTCGAGGAGCCAAAGCGCCCCGATTACTATTGGGACTTTGAAGAGGAATATGTATGGAGTGCCCGCGAGGGCAATGAAGTAATTCGGGACGACGTGGAGTTCCTGGAAGCCGTAGAACTGCAAAGCAGTCGTTGTTGCCGCCGCGTCAAGCGCACCAGCCATGGTGACAATTAAGTTTTCCCTTTTCTCCAATACGTAGACTTTGAGTCTTGGAAGCGCCCACTTGAACGCAAGGGAGAGGGCGAGCGTGAGCAGGACTACTTGGATTGGGCCGTACGGCGGAGTAAACAAAGTGGACTGGTTGTATAGGTAAAACGCCATGAACGGCAGCAGCAACATCCACCCAGCTTTTCCATACACTGCCTTCCAGTTCTTCCCTCCAAGCCTCCACGCGAGCAGCATTCCGCCCACTATTACAATGGTTCCAACAGCGTAAATGCCTGGAGTGATGGTGTAAAAGCCCAGCTCTAATGGGTTGGAGGAACGCGGCACTAGCCTGAAGTCTTCAATGACTCGAAGCGAAGAGATTAGCATCACATACGGAACTAGGGCTGTGAACAAGCCGTAGTCAACCCTGAGCTTTAGCCACTGGAATGCTTTCCAAATCCCGTAAACCAGTAAAATGAAGCCCAGCGCGTACGCGGTAGTGTTGCACGCGTTGTACCCAGTGTAAGTCTCTATTCCGACTTGGAAGCAGTTGTAGAAAAGCTCTTGCAGTCCCATGCAAAAGCCCTTCAATGGTTCTTTTTTTAAATCCCAAGGCAGGGTTAGTTATTGTTTTCTGGCTATTTTTTCCTCAAATCACTGTTGAGTTGCTTGAATGGGCTTTGGCGTTAAGGTTTCAAGGAGGCACGGCGAGCGAGTCAGGAGGCACTTGCTTTCACACAACGTCTTCGCCCTGCGCGTGAAAATCGTGCAAGACGACGACTTCATTACTTTCCCAGTCACTGACCTGGTTTCAGAATCAGACATCGCGGGAGTCAGCGACACCGGGGCAGAAATAGTCGAGTTCGAGCACGTCCAGCAAAAAGAACTCCCAGTTAGGAGCATCGAGGAATACTTGAAGGACAGCCTTTCGCCCGGGGAACTGGATTCGTTGGTGAAGGCCTTTGACGTGGTTGGAGACATTGCAGTCATTGAAGTCCCTGAAGAACTCGTGGTCCGGGAAAAACTCATTGCCGAGGCGATAATGAACGTCCACTCAAACATAAGGGTGGTGTGCAAGAAAGTCGGCGCGCACTCTGGCACGTTCAGGGTGCAAGGCGTGAAGGTAATTGGCGGCGAGAACCGGACCGAGACCACTTACATGGAAAGCGGCGTGAAAATGAAGGTTGACGTCTCAACGTCTTACTTTTCGCCGCGCCTTTCCCAGGAACGCCTAAGGATAGCCTCGCAGGTAAAGCCCGGCGAAACCGTTGCTTGCCTGTTCGGCGGAGTCGCTCCCTACGCCTTGGTTATTGCGAAAACGCAGCCCTTGGTTGGAATGGTTTATTCAGTGGAACTCAACCCTGCAGCGCACGAGTACGCCTTGGAAAACATTGCATTGAACAAGTTCCAGGGGAAAATTGAAGCCGTTTTGGGCGACGCGGGCGAGGCGTGCAGGAACGCCTTGAATGGAAAGTGCGACCGAGTCATCATGCCGTTGCCGAAGGGCGGCGAGGAATTCCTTGACGCCGCCATAAGCGCCTTGAAGCCTTCAAGCGGAGTGGTTCACTTTTACCAGTTCGCGCCCGAAAGCGACCTTTTTTCCCAGCCAGTAAAGAAACTAGAGGAAGCCGCCAAAAAACTGGGAAGAAAAGTCGAAGTCTTGTCAACGCAAAAAGTTGGGATGCAGTCCCCGCGCGTTTACCGCGTGTGCGTCGACGCACTAGTCAGCTGAGCGAGAACTCCATTTAGTACTCGTATTGACTGAAGGTATTCTTTTAGGTTCAAGTGTTCTTGGTCCGTGTGGTCCAGGCTCGAGTTGCCGGGGCCATAGCTCACGATGTTCTTGCATACTTGCGCGAAAGAGTTCATGTCGCTCGTGCCGGTCTTCTTCTTGAACTTTGGAGTCAAGCCCTGCGCCCTTATTGCTGAAAGGAACGCTCTTACGAGTGGTGTGTTTTTTCCAGCCACAACAGCTTCAAGCCCTTCCTTGTACTCTATTCTCGCGTTTTTCTTGAGTTTTTCCAACAACTCCGCGATTTCAGCGCATTCCGTTCCAGGCGGCAGGCGTATCGCGCAGTGCGCGACCGCTGTCTGCGGGCTTTGCTGCGCGTTGAGTTCAATTTGCCTTATTTCCAGCGTTGGAGTGCTAAAAAACGTCTCGCCTTCCTTGAGCGATGCCTTGAGTGACTTGAAGAACTGGTAAACTTCCTCCGCTATTCCCAAGTCTTTCCCGAAGTGCTGCCTTTCCCTTTCAAAGAAAACCCTAAAGCGCAGGATTCCCTTGTAGCCAATAGTGATGCCTTCAACGCTTGAAGGTTCACCGTTAATTACAAAGTCCGGGTTGTGTTCTTTCAGCAAGGAGTTCATTAAGTGCTGCGCTCCCTTTGACTCGCGTTCTTCCTCAGTCACGCCCGCAAACAACAGCGTTCCCTTTCCTTCGTGAGCCGTGAAGGCTTGAACCATGGCGCACAAAGGGCCCTTTGCGTCAACGGAGCCGCGGCCGTGGAGTTTCCCGTTTTCAACCCTCACTGGGATTTCCCCAGTTACAGTGTCCATGTGCGACGTCAAGAGTACAACTGGCTTTCCGCTGCCCTTAATGGCTATGGCGTTGCCTGCCTCGTCCGCGTACGCCTTGTCCGAGTGATCACCCAAGTATTCAACGAGGAACCGTGCAACCCCTTCTTCTTCGCCGCTCGGCGAGTAAATGCCTACGACGCGTTCAATGAATTCTTCTGGCGAGATTTCACGCGAGTACTTTGCTTGTCTTTTCATACGCAATCCTCAATTGTTCCTTGCTTACAATCAACGGCGGCAGGAACCTTAACACAGTCGTCCCGGCCGGCAATGCCAGCACTCCCTCGGCGGCCAACGCCTCTAGGTATGGCTGCGGCTTTTCCTTCAACTCCAACCCTACCATCAAGCCCTTCCCGCGCGCTTCGCGCACTTTGCTTGACTGAATGCCTTTCAGCAAGTCCAGGAAGTACTCGCCTTTTTCGCTTGCCTGTTCCCAAAGCCTTTCCTTTTCCATGAACTCAATCGTTGCCAGTGACGCCGTGCAGGCAACGGGGTTTCCCCCAAAAGTCGTGCCGTGGACTAGCTTTTCGACCTTGAACACGTTGTCGTTGGCGGAAATGGCGCCCATTGGGTAGCCGTTCGCTATTGATTTGGCCATGCACAAGACGTCGGGCTGCACTCTCCAGTGTTCTTTTGCGAAAAACGCCCCAGTGCGGCAAAACCCGGTTTGGACTTCGTCGAAAACCAGCAGCACGTTTTTCTCGCTGCATATTTCGCGGACTTCTTTCAAGTACTCATTTGAGGGAATCCTGACGCCGCCCTCGCCTTGGATTGGTTCGACTATGAAGGCGGCAGTGTCGCTCGTAATGGCCTCCCTAAGCTTTTCAGAGTTGCCGAATGGAACGTGCTTGAATCCTGGGACGAGCGGCTCGAATGGCTTCCTGTAATGTTCTTTCCAAGTCGCGCTCAGCGCCCCGAAAGTGCGGCCGTGGAAAGCGGAAACTGTCGAGATGACTTCCTTTTTGCCAGTGGAGGCTCGCGCCATCTTTATTGCGGCTTCGACTGCCTCGGTGCCGGAGTTGCACAAAAAACTCTTCTCCAAGCCAGTAAGCTTGCTGAGTTTTTCCACGAGCAGTGCGCGCTGTTCAGTGTAGTAAGTGCCTTGAATGTATGAAAGCCTTTCAAGTTGCTCTTGGACAGCTTTCACAATGAATGGGTTAGAGTGTCCCGCGTTGCAAACGCCATAGGAAGCCCCGCAGTCCACGTACTCCCTTCCCTCGGAGTCCCACAGGCTCGCGCCCTCACCGCGCACGATCACGGGCTTTTTCATTGGGTAAAGCCCTGCCTCGTGCCTGTCGTGCAGTGCCTTTAACTTTTCAGTTTCCATGAAAGCTCACTTTTTCCCTTCAATCCACTTGCTTTTCGCAAAACCCAGAGTAAGGGTAGATAACAGGAAGGCAATACTTGGAACCAACGCGTTAAAGTACGGGTTTGGAAGGCCCGCGCTCAGGAAAAAAGCCACGAACACGGCGTAAGTAAAGGCCGCAACCAGGGTCCTCCTTTCCAGGCTCGTCTCCCACGCCTTGTCGAGTTCAACGCGCTTATTCCTAGCCTTGATTTGGTTTAGTTCAATCTCAACTTGTTCGAAGTTCATGAATTATACCCGTTTTCTTATTTTTTTCCCTTTTCTTGTAATATTCCACTGATTTAAGTTAAGCGGAAAGGTTATGGCTGGCATGACTCTTGTTTCTGCGCTGGTAAGTGCCTTAATTGCGAAATTTGCGACTCCAACGCATCCCCTTACGCGAATTCTGTGACCGAAAAATCTCTTGCCATACTGCATTAATGTGCCCTCGCTTGTTTCCGGGTTTTCTTCCTTGAAGAGCGCTTGAGAGCCTCCAATAATTGCACGCTTAATTCCGTGTCTTTGGAAGTACTCCACAAGTTCTATTGGCTTCTTGGGGGCACCGAACCGATGCCAAGTTTGAATTACTTCAATGTTCGCGTTTGGGTTTAAGCTCTTGGCCCAGGCCAGGGTTTGCTCTGCTTTTTTCTTTTCTTCCAGTATGAGAATAGGGTGCGTTGCGTTCTGTACTAGTTTTTCCAATCTCCTTATGTAAAACGCGTGAATTTTACGAAATGCCATTTCGCCTTTGGTTTCTTCCTTGCCGGCACTTCTTGAACGTTCCAGTTCCTCAATTGCTTGCATGTTGAACCTTGGGTGCACTAAAACCCACGCTTGCTTTCTGGGAGTTCCCTTCGTTCTTTTAGCGATCATTCAATCGTTGTCCCCTTTCAATTCAACGCGTCAAGCACTGGGTGTTCAGTCCTCCCGTCGCCCAGCATGACGGTTGCAGCGCCGCCTTCAAGCAACTGCCTCAACGCCAGCACTTTCCGTTTCATCCTGCCCTCGACTCGCTGCTCTCGAGCCGCCAGTTCGCCTTTTGAGATTTTCTTGACTAAGGAGTTAGGGTTGTTTTTTTCCTCGAGAAAGCCTTTCTCTTCAATCAAGCTCACTATTTTTTCAGCCTTCATTGACTCTTGCAGGACGCGCACGACGTCGTCGTTTTCCGAGTTAATTGCGAACCCGTTTTCGTCGGCAATCGGCATGCACAGCACTGGAGTGAATCCATTGCCTAAAAGCAGTTCCAGCAATTCCTTGTTAACGCTTTGCGGCTTTCCCGAAAAATCTCGCAGGATTTTTTGCTTGCCGTTTTCGATTACGCGAATGCCGTTGTTTCTCTTTCCTTGGATTACCCTTCCGTCTAGTCCGCTTAGTCCAATGGCGTTAACGCCTTTCTTCTGCAGCAACTCTACCAAGCGCTTGTTTTTCACGCCGGCGTAAGCCATCATCAGCAAGTCAATTGCTGTCTCGTCGGAGTAAACACTGTCATAGCCAGAAACAGAGGTTACGACGCGTTTTTCCACTCCAAGGCGTTGAGACAATTCATCTCGTGCAAAGTTTGCCCCGTGCACTATTATGAATTTTTCACCTGACTTGGCTAGCGAGGCAACGTCTGACGTTATCCCGTCCAAGTTGACGCTTTTTCCGCCGCCAACCTTCAAGATTATCATTGCATTCACTTTTCCTAAATCGGGTGCATTCCCGGGAACTCCAACCCAGTAGTTTCTGGGAAGCCCATCATTGCGTTCATGCACTGTACTGCCTGACCTGAGGCGCCCTTCATCATGTTGTCAATGGCTGACATGACTACTAAGCGGTTGCTTCGTTTTTCGCGTTCGAAGCCCACGTCGCAGTAATTGCTTCCCCAGAGCAGCTTTGGCTCCGGGTAGCGGAAGTTGCCCGAAGTTTCTTTCACGATGCGAATGAATGGTTCTTTCCCGTATTCCTTGCGGTAAACCTTCCAAACGTCTATTTCCTCCAACGGCTGCTTGAGCCGGACTTGTGAAGTTATTGAAATGCCTCGAACGAGTTCCACGGCGTGGGGAGAGAAGTCAATTTCCGGTTTTATTCCGTTAAAGCTTAGCTCTTGCTCCATTTCAGCCGTGTGTCTGTGGCCCGTTGGAGCATAAGAGCGGACGGCGTGCGAGCGATCCGGGTGGTGGGATGACTCCGAGGCAGTTGTCCCAGTGGCAGAGCTGCCGACTTTTCCATCCACGCTAACTCGTCCTTCAATCAAGCCGTTCTTGAACAACGGGTAAAGGCCCAAAATCGAGGCAGTAGCAAGGCAGCCGGCGCCCGACACGATTCGCGCCTTCCTCATTTCCTCGCGGTGAAGCTCTGGGATGCCGTAAACGGCTTCCTTCAAGAGCTCGGGAGCGGAGTGCTCGAAGCCGTACCACTCTGGGTAGCCGTTTGCGTTGCGCAACCGGAAGTCAGCGGACAAGTCGGCAATCCTTGGAGCAAACTCCAAGAGCTTTGGAATTTCCTTCATTGACTCCCCGTGGTGCATTGCCGTGAAAATGAAGTCGCATTTTTCCAACTGGCTTGGTTGGACGTACTTCAAGTCAGTGACCTTGCGGAGGTTCGGGTGAGTCGAGGCAACGCGTTTTCCCGGGCTGCTGCGTGACGTGACTTGCTGTAACTCAACGCGTGGGTGGAATAGCAAGAGCCTGACGAGTTCGCCGCCAGTGTAGCCAGAGCCTCCAACTATTGAAACCCTTAACTTGTCGTTTGAGTCAGCCATTAAAGTTCACCTTTTAGCAGTTCCCAAGACGAATTCAACCATTTTCCCGGGAATATTTACGCCGGTTGGCTTGACTGAGTTCTTGAACTCCATCTTGTGGTTTATTTCGTTTATTACAAGTCCTTTTTCTGGGTGTTCGAAGACGTCCATTGCCAGGATCGCGCCTTCTTTTCCCGCAACCGCCTTGGCTGCCTTGAGGCAAAGCTCGCTTAGTTCTGGCGTGACGTCGCACTTAGAGGCCTTGCCGCCGCGCGCAGTGTTCGTTATCCAGTGCTCGGAGTTCCTGTAAATCGCCGCGATTGTTTCGTCGCCCACCACGAAGGCGCGAATGTCCCTTCCTGGCTTCTTCACGTACTCTTGGATGTAGTAAATGTTGTGGTACAAGTTCCCCAGGGTTTCCTTGTGCTCCAGCAACGACTCGGCAGCGTCCCTGTCGTTTATTTTCGACAGAAGGCGCGCCCACGACCCCAAGACTGGCTTCATGACGCACGGATAGCCTAGTTCTTCAATGGCCTTCAAGGCCTGGACTGGAGTGAATGCAGTGAAGGTCTTGAGCGTGGGAACTTTGTGTTTTTCCAGCGCCAGAGTCGTGGAGAACTTGTCCCCGCAGAGCCGTGAAACGTCAAAAGAGTTAACTGTTGGAGTGCCTTTCTGGTTCAAGTACTCCGTGATGTACAGCGAGTGCGTCTGGCTAATGCACCGGTCCAGGAGGACGTCAAAGGAGTGCTGGCTTTTTTCCAAGTCCAGCACCATTTCCCTGTCGTCAACCCTTTCAACTTCCACTCCCTTGGACTTGAATTCGTCGAACAGCATTTTTTCGTCCAACCTCACAATCGTGTGCAGCAACCCTATTTTCATCAAATCACTCCAAGAATTCAATTATCCTCTGCGTAACCTGTGACGTTTTTGCCTTGCCTCCCAAGTCGTACGTCAAAACCTTGCCTTCTTTTAGCACGCTTTCAACAGCCCTTCTTACGTTGAGCGCGTCTTTTTCCATTCCCAAGTACTCCAGCATCATCGCAGTACTCAGAACCGCGGCCATTGGGTTGACCTTGTTCTGGCCTGCGTGCTTTGGCGCCGAGCCGTGGACGGGTTCGAACAAAGCGTTTTTTTCGCCGATGTTGGCCGAAGCCGCCAGCCCCAACCCGCCGCATATCTGTGCGGCCAAGTCGGAGAGAATGTCGCCAAAGAGGTTAGTTGTAACAATTACGTCGAGTTCGCGGGGGTTTTTGACCATTTTCATGGCCATGGCGTCAACGAGGACTTCCTCGGCATGAATTGAAGGAAAGGCTTTTGCTACTTCAAAGAATGCTTCGCGGAACAACCCGTCGCTGGCCCGCAGGACGTTTGCCTTGTGGACCGCAGTGACTTTTTTCCTTCCCTGCTTTTTAGCTAGTTCGAAGGCGTGCCTGCAAATCCTCTCGGACGCCTTCCTCGTGATGACGCGAGTCGTTGTAGCCCTGTCCTTCTCGCTTGTTTCAATTCCTGAGTAAAGCCCTTCAGTGTTTTCCCTCACGATAACAAAGTCCAACCACTTGAACAGAGCTGGAGTGTTCTCGTAGGACTTTGCTGGACGGATGTTGGCGTACAAGTCAAGCCCTTGCCTCAGCGTCAGCATGGCGCTCTTGTAACCCTTCAATGGCGTCAGTGGAGTGGTTGTGGCGCCGAACAATACAGCGTCGGACTCGCGCGCCCTTTGAAGCGTTTCCTGCGACACTGAAACCCCTTGTTTTTCGAACACCCTCAAGCCCACGTCGTCTTCAGTGAACGCCAAGGGCGCGCCGGTTTCCCCGAGTACTCTCAGGGTTGAGTTTATGACGTCAACGCCGATGCCGTCGCCTTTTATCACGAGAACTTTTTTCATGGTCTTTCACTTTTCAATGTTCACAACTCTAGCAATTCCTCGAAGGTTGCGTGGCCTTTCTCGAGCGACTTCAAGTGCGCCAGCATCCTGTTTTTCTGTTCTTCTCCCAGGGTTATTCCTTTTTCCCTGGCGTGGAATTCCAAGTGGTGCTTTCCAGCCATCTTGTCCAAGTGGAACTCGCGTTTTCTCCCAATGAGTTCTGCGGGGAAGACTTCGTAGTGTTCGGGGTTGGCGAACACGCCCGAAACGTGCAAGCCGGCGTTGTGCCTGAAGGCGTTGCTTCCAACTATTGGGGCCTGCGGCGAAACCTTCATGTTGCTGCAGTTCTCGACTTTTTCCGACAGTGAAGTAAGCATTGAGTACTTCCAGTCCTTTTCAACGCCGTAATGCGTCCTGAGCGCCAGGACTAGTTGTGACAAGTCCGTTATGCCCGTGCGTTCGCCCAAGCCGTTCACGCAAGTGTCAATTACGCTTGCGCCTGCCTCGAACGCCGCCAAGGAATTGGCGAGAGCGAGTCCTAAGTCGTTGTGGCAGTGAATGTGCAGCGGGACTTGGACGTTTTGCTTCAAGGCCCACACGAAGTTGTGGACTTTTTGCGGGGTGCCAGCGCCGACTGTGTCTGCAACGCTTATTCTGTCGGCGCCAGCGCTCACGGCAGCGCGCGACACCCTTATGACGTTGTCCAAGGGGCTGCGTATTGTGTCCTCGGGGGTGTACCTTACTTTTAGGCCGTGGTTCTTCGCGTATGAGACCACGTCACCCACCAAGCCGAGCGCTTCGTCCAAGTTTTTCCTGAAATGGCTTTCCAGGCGCTTGTCTGACACGGAAAAGAAAATACCCACCCATTTCGCGTTAGTTTTTAGGATTTCGTCAATGTCCGAACGCATTGATCGAGAGTGCGCCACTACCTTGGCCTTCAACCCCATTTCCGAGATTTCCTTGACGGCGCGCGCTATGTCGGGCGAGACCGCCGGGTGCCCGGCTTCAATGAAGTCAACCCCGAAGTCGTCAAGCATTGCCGCAATTTCGAGTTTTTCCCTTATGCTGAAAGTCACTCCCGGCGTCTGCTCGCCTTCCCGCAGCGTCGTGTCAAGTATTTCAACGTTCCTCATTTTTCGTCTCACCTTTTTTTGCCTTCACTCTTTCACTCCAAGGCTGGCATTCTCCCTTGGCCGTAACGGATCGAGCGGCGCGAGCCCGTTTTGCTTCCTAATGTGGTTAATCAAGCCGTTGTCTTTCACTATTTCGAGCACGAACCCTGGATACTTTGGGAACCGCACTGATTCTCCCCCAACCCAAAGCATCCCAGCTTCCAAGTCCACTTTCACTGAGTCGTTGTCCTTGATTGACTCCACTGCTTGAATTGATTCAATGACTGGGAGCCCGATGTTTATTGAGTTCCTGTAAAAAATCCGCGCGAAAGACTTTGCTATTACCGCTTTAACGCCCGAGTACTTCAGACACTCCGAGGCCTGCTCGCGCGAGGACCCGCATCCGAAGTTTTTCCCGGCAACGAGTATTTCCCTTCCAACTACTTTGTCCTTGAATGAAAGGTCAAAGGTTTCCATTGCGTGTTTTTTCATTTCGCTTGCAGGCATTTGCACGTAAGTGTACTTGCCCGGCCATATTACGTCAGTGTTGACGTCGTCCGCGTTTTCGTACTTCATGGCCTTCCCAGTAATGATCATAGGTAATTCCTCGGGTCGGCTATTTTTCCTTCAATGCATGAAGCGGCGACAACCGCGGGGCTGGACAGGTAAACGAGGGATTTCTTTGAACCCATCCTCCCGCAAAAGTTCCTGTTGCTAGAGGAAATGCAAACTTCGTTGTCCTTCAGCGTGGCGCCAACCACGCCAAAGCACGGGCCGCACGAAGCCGTCATTATTTGCGCCCCTGACTCAACCAGTGAGTCAATTACCCCTTGCTGCTTGGCTTCCCTCAAGACTTCAACTGACGCCGGGTATACCACGAGCCTCGTGCCCTCGGCCACCTTCCTGCCTTCAAGGACTTTTGCCGCAATTTCCAAGTCCTCCATTCTCCCGTTAGTGCAGCTCCCCAGATACCCTTGGTGCACGCGCGTCCCGGCAACTTCACTCAATGGCTTTACGTTGTCAACAGTGTGAGGGCAAGCCACCTGCGGTTCCAGCGAGTCAACGTCCAATTCAACGACTCTTTCGTATCTTGCGTCCTCGTCCGCCCGCACTGGCTCGTACTCTTCTTTAGTTCGGGCTTGCAGGAATTCCCTTGTTTTCCCGTCAAATTCCATGACGCTGGCCTTCGCGCCCAGTTCAACGCCCATGTTCGTCATGGTCATCCTCGCGCTCATTGAAAGCCCATTGACAGTTGAGCCAGTGAACTCGATGCACTTGTACGCGGCTCCGTCCGCCCGAAGCAAGCTCAAGAGCTTTAGCAAAACGTCCTTGGAGTAAACACCTTCCTGCAGCCCTCCCTCCAGCCTTACCTGGATTGACTGCGGGACTCGGAGCCAAATCCTTCCAGTCGCCCAAATCCCCGCCATTTCAGTCCTGTTGACTGGGACTCCGAAGGCGTTCAACGCGCCGTACAGCGTGCTGTGAGAGTCAGCGCCCACCACTATTTGCCCGGGCAACACGAACCCGCGCTCAACCATTACCTGGTGCGAAACGCCTGCGGTTGCACCCAGGAAGTTCTTTATCCCCTGCTCTTTTGCGAAGGCCTCGCCCTCCAAGTGGTTGGCGCTGTATTCGGGCTTTTCCGGGGGTATGCAGTGGTCGTAAATTACCACTATTTTCTCGCGGTTCCAAACCCTTGAAACGCCAGTGTCGTTGAACTTTTTCACAATGAACGCCGTGTTGTCGTGCGACATTACCCGGTCGGGCTCTATTGTGGCGATGTCGCCAGGGCTCAACTCCTCTGAGTTTGAGTGCTGCATCAATACCTTTTCAGCAAACGTGTTACCCATTCCCGTGGCACTCCCTAAGTCAAAATTCTTTTTCTCATTCGCCCCAGTCCTCTCCTTCTTCCGGGGCCTTGTCTATTTGCAGTGGGTTCACTGAGACAACCTCGAGCTCGGTGCCGCATTCCTTGCATTCAAAGATTTCCCCTTTTTCCAGTTTTGACTCGTCCAACTGCAGCTCGGCGCCGCATGCAACGCATTCCATTCCCTTTTACCTCCAAAAAACGATTTTTCCAGTTGAGTGAAGTTTCGAGCGCTAGTCCTGCTTGAGCACGGTAAACAGCTTTGCTTCCATTACCCCGGGCATAGTGCGGATTTTTTCAATGACCGAGTTCAGTTCTTCCATTCCATTGGTGTCAACGTGGCAGATGACGTCGTATTCGCCGGAAACCTCGGAAACCATTGAAGCCCCCAAGGCCTTGAGCTTTTTCACCACTTCCTGCGTTGGAGTCTTTATGTCGCACTTTATCGCCACTATGCCGCCGGCCCCCGCGCCCGTGATTATCGTGAACTTCGCGATCGTCTTTTCGCTGACTAGGTTTTCAACGCGCTTGCGCACGGCGCCTTCCGACAGCCCGAGCCTTTTCGCGAGCTCCACGTTCGACGCCCTCGAGTTCTCCCTGAGGAGGCCCAATATCCTGGAGTCAACGGAGTCCATTCCAAAAGACTTGGTACGAAAAGATATAAAAGGAGTGCGTTTTTCGTATTTCGGGATTCTTTTAATGCACCAATAAGTACGAAATTCGTATTAGTGCTGGCGTTTGTGTTTCCTGGCCTAGGCTGGGGGCGTGCGAGACCCTTTTTCTTCCTAGAATGACGTTGCCCTGAATATCTTGGTGTAGTGGTACGCCACGAGCATCACAAAAAACACAACAGCCATTATGACAGCAAAGTACGCGTACCCAAGCGCTTGGTTGATGTTGAGCACCAAGTGGAACACTTCCAGGTAGTTTATCAGGAATATCGCCGCGAGGAGCGAAAGCACCCAGCTCTTGAACCTGTGCTCTTCCTTGATTTCCAGAATCCTTGAAATGTCACTGTCCATTGTGTTTAACATGCTCCAGCTTTTTTTTGCGCCGCGCCTTTTTTTCAGCGCAGGGCCTCCTTTAGTATTTCGTCGTTGTAGTTGACCGTGACCCCGTACCGCCCTATTTCCAAGGGGTGAATCTTTTTGCTGTGGTCCGTGCCCCGCATCTTCCTCACGGAAAGCGCGCGCAGCGGGGGGCTGAAATAGACGGCTATCACTCCGTCGGCCACGAACTCTTCGACGCCGAAGGCTGACAAGTCAGTTAAGCCGCCCTTTGTTTCCGCCGTCAAAAGTGTGGTGATGTTCAAGGCCTTCAGTTTTTCTATTACGTCAAAGAGCTTGTAGCGAATGGTTCCGGGCTCGTTGAGCCACACCCCGAAGGCGGTTGTGCTGTCAATTACTAGGCGCTTGGCGTTCATTTTGGCGGCCAGCGCCTCTATTGCCAGGAATTCGCGGTCAACGTTTTTCAAGAACTCTTCGGGGCTCTTTGGGCGTATGGTGTAAAACTCCAGCAAGCCCCGCCTCCTGAGCTCTTCGACGTTCCAGCCAAAGCTCTGGATGTTCCACCCCAGGTTCTTCTTGCCTTCCTCGAAGCTGATGAATATTCCGGGCTCCTGGAAGCTCACGGCGCCGTTGTACAAGAACTGAGTGCACAAGATAGTCTTGCC
>DATDTB010000046.1:0-3747 GCA_035291025.1 archaeon
CGTTGCCAACGCCTCAAGGGAGTTCTTTTTCTACACTGACGCCGACAACCAGTTCAACTTGGGCGACATTGGAAAGCTATTGCCTTACTTGAATGAAGCGGACGTAGTGACGGGGTACCGCGTCAACAGGAAAGACCCCGCGCTGCGCGGCGTCATCGCCGAGGCCTACAACTGGTTTGTTTGGGCCGCGACGGGTTACAAGTTCGTGGACGTTGACGCTGCATTCAAGGTTTACAAGAGAAAGATTTTCAAGGACTTCGCGTTGGAAAGCAGGACTGGAATGATTGACGCCGAGATCCTGGCAAAGGCGCTGGCGGCGGGCCACGACGTGAAGGAAGTCCCAATAGAGCACCGCGCGCGCCTCCACGGCACTCCCGTGTTCCAGGGAAACAAGTTAGGAATGGTTAAATGGAGTGTTGTAAAGGGATTGCTTGAGGAATTGAATCCGTTGGCGCGCGGCGTCGCGGAACTTAGGAAGAAAGCAAAAAGGGCTGGGAAAATAATTAGGTGGGAAGACTAATGGCTAAAAAATTCAAGAAAATCTCGTTCGTCATACCAGCGTTGAACGAGGAAAAAACAATCGCTAAAACGCTCAAGGAAATCCCGAAACGCCAGTTAAGGAAGGCCGGGCTGGAAACCGAGGTGGTTGTGGTGGACAGCAATTCGACTGACGACACGGTCAAAATAGCCAGGGCGCTTGGCGCCCGCGTGGTGAACGAGCCGCGCAAGGGCTACGGGCTGGCTAACTTGAAGGGTTTCAGGGAGGCGCGCGGCGACTTGATAGTGAAAGCGGACGCCGACGGGACTTACCCATTGAACAAGACTCTTTGGTTCATACGGCCAATACTGGAAGGCAAGGCGGACTTCGTGATTGGCAACCGGTTCTCGGGGCGAATGGAAAAAGGGGCAATGTCAGTAGTCAACGTCGTAGGCAACAAGTTCATTACATCCAACGTCAACTTATTGTTCCATGTGGGCGTGTGGGACACGCAGTGCGGCATGCGGGCATTCACGCGCGACGCGTTCAGGAAAATGAGCCTGAAGTGCACTGGCATGGAGTTCGGTCCCGAGCTAGTCATAGAGGCGCATGCGAAGGGGCTGCGCTTGAAAGAGCTGCCGATCGATTACAGGAAACGGGGCGGGGCTGCCAAGCTGAACGCTTTGCGTGACGGCATTCGGGACATTACGTACTTGTACAAGCGGTTCCTTGGCTTTGCGTGAAAAAAAGCTATTTCTTCCACAGCACCGAAACGTCGGGGTGCTCCCTGTAAAAAAGTAGGGCGCCAAGCAAGACGTTCAAGACGTGCAGTGAAAGCATTGCAATCGAGAACGAGACGGCTTGCGTTGCCGTGAGTCCAATGAAGGAAAAGAAGACAACCAAGGCCGCGTCCCTAGTCCCCAGGCCTGAAAACGACACGGGCACGAGTTCGAGTAGGAAAATTATTGGAATGACCTGAAGCAAGTAACCAATTCCCAGGTTCAACCCCAAGGCCTGCGCGAGGACTTGGTAGGAGTAAATGGACACGAACCAAGGAATGACTGAAAGCAGCAACGACGTGAGGAGCAAGAGCTTCTGTTTCCTCAGCGACGGCAGCAATTCATAGAAGTCGTTGAAGTTTACGCGGACCCGTTCCTTGTAGGCGTCGGGCACGAAGAAGCTGAAAACCGGCCTTAGGACCAATAGCATTGCGTTTTTCTTCGTCAGCAATAACAAGAGCGCAACAAAGGCGCCAAGAAACAATGCAATGTTGTAAACCGTTTGAGAGCCGAAAATGGAAGAGGACGCCAGGGAAAAAATGCCAAAAGCGCCCAACAGCACCAAGGTGAAAACGTCAAACAGCCTGTCAACGAAAACCGTTATCAAAGAGCGCGAGAACGGCACGTTCTTGGGGCGCTTTAGGTAAAACGCCCTAGACAAGTCGCCTATCCTGCCAGGAGTTACTGCGCCGAAGCTGAAGCTGGCTAGCCAGTAACGCGTTGCGTCAAGGAACGGGACTTGGAAGCCGATGAAGCGGCAAATGCGCTGCCAGCGCCAGCTCTTGAAGAACAAGGCCGAAAAGTTGACGGCGAAAGCCAGCAACACCAGGGAGGCGTTGGCTCCCGCGAGAGTTGCAAAAATCGCGGCAGGGTTGGCGAAGTAAAGCACTGCCAAGAACAACGCCACACCCAGCAACGGCAGAAAAGTGGAAAGCTTGAACTTCATTTTTGGCTTCACCCTGGAAAATTCAAAACAAGGCCTCTTACTCGGGCGCGCCTTACGTGTTCGCGTCCCCGCCAGCCTCGCTTCCAGGCTCAGCGGGCGGCTCTGTCAATGGCTCGGGAACCGGCTCAGTAACGGGTTCGGGCAACGGCTTTGGTTCTTCGAGGAACTCGTACAGCTTGTACTCGCCGGATTTGAACACTAAATTGAAGTGGCGAAGGGATTCGTCTTCAATCAACAGCCTCAAAAGCAAGGTGTTGTTCGTCGGGACCCCGGATTCGGGCCTGCCGACAACCGCTCCGCCTCGCCCGTCGTCCGAGACAACCGGGCCGGCAACCAGCAGTATCCCGTCAGAGGGGATTGAGTAAAAGAACCTAGGATAGGCTCCGGCCACGAAGTCAAACGGCACGTCCGACCACGTCTTAAGGGACAAGTAGTCAATGCGGGAAAAGTCCGCGCCGCCGCAGTTCACGCCGTCGCTGCCGGCAGGCGAGCAGGTAACGAACAATGCCGAATAGTTCTGCACTCTAGGATCATCAAGGCGCTGGTAAGTGTACTGCGCTATGCTTTCTATTCCAGCCAAGTCGCCGTAGGAAACCAGCACGTGCGTTGCCTTGAGTTCACGCATCTTCTGCACGGCTTCTTCTTCCGACTGGGCCAAGTAAATGTCTCCCGCGTAGTGCAGCAGGGACTGGCGGTTGTCGCTCAAGACAGCTCGCTCGCTGAGCATTGAGACAATGTGGCCAATGCCCCACCAGTTGACTATTTTCGTTGACTCCTGCGGGGTGTTGCCGCGCAGCCACGAAATGACCTTGTCCAAGTCGTCGCCGGGGTGAATGGAGGGGCTGTTGGTTGTGATGAAAAACATGCCGGCGCCGATTCCCCCCAGTAGGACTAAAAGGGTGGTGAATGCGAAAAAGTTCGCCGAATACACGCCCGAGAGGCGGGAACGGAAGTGCGCCAACACGTAGGCAGTGGAAGCCGCGACAGGCAAGCCAAAATAATACGTTGCCTTTAGTTGGCGGTAAGCAAAGTACATCGTTACGAGAACCCACGCCAGCAGCAGGAAATCAGCCCGCCTCCCCTTTTCAGTGAAGACTTTGTAGGGAATCAAGGCAAGCGCGAGGAACGGAAAGAATACCAAGAAACTATACTTGTTGAACCAGTACCTGCACCCCGGGCTCTGCTCTCCGGTAAGCGCGGACGTCACGCCCGTTTGCTCGAGCCTTTGGTCGCAGGAGTCAATGGCAAAGGTTTCGCCGAGCCTGTAGGCAAGGACCCCAATGCCCAAGTCGGTTTTTGCAATGAAGCCTAAGACTACGAACAAGACTATCACGCCGGCAACCAACGCGGCCCTGTACTTCACGCGCGAAAACACAGTTGAAAAGTCAGAGTGGAAGCCCAGGGATGGGTAGAGGCCTAGGGAAAAGAAAAACAAGACTATTGCAAGGCTTGGGCTGGCGAAGAACCACAAGACAATGCCTGTGGCGAAAGAGGTAGCCAAGAGCAGGCTGCGCGACTCGCGGACCGTTTTACGGGCCTTCTCG
>DATDTB010000047.1:0-2629 GCA_035291025.1 archaeon
GTCGGGAAGAATGGGCGAATAGTCAGGGCTTTGTCGGAAAGGCTTGGAAAGCTCGTCCGCGTCGTCCAAGTAACTGACGACGTGAAAAAGTCAATAGTGGACTTGATTGGGCCGAAGAACATCAAGAGCATTAACAAGGTCTACAAGGCCGAAGGAAGGGAAGAATTCATCGTGACCTTGTTCAGCGGGCCGGGACTCAAAGTCGTTGGAACTCCCGCTGAGTTGTCGGACGTGCTGACTAGGGCGACTGACTCCGACGTAACGGTCAAGTTTTCCTAAGGCTTCCAGAAAGGCACCGAATTCGGGCAAGGAGTTTTTTTCTCAATGGCTCAAGTCCACAAGGACGCGGGAATGGTTTTCCGGAACGGAAAGGTAATGATCGTCAAGGAGGAAAAGCTCCCCTTCTGGCTCTCGCCCGGCGGCAAGCGCAACCCAGGAGAGTCGTGTGGGGAGTGCCTTGACAGGGAAATCATGGAAGAGCTTTCCTGCAGGGTGAAATCCAGGGAATTCTGGAAAACCTTCCACGGGACCACCCCGAAAGGCGACCCGCTGGAACTGGATGCTTGGTTCGTGGAACTAGACGGAGACGCCAAGCCTTCAAGCGAAGTCAACGCCATTGCGTGGATTGACTCGACTTACTCCAAGGACGAGTACTTGCTGGCGCCAACGCTTGGCGAGCGCATAATTGGAGAGCTTTTAAAGGAAAAGCGCATTAATTGATTCGCTTCACCAAAGAAATGCTTTGAAGGGAAAAGGGACGGGGGGAGAAAAGGAAATGGCTTTGAACCAGGAAATACACGACTTGAAGAAAGAACTCCAAGAGTTGCACAAACTCGAAGTCCAGCTGGCGCAGGAAGTGAAAGCCGTAAGGAACACTCACGGCAGGGAACGCAGGAAAATCGAGCGAAAACTCAAGGCAGTCCAGCACGAAGAGTCAAGGCTTAAGACGCTCATGCGCCAGGACATCCGGCAAGAACGCAAGGTCACGAAGTCCGTGAAGGACAAGGCGCGCGCTTTCCACGAATGGCACATGCCCCGGCCGTAGCCTGGCTGGAAGCGCCTTTTTTTCTTTTCATTCTCCAAAAATCAAATCGGCGGCGGGCACGGCGCTGACGAGCAGGCAAAAGTCCCGCCCGAGGGACAGCAGTACGGCCTGCCCGCGTTGCCTCCGGAACCGCATTGGTTGCCGCACGCGCCGCAGTTCAGTATTGAAGCGTTGTGGTTCACGTTAGTGCAAGCCTGGACCACGCCCGCCTTCCCGCAGCACTTGTAGTTGTTGCCGAACGTGAGGCAATTGGCATTGGTGGTGCACGCGGCAACTCCGCAAGTCCCAGTAAAGCACACTTCTTGTTTTTCCAGGCAGTTCTCGCCCTCGCTTTCAGCAGTGCAACCCCCGCAGTTCTGCGGGTCGGTCCTGTAGTTCACGCAAACCCCGTCGCACGCATTTGTTTCAATTGGGCACTGGCACCTCCCGGCGACGCAGTTGGAGCCGAGCGCGTAACCAGTCGCGCACGCGTTGCCGCACGCGCCGCAGTTCAAGGCGTCAGTGGAAGTGTTCCTGCACACGCCATCGCAGCACTTACTCAACAATGGGCAGTCCGAGTCAGCGCTGCAGAACGCTCCAGAGTTACGGGAAGCGTACTCGGCGCAGGCTGCAATTCCTTGGGCGGACTCGCACTTGTAAGCGCAAAACGCTGCAGGCAAGCCAAAACGGTCATCGCAAACGTTGCCGGAATACGAAACACTGCTGTTCGGGTACACGTAAACCACGTCATTCCCGTTTTCGCAGAAACAGTTCTCGGAAAAGCCGGCTCCGCCGGTGGCGCCGCCATAAAATCCATTACCCGAATTGCTGACGACGTTGCCTGAAAGCTCTATATTTTTGGCTCGGAACACGTTAATTCCTTCATTGTCCTGCCCTGAAACCGTGTTGTTCTTGAGTACCAAGGCGTTGTTAAGAGAGCCGGATGGCGAATAGTAATTAATTCCACGAGAATACAGCTCGGTCGCATCAATTTTGCAGTTCTTAATCAAGAGAGTTGAGTTCGATTTAGGAGCATAAACATCCACTGCGTTCTTCGCTTTAATCGTTGAACCCTTGCAGTCCAGTGATTGGTTAGTGGTTCCCGAAGGGACAGTCCAGTCAATGCAGTACGAACCAGAGGTTAAAATCAACGGCAGCCCTAAAGCGCCTTGAATCACGGCGTTCTTTCCACTGCCCAAAACAGCGCTGCAGCTCTCGCAAGTACTGCATGCAACGGTTTCTCCAACGCAAACGCCGCAGTCCTGCGCGCAGTTCGTGCAAGCCTCGCCGGCAAGCGCGTCGCAAGAGCCGTCACCGCAGCTTGGCCCTGAAAGGCACAAGCCATAACAGTCATACCCGCAGTTCCAGCAGTTTTCCCCGCCCAGCAAGTCGCATGAGTTGTCGTAATTGCAGCCAACGCAGTCCTCTGGACAGTTAGCTTCGTCTTCCAACGCCAGCTGGCAAATTCCGTCACCGCACGAGTCAAGCGAGGGTGGCTGAGGTGTTTCCACAATGCATGAAGAAGAAGAACAACTCCAAGTCCCGCCCGAGGGACAGCAGTACGGCCTGCCCGCGTTGCCTCCGGAACCGCATTGGTTGCCGCAC
>DATDTB010000048.1:0-6162 GCA_035291025.1 archaeon
TGCCGGACATTATACTGCTCATGCTGTTGGGCTTGCTTATAGGCCCAGTTTTCCACGTCGTTGGAGCCGCCACGCTTGAGTCAGTCAAGGGCATCACTTCCTTCTTTGGCACCCTGGTGTTGATAATGCTCTTGCTAGAGGGCGGCATGAGCTTGAACTTTTACCGCGTCCTCAGGCAGGCAGCAGAGTCCACTCTTTTCACGGTAATAGTCTTCGTGTTCAACGTCTGCCTCGTTGCCTTGCTGATGTTCTCGCTTGGCTGGAATCCCCTGCACGGCCTCCTCTTGGGCGCGATTCTCGCCGGGAACAGTTCCACGATCATATTTTCCCTCTTGAAGAAAATGCGCGTAAGCGACAACACGCGCACACTGCTTAGCCTGGAGTCCTCAATCAATGACGCCTTGGTAATAATTGTGTCCGTTGCCTTAATACAGGTCATTTCCGGCAACGGCGCCGTGAACTTGGCGCAGATTGGCCAGGACTTTTTCAGCTCCTTTTCCACCGCTGGCATGTTCGCGGTAATAGGCGGCTTTGTGTGGGTGTGGCTCTTGCAGAAAGTCCCGGTCAAGCCCTACGGCTACCTGCTCACCTTGGGGGCGTTGTTTTTTCTTTACTCCGCTAGCGAGAGCGTCAAAAGCAACGGCGCCTTCGCAGCGCTCGTGTTCGGGATAATCCTCGGAAACGCCCGGGAAATAGCTTCAGGCTTCAGGCTGGAAGGCGAGTTTTCCGTGAGCGAGTCCATCAAGGAATCCCAGGAGGAAATCGTGTTCTTCGTGCGCACGTTTTTCTTCGTTTACATGGGCTTGATTTTCGACTTGGCAAACGTTTCACTCTTCGTCTTGGGCGTGTCGTTTCTCATCATTTTCTTGAAGCTCTTTGGCAGGTGGCTTTCGACCCGCGTGCTGTCAAAGATCGACTCCACTGTGCTGGCGGAACGCACGGTCATTGTTTCAATGCTGCCAAACGGGTTGGCCGCCGCCGCCCTCGCGTCGTACCCGGCCACTTTCGGCATAAAAGTGGGAGCGGAGGGTGACTTGTTCCTGCAGATTGCGTTCCTGGTCATATTCCTTTCGAACGCGTTTGCCAGCGCCGCGGTCTTTTGGATCGAGCGGGGCAAAACCCAGCAGGCAGCCGCACCCGCGCCCCCTCCCGTTAAAGCCATTGAGCTAAAGCCCGCGAAGAGGCTTTGAGTTTTTTTCCGAGAAAACGCGCGCAGTTTTTCATTTCCTGGCAAAAGAGTTGATGGCCGCTTGACTGACTCTGGGGAGCTCTTGAAAATAGCCGGGGCATTGAACAGCCCGGCCAAGATCCAAATAATAAAGGACGTTTACGAAAAAGGAACGCGTTCCATTACAGACGTGCGCAACGACTTGAAGCTGAGCTTTAGCACTGCGCACAAGTACTTGGCGGAACTGGAGAAGGCGGGGATTCTCGGCTCGGTTGAACGCGAGGAAGGCGGGCGCAGGAAAAAGCTTTACTCCCTAAAGGAGTTCAGCGTGTCATTCAGCCCTTCAAGCATCGCCTCCAAGGAGAGCCCGCGGGGGGAAGGCGAGACTTTGGCCGTGATTGACGACGAGGAGAAAATCTTCCAAGTAAGCGTTTCCTCCCTGAGAGAGCACTTGCTCAAGAACGGCTTGCCGTTGAGGGCTTGCGATGCGGTGGTTGAAAAGCTCAAGTCAAACGCGTACCCGGGCATTACCGTTGGCGAAATAAGGGCGGCGCTGGTCAAGGCGTTGGACGCCGACATTTCAGCCATTGAAAACGCCAAGAACTCCATTTCCTCCTACCCGTTCCTTGGAGGCCATTCCGGCGTGCTGGAGTTCTTGAAGCAAAAAGGGCTTGCTTCGCTGGCGGAACTGCACAACAATTCCAGCATTTACATCCGCAACACGCGTAACTCCTTCCCGATAGCCTTGGTGCACAACCCCTTGCTTATCGCGAGGCACGGCCTCAAGATTCTAGGGCTGGAGTCAAGGCCCGCAAAACGCATTGACAGCTTTGCCTCCCACGTAGTCCTCGCTGCCTCGGCCGCGCGCCAAAACCTCCACGGCGTCCAGCAGCACTTTCCAGCCTTGAACGTGTTCATGGCCCCGTTTTTCGAGAGCTCGGACAGGCTCAAAAACAAGGCCTCCGTTGAAAACGTTCTGTACAACTTCAAGGAGTCCCAGAGCCTGCACGGAAGCGTTTACACGATCGGGATTGAAACCGAGATGCCAAAGTCCTTGGCGAAGATGCCGGCAGTGGTTGACGGGAAGGACGTCGGGGTGCTGGGCGACTTCGCTTCGCAGTCGCTGGACCTCGCGAAAATGTTCGCGGACCTTTACTCCGAGCGTTCCTTTTCCTACCCCAAGCTAGTGCTGTCGGCGAGGAAAAAACAGCAGCCGGACTTCGTTTTGGACAACCTGGACTCCTTGTACGTGGCGAACATGGCCGCCGAGTTCCAGGGCGAGTTCGCCAATTATTCAAGCGACTGGTTCCGGGTTTCCAGCGACTCGTTCGATTCAAGCGCCGGGCTGGGGGAAATGCAAATGGTTTCAGTTAACCTCCCGAGAATCGCGTTGACTTCCAAGACTGAAGCGCAGTTCTTCGAAGAACTCCGCGCGCTTACTTTGGAGGTAATCAAGGCTCACTTGGCTTCAGCCGAGTACTTGAACTTTAACAGGTTCACTTCCCTCACGCAGTTGTCCAAAAAGGTTGGGGATGACAAGTACTGCGACTTCGAGAAAGGGGTTTTCCTGATGGAAGTGGACTCGCTTGCAAGCGTGAGCGAAATAGTCACTGGAAGCGTTGACGCTTCCTTCATCAAGAAAACCCTCCAGGAAGCCAGCGCATTGCTAAAAAAGGAGGAACGCATCAACATCCAGTTAACGGAAGGCGACTTCACTCCATTGATCAACAGGTTCACTCACGCCAACTCCAGGCTGCGCGGCGGGAAGCAGTACGAAAAGCCTTACTCGCGCGGCGCCGACGCGGCGTTGGAGGACAATGAAAAGCTTTCCTTCCTGGAAAGACTGCACCCCTTGCTCTTGGGCGGCCACTGCGCGCAGTTCAAGGAAATAGGAGAGGACTTGTTCAGGAAACTCTTGGGGTCAAACGTGGGGATGGCCGCCTCTTCCAAGGCCCTCTGGAAAGTCTAAGTTCTAATTTTCCCTTGCCTGAAGGCACATTTCACGTATTATGATATATCATAAAATCTGATATGACTAATCACGAAGACAGATATAAATATGCCGGGCCGCGTATTATTTGCAGGTGGTCCCTGAATGAATGACTTTGGAATGCAATTCGCCCCGGCGCAGGCGCCTGGAAGGAAGTGCAATTACTGCGGGGAAAGGTTCACTCCATTGGAGCCTTCGAAGTACTTGCTGTGCGGTAACTGCTTGTCGTGGCTGAAGGACAACTTGAAGGAGGTAATCCAGTGATGGCACTTGGAACAAGGGAAGGCAGCGAAAGCCCGCGCTTGGGCTTCAACGGGAAACCCGCGCTGGCCAGGGCTGTGACGGGCTACGAAAAACGCGGCGAGCTCATTTCCAGGGTCAAGAGAATGCAGGCCTTGTTCGGTGTTGGAAGGGAAAGTGAGCTGGAGTACTTGGAGGCCTTGCAGGAAAGGGACCTGGCGCGGGCAAGGAATTCGCTTCAGGGAAAGGACTTTGGGGTGGTTAAGTGATTGACTGGGCTTCTTTTGTTACTGCTCACAGGCTGTCGCGCTTAGAGTTCGGCTTCAATGACATGCGCCCCCACAACTACGAGGACTTGGTCTACAACTCAATTGGCTTGGCTGGCGAAGTGGGCGAGTTCATTAGCTTGCTCAAGCGCAGGGCAGAGGCTAGGCTGGAGGACTCCACTGTTTTGCTGGAAAAAGAAATGCGCGAAGAACTCACTGATTCGTTCATTTACGTCATACAGCTGGGCGCTGTTTTGGAGCTTGACTTCGGCCAGCAATTCAAGGACCAGGCCCTTGCGTTGAAGAAGATAAGCGACACTTCCTACAACGGCCTGGTCGTTGACTCCCTTTCACTGTCGTCAGCCGCAGGAGAGTACATGAACTTGCTGAAAAAAGTCATTCGCAGCCAAAGGTATGGAAAGCTCAAGCGCGGCGAAAAACTCGAGTCCTTGAAAGCGCAGTTAAGGGAACAGCTAGTAAGCGTGCTCGCGCACGTTTTCCTGGTTGGCAGGATATTAGAGGTTGACTTCGAAAAGCAGTACAACGCGAACTCGCAGAAGTTCTTCGACAACTTTTCCAGCAACCCGAAGCCTTTAACGCTTTCAGAGAACATAGACGAGCACGCTTCCGTGGAGTTTTGAACCCGCATCGCTCTTTTTTTAACTCCTTTCAATGCAGTTCCCTTTTCGTGGGGTGTCTTGCCTTTGGAACTCGGAGTAGTTGGAAAGCCTAACTGCGGGAAGAGCACTTTCTTCAGCGCGTGCACGCTCGTGGACGTTGAAATAGCGAACTACCCCTTCACGACCATTGAAGCCAACCGCGGGGTGACTTACGTCCGAGTGCCGGACCCGGGAAAAGACTTCGGGGTGACGCCAAACCCCCGCAACTCAAAAGTGGCCAACGGCGTCCGCTTTGTGCCGGTCACAATCTTGGACGTCGCGGGGCTTGTCCCCGGGGCGCATGAAGGAAAGGGCTTGGGGAACAAGTTCTTGGACGACTTAAGCAACGCCAACGCCTTGGTTCACGTGGTGGACATGTCAGGCGGCACGGACAGCGAAGGACGAGTTGTTGCGCTTGGAACGCACGACCCTGCCTCCGACGTTCGCTTTTTGGAACTCGAACTAGACCACTGGATTGCAGGCGTTTTGAGGAAGCACTGGCACAGGATTGAAAGCAAGCACAGGATGCAGGGCGAAAAGCTCACGCCCTTGGTCTGCGACGCCCTTTCAGGCTTGCACGTCACGGAAAACCAAGTCGAAAACGCCCTGCGCGTAATCCCAAGCGTCAACGCCGCGAACTTGGCGGAGTTCGCTTCAGAGCTCCGCAAGGCTTCAAAGCCCCTCGTCATAGCGGCAAACAAGATGGACTTGCAGGGCGCGGGCGAAAACCTTGAACGCTGCAGGAAAGCCTTCCCGGGTTACTCCTTCATTCCAACAGCCGGAGAGGCGGAGCTCGCTTTGAGGAAAGCCGAACGCGCGGGAATAATTCGCTACTCGCCTGGCGGCAAAGACTTTGAATTACTGCGCAGTGACTTGCCTGAAAGGCAGTTGAAGGCCTTGGAATTCGTGCGCGAAAAAGTCCTCAAAAAGTACGGCAGCACGGGGGTGCAGCAAGTAATTGACGCCGCCGTGTTCCAGTTGCTCAAGCGAATAGTGGTCTTCCCCGTGGAAGACGAGCACAAGCTTTCTGACTCAAAGGGGTTGGTGCTTCCGGACGCCTTGCTCTTGCCCGAAAATTCAACGCCGTTGGACTTGGCGTTCGCGATTCACTCCGACATTGGGAAGAACTTTGCTGCAGCGTACGATTGCAGGAAGAAAATGAAGGTTTCAAAGGACGCAATACTGAAGACTGGCGACGTGGTCAAGATTTTCGCGAAGAACTAAGTTTTTCCGTTGACGCAAGCAGCCAGTAAAAATACCCGGCAAGTAAGACGAACACTAGGGTTGTGGCAATCCTGAAGCTAGGGTCCACTGGCACGCCGTTCACAGTAATGCCCCAGCCGAGCAGCAAGCGCACGGAGTAAAGGACTGCCGGCAGTAGGAACATCCCGAAAAAGAACCAGTACCATTCGCGTTTGTTCTTAGGCCAGCACATTTGCTTCAACGCTTTTTTTCCTGGTCGCTCTTGCGCGCAACGCTTGGAAAGAGTTCTTCCTTGGTTTCGTGCACGAGCTTTGCTTCCTCGTCGCGTATCACTTCAGCAATCTCCGCGAGTTCCTGGGACTGCCTGTTCAGTCGTCCGAGGGCGTAAAAGTACGCGTTTATGACGTCGTCGAATTCTAGGTTGCGCTTGAAGCCCGTCCGCGCCGCCTCTTCCAAGTACAACTCGACGAGCTTGAAGGCTATTTCCTCCCTTGGAACAGACCCGGCCATTTCACTAAACACCTTTTCCAACTAAACGCGGGTTGCCTAATTTAAATCTTTGCCTCAATGCCTTCTTTGCTTGAGCATTTCCGCGACTTCTTCCCTTGGAACAGTCAAGCGTATTTCCTGAGTCCT
>DATDTB010000049.1:0-8145 GCA_035291025.1 archaeon
GAAGGCTCCGAAAGACGCGTACTTCGTGCAAGGCGTGCAGGGCCGCGCCAAGGGCAGCTTTGACAAGCGCTTCGTTCAGTTGCATTTTGGCTCGTCTTTCGCGAAGGGCTTTTTCGCGTGGGTCGTGCCCGAGAGCCCGACGAGCGCGGTGATTGGAACAGCCGTTCCCTTGGGTGAAAACATTTCCAAGAGCTTTGACGCATTGCTGGCAAAGTTTGACTTGAAGCAATCAGACTTGACGGGAAAGAACGGGGGCTTGATTCCAGTCGGCCCCCCAATGCCCCAAGTCAGCAACGGCAACGCCTTGCTGCTGGGTGATGCTGCCTTTCAAGTCAAAAGTAGCACGGGGGGAGGAATAATCAACAGCTGCGTTGCCGCGCAGCTCGCGGCGAAAGTGATCGCGGGCAACCACTCCGGCCACTTGAAGTCGTTGGCGGAGTACGACAAGCTGTGCCGCGAGCACTTGAATCCTGACCTGCACTTGCATTGGCGCGTGCACAAGTTCTTGAAGGCGCTCACGGACGCGCAGTTCGATGACTTGATCCAGAAAGCCAACAAGTCCAAGGCCGGCGAGTTCCTTTCCAGGCACGGCGACATGGACCGCCCCACGAAGTTCTGGGGCAAAATCTCCAAGGGCCCGCAGTTCTGGCGCTTCGCGCCCGAACTCGTGAAGTTCGCCTTGACTTAAAAACGCGTTTTTTCCCCTTGCTCAGCAATTGTACTGGTTGCCTGACTTAGTGCAATTGAAGGCGCTGCCAGAGGCGCCGCACGCACCCGCGAACGCCCCCAAAGGCGTTGAAGGGTAGCTTGGGTCGCTGTTCACTCCGTTCTTTCCAACGGGCCACATCAACAGCAGGGTCTTGTAGGCCTTTGCCGGCAGGGGGCTGCCGGTCGCCGGGTCGATTCCAGGGGGCAGGGTTATGAGCCCTTCAACTGTCGTGAGGCTTGAAGCGCTGTTCACGAACTCTTCCAAGTCCGGGGCGCGGGCCGCATTGCACCCACTCAGGGTCACGGTCTCGCTTCCAAGCGCGCCAGTAGGCCTTCCCGCCTTGTACAGCACCAGCTGAGGGTCACTTGACCCTGTGGCGTCGCTTACCGCGTACAAGTACTCGTAGTCCCTCTTCACTGAATCAGTCAAGCTCGCGAGCGACTTCGCGTAAAGCTTTTCCACGCAAGGGTCCATAGAGCCGCCGTTGACCGCAAACCTTTCCTTGGTGTACGCCAGTAAGAAGTCTTGGACTAGGCTCGCCGGCGCCCCCCCAGCCGAGCACGCCGGGTCGTTCCTGTTCGCGGGCGCCCAAAGCAACGCCTTGTAAACACTGCTCGAGTAAGCGCGCAGGTACCTAAAGCTCAGTTCCTGGGTTTCGTTTTTACCGTAGTTTATCGTTTGAGTGAACAGCAATGTGGCGAGTCCCGCGCAAATCGTGAGGAAAATCAAGGCGTCGAAAATGGACGCCTGCCCCCGTTCGTTCAGCCGACCGCACGGCGCAGCGCGAAGCGTTTTCCTCACTTCCATGCCGCCACCACCAGCACTCGGTAGTCCAGTTGGTCGCCTGACGCCGTGCCAGCCCCAGTCTTTTGGTAAATGACCGGGTAAATGTTGACTATGCGGGCAGGCAACGGGTTGGTCTTGTCGCTTGCATTGGAGTTTTCGTAAGTGCACACGTCGCAGTACTGTCCGCTGTCGCACGCCGCGTTAGCCGGCGCCCCAGTCGCCTGGTTCCTTAAGTCGGCAATTGTTTGAGTGCTCCCCTGGAGGAAGGCTTGGAGTTTTTGCGGCGTCAGCACTGCGGCCGCGAACTTCACTCCGCGCACGTTTTTCGCGTTCTCGCAGGCGCTGTTCAAGTTCTTGTTGCTCAAAGTCCCGCTCACTATGAGCCCGTCGCCACGCAAAGTCTCGCCAATGGACAACGCGGAACGCTGTATGTCTAGCTCGGCGTTCTTGGCGTTGACGTTCAACAAAACATAACTCAAGGACCCGAAGAAGATGACGAGTCCAGCGACTATCGGGATGATACTTGGAATGTCAAAGCCAATGACGGTGACGAAGCCCTTGGCTTTCCCTTTCGTTCCTTGAGTTTTCCAGCGCACTTTTCTAACCCCTCTAGAATGTTGTTACTGCAGGCACTTGCTTATTGTAACCGTTGCCCCTCCAGGCAGTGTCTTTGTTATGTTTTTCTCAATGACGCTGTTCTTGCACGTGTCGTATCCAACCAGCGTGCAGCTAATGATGCAGAGCCTTGGAACGCATGCAACGCAGTCCGTGCCCGGCGAGCAAGTCCCTGAGTTACAGCAGGAAGGTATGACTTTACTACAATCCATTTCCTTATATAATACTAACTTTTCATTGTCGAAAGGAAGAATTGCTGGTGGGTTTTGCGTTTCCAGCGGCTGGCTCGTGTACGGCAAGCTATTTCCCCCCTTGTCGAAAACCTTTACAGTCATTCCCTTGTATTCCACGGACCCGCAAGACCACGCCCGCGGCTTTGTCGTGGGCGACGGCAAGAGGTTTGCCTCGCTTTCCGAGAACAAGCAGAAAACCGCCACCCCATTAGGGTTTGCCGGCCCGCTTGCACTTCTTGCAAATACTTTTAGAGCGTACCGCCTGAAGTTGTCCTTCGTGCCAAGCACGCTTTTCAGCGTGACGTCCTGCAAGTCTTGGGAGCCCGGTCCCAGGACAGTAGCGCGGGCCGCGTTCGCTATTTCCTCCGTGACGGCGCGCGCCGAGTTCTCGACGCCTCTCTGCTTGAATATCTCGTAAGTGTAAACCGCGATTGAAAGCACTCCGAAGAGGAAAATGAGGAACACGAACAGGGAAAGCGTGAACGCCATTATGCCTTTTGAGTCAAGGAACGCCTTCATTTTCTCACGGTTTTAGTTTTGGTTGATGCAAATCGAGCCGTCGGCGAGCTTTTTCACCAATAAGTTGTTTTCGCGCTTCAAGGGCTGCGACGTGGTGAAGTAATTGATTGTCGGGTCGTCAATGAAGGGCTGTTCTTGGAAGACGCCGGGGCCGCCGCCGCAAGTGGGAGTGTTTTGCAGCGTGCCGTCGTCAATGTACGCGGTCATGCAGAACGGCGTGGTGAACTCTATCCGGTCCCTGGGGCAGTTGCCCAAGCCCAGAGACGTTCCAGTGCCTTCGCCCAGGAAATTGCAGCCCGCGAACGACAAAATAGTGCAATTCGTAACTGTTTTGAAGCAGTTCACTTTGCAGTCCTCGCCTGCCTCGTTCCTTATGATGAAAGTGCTGCGTTCCGGGTCGTAGCATTCCGGGATGTGGAACGACACGATTTTCTCGCGGCCAATGCCGGAGTTAATGACCTGGTCAAAGGTGGTGCTGAAGTCGCTGAACGCGCCGTCGAGTTGCTTGACGCACTGCTGCTTCGTCATTATCGAGACGAACGTTCCAGCGCCAACGAGGACGAAGACCATTATTATGACGCCCACCATGACTTCCATGGGCATGTCCTGGCCGCGCTGCGCCATTGTAGTCAGTTTTCCCATTTAAGCACGCTCCTTGCTTTATGAAAAAAAAGAATTTAAAGGAGTCTACTTCGAGTCAATTGCTTGGCTTTGCTTTGGCTTTTGGAGTTTTTTCCTATTTTCTAAGTAACTTTCTAAAACTAGCTTTTGCAGCATTTCCTTGCGTGTTTTCACGTTTTCGTTTTTCATCAACGCTTCCATACCTTGGATTGCTTCATCGCTTACCCTAATTCTTGGCATTTAATTTTCCAACTCCACTAAACCGCTTTTGGTATGGGCGTGTTGCGCACCTTTTCCTGCGCGGACCTAAAAGAAGGCTTTACGACAGTGAAGAGCAGGATGGCGGCTATCACGACAACGATAAGCAAGTAAATAGCGCTCCACTCCGCGCTCCCGCGCTCGTCGCTTAGCAGTCCCTTGCCCATTGAATTTCCTTTTTGTTGAAAATAAGAGCCGAAGGGCTTTTGAACGCCTTACAATGGCTTTATCACAATCCCGCAGCAAAAGCTTGGTGCAGGCGTTCCAGAGCAAGTGCACGACGGGGTCGTGAGGCTAGAGGCTGAACCTGTGGTGGTCCTCTTGCAGCCCACTTGAACCCGGACCTTGGTTGAAGTAGTGCCCTTGTATTCCAGCTGTTCGTTGGCGCCCGAACCGCTCTTGCTGAAAAGCGAAGAGCTGACGCCGGAGTCTATTCCGAAGCAAAAGCTGCTGTCGGAAAAGCCGCCTGTTTTCTCTGACAGCAACGACTTTGTTATGAGCCTTGAGGACTCGTTGAAAGTTACTTGTTTTTCGCTTTGCGAGCCAATGTTGCCCGAGGCGTTTTTCACGAGCGTGACCGTGTCTTCGATGGCGTTGCCTCCAAACGTCCCAATGCCCAGGATAATCGGCATCAAAACGCCAAGAATCGCGATTGCCACTATTGCCGCGATCAATATCTTGAAAGTTTCAAACGCTTGACCTCTTGCCTGGAAAACCATTCCAATAACCTCCACAAGCGAAGTGCTTCTGTTTAACGTAGTAGTTTTCTATTCTTTTTAAAGCTTACTAGTTGGGGGTTCCTTTTCTTTTTTCGCTAGTAACAGTACGGAACGGCGCACTGGCTTGAATTGCCCCCAATCAGTACCCTGTACCTCTGCGGCGAGACGCTTGGCGCGCTGCACTTGCAAACAGTGACGTCCGCGGTTGCGATTCTTTTGGCCCGGCAGCTTTTCTCGCTCGAGCCCTGCTCGAACTGGCTGCTGTTCGGGCACTTTATCCTGACGTTGCCCGTTCCAAGGTTGAGTTCGTTTTCGAACAACTCCGACGTGAGCCCGAACCCTTCCGGAAAGGATAAACCCGTGCGTTGGACTGTTTGGGTGCCCTTGGAGTCAACGACGCTCTTCAACGCGGTCTTTATTGAGTCAATCGTGAACGGCGCGTTGACGTCTCGGTACTGCCCGACGACTTGCATTATTACTCCAAGCACTGCGGCCATGAACACCGCCGCAATCAAGAGCTTGAATACGTCGAATTCCTGGCCTTTCCAGTTGAGCGGGCTCATTCAGCCACCGAGCCCAATCAAGTGCTTTGCAACGAACGCTGTTATGAGGAACAAGGTAATGGAAATGGGCAGTGTTTGCGCGACGAGAATGTTAGTGACGAGTTTGTTCTTGCCTTCCTTTATGGAGCCACCGAAGTACGTCAGAATAGTAACCATTTGCACGACGTAGACAATCAATATCACGAGGAACCACGTGGGGTCGATTCCCGCTTCAGTCAGCTGCAGCTGGGTTTGGTTCTGGAAGTTGATGCCGCCCACGGAAACGCCTTCAGGCAGGCTCGGCCCAGTGGCAGCGCCCGCGATCGAGGCGTTTATCGTGTTAGTGATTATTTTCTGCAGCGCCGTCGTTATACCCAGCACGATTGGGCCAATGAAACCGCCCATGCTCTGCATTGTCGCCGTTACTTCCGAGAGCTCAGTAGTTATTTGCCTGTTGATCTTGCTGAACGCCGTGAGCTGGTTAGACAACGCCATGACGGCGCGCGCTGCAACGTTCACGCCGAGCTGGACCGCGTCAACTATTATCTTCATTGAAGTGTAAATGAGCTTTGAGGGAATGTTCCTCAAGGCTCCATAGAGTGGGTCGAAGACCGCGCCTTCCAGAGTGAGTCCGAGTAGCGTGATGTTTTGCCTGACCTTGCCGAACACGCGGGTTGCAAGCTTTGACTCCGGCAGGAACTCGCCGACGTACTTGATGGCGTCTTCAACGGGCTTGTTTTGGCCGAGGCGAGACGCAATGAGGTAAGCAGAGTCCTTGAATTCTTCCTCCATTTCAATGACTTCGAGTTGGACTCGGCGCTTGTAAATCGAGGAAAAGTACAGGTAAGTGCACGCCACTAAAACACTTCCAAGGGTTGCGCCGCCAATCAGGATGAAGGGAACCAAGTCGTATTTTTTCATTTCCGCTTGCACAGTTTTCTCGTCGTGGGTCCTCAAGTACTCCCCCAAGTCCTGGCCAAACTGGTCCTTTACTATTTTCCCGAAGCTTGGGTCGAATGCCAAGTGCAGGAAGTAAGTCGCCCCAAGCGCCGCCCCCCCCACAACCAGCAAAAGCAGCACCATTGGCAACTGCGTCTTGCCGATTTTCACCATTCCCTTCCTTGGCAGTTCTGGATGGTCGTCCGGGATTTCCGGGGGCTCGTAAACCGGCGGGCGTTCCGCGAGTATGGCCATTGCGACAATGTACAGCACGACTGGGATGCCAACGTTGTAAATGCCCGCCAGTACGAAAAGGTTGGAGAAAAACGTGTTTCCCCCCAGGACAGCGCCAATGGGCAGGACTATTATGAGAATCAAGGGCAGCAGAACCCCGAGGTAAAACATGTTCATTGAAGGCCCCTTGAGCGATGTGGCTCTGTCCGATAACTTGTTCCCGATTGACGTCAGTGAGTCCTCGAGCGCCGAGTCCAGCAAGATGTTCCTGTGCGTCTCGTCCGGCTCTAATACGGAGGAGCGGATGGTCATGAGGGCTTGCTTGAATTCCGGCGAGTACTTACCCCAGTTGTACGCCATTTCGTCCAAGCCCTCTTCCAAGTTCGAGTAAACCCCGGTCTGCGAGTTCCACAAGAGTTCCCTGAAGGACTCGGCGATTTTTCCCTCGCCGTGTTCGGCTGCGAACGCTATGGCGCGTTCGAGGTTCGGGGAAAGCTTCATGGACATGCCCATGTACCCCACAATGCGGGGGATTTCAATCATTATGTCCTTCTTGCGTTTTTCCGCGGCGCTAATGGGAGTGTTTTTCACCAGGTAAGGAATCAGGAAAATGGCGCCCATTCCCACGGCGGCGTACGCCGTCAAAAGCGTGAGGTCTTGCCCGAACAAGTAATAGCCGTAGGCGAAGGCTGCTAGAGCGAAGGCCACGCCGAAAATCGAGGCCGCCTTGGCTCCGGCGTTGTACTCGCCTGGAGTTATTTCCCAGCCCAGAAAGTTGAATGCGTCCTGCACTTTTGAGTCCAAGGGCTTTTCGCTTGCTGCGTAGGCCGGGAACGTCTTGGAGGCCCACTTGCAGTAAGCCTCGAACCCTGAAGCGCTTTTCTTTACTCTCTTTTCCTCGCTTGGATGCCTTTTTGGCTCTGCAGAAAGAGGCTTGTCCCAGCCGTAAGCCGAGTCGGAAAACATGACCTTGCCGGAGTCAATTGGCGGCGCCGCCTTCCGGGGTTCACGCCTTCTTGGAGGCACCCTGGGTCACCTTTTCCTGCGCCGCAATGAGAGGCTTGGCTTGGGTTTCCAGCACCCACTTCTTCCACTCAGCCAGCACTTCCTTGTAGTCCGGCTTCCCGTGTTCGGCCATGCTTTGTTCTTTGAGCAACAAGTACTTGTTGTGCGCCGGCACGGTGTGACGTCCTTCGAGCAAGTCTGGAATGTCGTACTTGTTCTTCAAGTCCACCAGGAACTGCTTGGTGTCGGCGCGGACCCGGATTTCGTCCCAAATGTCCTCGTAGGAAATACCGCGCTGTCTTTGGATTCTCTTCAGGAAATGCGACTTTTTCCAGTTCTCCTCAATCAAGTTCAGCTTGTCTGTTTTTCCGTCGAACTGGAACAAGTCCAGCAAGCCGCCTTCCTTTTGAGGGTCGTCCGTCCAGTCCTTGCCGATTTCAGTGACTTCAACCAAGCGCTTGTTCCTCTTTAGCGAGCCACCGAAGCGAATGGGCGCCGAGGTAACCACCAAGTCAGTTGCCTTGAATGACGTCGTGGGCACGCCCAAGTCGTTCACTACGCGGTCCCATACGGAGTACGCGTTTTCGCCGTGAATCGTTCCCATTACAACGTTTCCGACAGCGCCGACGCGCATTGCCTCGTAAAGGACTTTTGCTTCCTGGCTCCTAACCTCTCCGACTATTAGAACAGAGTCCCCGAGCCTTAACGCCGTGCGGAGCGCGTCCTCGGGCGCGACTTCTGCTTCGCTGACGGCCGCGCCAATGGACGAGCGCGTTTTCATTCTCTGAATGTTGAAGCCCAGCGCCTTCATTTCCATGACTGGAACTTCGAGCGTGTCCTCTTGCACGAGAATGCGGAGGTTTTGGGGGATTTCCAGCATCAAGGCAGTCATAAGCGACGTCTTGCCCGAGCCCCTGGAGCCGTTGATTAGCGACGAAGCCTGCGCGTCTATGAAGAAGCTCAAC
>DATDTB010000050.1:0-2596 GCA_035291025.1 archaeon
CCAGCCAAGCCTTCCTTCATCGTGATTGAAGGCCTTGACGGCGCTGGATGCAGCACGCAGTCAACGCTCTTGTACGAGTGGCTCAACCTCAAGGGACGCAGGGCGGTTTTGACGCACGAGCCCACGAGCGACGTCATTGGCGGGCTGATTAGGTCGGCACTGAAGAACGAATGGCACGCCACCCCCGAATGCCTCCAGTTGCTCTTCGCGGCCGACAGGTCGCATCACTTGAGCGCCGAAATAGACCCCGCCCTCTCGAAGGGGTTTTCAGTCGTATGCGACCGCTATCTTTACTCCGCGCTCGCCTACGGCGCAGTTGAATTAGACTACAAGTGGATCAGTGCAGTTAACTCTTCATTCAAGGAACCGGACGTGACTGTTTTCATTGACGTCTCGCCAGAGGAATGCCTCCGCCGCACGAAGGAATCCCGGCCGTCCTTTGAGCTTTTCGAGCGCCTTGAAGTTCTGAAGAAAGTTGCGCTGAACTACAAGAAGCTTGCAAGAGAGCACTCGAATTTCCACATTGTAAACGGCGAGCAAAGCATTGAAAGAGTCCACGAGGCCGTGCGCGAAATAGTGGTGAAAAAGCTCAAGATTGCCTAAACTCTTCGCCGTTCTTCTTTCAGTTCGTGTTTTGCCCGTTTCATTTCCTACTTGAGCATTGCCATTAACCCTTCCTTGCTGGCGGCTTCCGTTTGAAGAGCCAGGCCGTCATCGGAAGGTTTAAATGCTATAGTCATAATATATGTTGCTATGGCTACAACTATCCAGGTAAGCAAGGACTTGGTGAAGGAATTGAAGGCTCACAAGTTTTACGAAAAGGAAAGTTACGAGGAAGTAATACGCGACTTAATAGAGGATTCGGCGGAATTGAGCGAGGAAACAAAGCGCGAACTTGAAGTCTCGCGACGCCAGGTTAGGGAAGGAAAAACCAAGCCCTTCGAGCGAATCAAAAAAGAACTCGGGCTTTGAATGTACTCAATTGAATTCTCTGAACTTGCAGAAAAGCAGTTCAAGAAACTTGAGCGAGCCCTTCAAGACAGGATTTCAAGGGCTTTGGAAAGGATTAGGGTACGACCGCAGGATTACCTGAGAAAACTCGTTGGGGACCCTGGGTATAGGCTGAGAGTTGGAGATTACAGGGTCATAATTGACGTTCAACGCGAAAAACTACTCCTACTAGTGATAAAAGTCGGGCACAGGAGCAACGTCTACAAAAATCCGTAAGCCCTGCCTCGCCGCCGGACAATTGCATCCAGTCAATTGCCTTTGAGTCTTTATCAAACCCCCAATTAAGACAAGAGTTCCACGACCTGGCTTGGAAGCAGCGCGACCCTGACGCCTGCTTCAGTGAAGGCCTTTACTTTCGACTCCGCAGTTCCCGCGTTCCCGGAAACTATGGCGCCGGCATGCCCCATCCGCTTTCCTTCGGGAGCGGTCCTGCCGGCAATGTACGCCACAACCTTTTTTTTCACTGCCCCAGTTTTTATGAACGACGCAGCGCGTTCCTCCAAGTCGCCGCCTATTTCTCCAATGAGCGCGACCGAGCGCGTTTGGGGGTCTTTTTCGAACAGCTTGAGGGCTTCAACGAAGTCCAAGCCAATGACTGGGTCGCCGCCCACCCCGATTACAGTGCTCTCGCCGAGGCCGGCGCGTGAAAGCCCTTGGACTATTTCGTAAGTAAGCGTGCCGGAACGCGACACGACTCCCACGCTTCCCTTGGCCAGAATGCTTCCGGGGATTATGCCCAGCTTTGACTCCCCGGCAGCCGCGACCCCGGGGCAGTTAGGCCCCACCACGGTTCGCCCGAGCTTTTTTGCCACTTGCATGACTTGGATTGAGTCGTGCACAGGCATTCCCTCCGTGACAATTACCAAGTTGAGTCCGTTTTCCAGCGCCTCGATCGCCGCGTTTTTCGCGAAGCGCGCGGGCACGAACAAAACCGACCACTCGACTCCTGGGCGTTCCTTCAATGCCGCTTTAACAGTGGAGTAAACTGGCACGCCGTGCACTGTTTTTTTGGCGCGCTTAGGCACCACTCCTGCAACAATTTGCGTGCCGTATTTAAGCATCAACCCGGCGTGAAAGCTGCCCTGCTCTCCCGTGATGCCTTGAATGATTGCCTTCGTTTTCTTGCCCAGCAAAACGCTCATTCGACGCCTCCAATGCTGCCGGCCAGCTGCACGGCTTTCCTCGCAGCGTCCTCCATTGAATTCATTGCGTGAATCCCGTTTTTCTCCAAGACCCTCTTGCCTTCTGCTTCGTTGGTTCCAATCATCCTCACCACCAAGGGCTGCGTCACCTTGTGCTTTTTCTTGAACCGCGCCAGGCCCTCTGCGATCTCGTCGCACCGCGTGATGCCCCCGAAGATGTTGACGAGCGCAACCCGGGGCGTGGGCTTCTTTGCAAGCACTATCCTCAAAGCGTGCTCCATTTTCTCGTGCGCAGCCCCGCCACCGACGTCCAAGAAGTTTGCTGGCTTCCCCCCGAAATAGTTCAGCACGTCAAGCGTTGCCATTACGAGCCCGGCGCCGTTGCCGATGACTGCGATGTCGCCTTCGAGTTCGACGTACGCCAGCCCCTTGGCGCGGGCGCG
>DATDTB010000051.1:0-7542 GCA_035291025.1 archaeon
CCGTTCAAGTGCTCTTACTGCGCCACTTGCCCTTGCGCGTGCAAGGAAAAAAAGATAAAGGTCCGCGTTCCAGTCGTTGCAGACGCCTCGAAGAAACCAAAAACCCTTCAAGGCTTCCAGGACATGTTCGGGGAAATTTACCCAGCGAATAAGCGCACGCTCGAACACGCCGCGGTTCACTTGGCGGAGGAAATAGGCGAGTTATCCGAGGCGTTTCTGGCGTATAAGGGGAGCCACAAAAAGCAAGACTTCAACAACATCCTATTGGAGGCGGCTGACGTGTTCTCGTGCTACATTGGAGTCTTCAACTCAATGAACTCCAGCCTTGCAAGTGAAATACGGGAATTGTTTGGAGACAATTGCTACAGGTGCCACAAGGCGCCATGTGAGTGCGACTTCCAGACAGTCATGAACTACAAGTCCTAAGAAACTGGTTCAATGAAGGCCCACTTCGAGTTGAAGAGGAAGTCAGTCCACTTCCTTGGAGTCCTCTCAATCCCGGCAAGCCTTTACCTTGGAACCACCGCAGTCGGTTTTTCCTTTCTTGGCTTTTCCGTTGCCTTGCTCTTTCACTCTGTTTACTTGGAGCACAAGCATAGGCTGCGCGAGAAAAACCCTTTCCGCGTTAAGGTGTTGGAGGACTTGGAGGACGCGTGGCACGGCTTGATTGACTCATTTGAGAGAAGGGAACACAAGGGAAGGTTTTACGGCGCCATCTTTTACGGCTTGGGAGTCGGGCTGCCGTTGTTGTTGTTCCCGCAGAAAACCGCCTTTCTGGCCGTGATCGCCTTGACCGTTGGCGACACGTTTTCCACTATTATTGGGCGCCACTTTGGAAGGCGAAAGTTGTTTTTTAACCCTAAAAAGTCTTGGGAGGGGTTCATTGCCTGCTTCGCTTCCACTTTTGCAGGCGCGTTGTTAATTGCGTCCCCGATGGCGGGTTTTTTGACTGCCTTGACCGCTTCAGTCTTTGAGTCGTTGCCAGTTAAAGTAAGCGACAACCTGCTCATCCCGTTCAGCGTTTTCCTCGTGTTGTTTTTCTCAGTCAACTACTTTGGAGTGGTCTTGTGAGCCTTTCGCTTGGAGTACTGCTGGGAATAGTCACAATGCTTTGCTGGGGCGCGTCCGACTTCGTTGCGGCAAACTCTTCAAGGAAAATCGGCGCGACGAGGACTTTTTTCTGGAGCCAAGCAATAGTCACTATTTTTTACTCCCTGGCGTTTGCCGCCTTCTTCAAGCTGCCCTTGCTTTCGCTTGAAACGCTCGCATTGATAACGTTTGCAGGCCTCTTCAACGCCCTCGGGTTCCTGGTTTTCTACAAGGCCTTCCAGTTGGGCAAGATTGCAATAGTCAGCCCGATAACAAACACTTGGGCCGTCTTCACGATAGTGATGGCGCTGGCTTTCCTGGGCGAGAGCCTCACCGCTGTTCAGGCGTTCGGGGCGTTGCTTGCAATCCTTGGAAGCGTGCTGGTTTCGTTCAAGTTGCACGACTTGTACAACTTGGACTTGAGCAGGAAAAACGTTGCCTTGGGCGCTGAGTACGCCTTGATTGCCGCGCTGCTCTTTGGTTCTTTTTACACGGTATTGGACGTGCTTGCCTCCCGCTTGGACTGGTTTTTCCCCATGTTCCTGGTAAGGTTCCCAACGCTTGCCTTGGTCTTCCTTGCCTCCGCTGCCATAAAAAAGAAGCTGGACTTCCCGTCAAACGCGCTTGGGTTGGTGGCGCTGGTGGGCTTGCTTGAAACTATTGGGAACCTTTCGTACGGTGCCGGCATTACGCTGGAGTTCAGCGCAGTGATGGCCCCGATAGCGGCAACAATGCCCCTTGTGACAATACTGCTTGCAGTGGTGCTGTTGAAGGAATCCCTGGAAGTGAACCAGAAAGTCGGGATTGCTTCAATTGTTTCAGGAATTGTGCTGCTTTCCGTGTAGGTTAAAAACAGCCCCTTGGTTGTTATATTCAAGGGATCCCTGAATGCTGAAATCCGTGCCCGGTAAATTTAGGCAGAGGAAGAAAACGCAGGTTATTGTTGAAGGGAAGAGAAGGTTGGGTAAGGCAAAGCAGGCAGCTGGCCATCTCAGGGTAATTCGAGCAATAAAAGGCCGAGCGCAACAACGCGGCAGCTTTACGGAAAGCGAGAAAACACGCCTGCATGCATTGCTGGACAAGGTTAGGGGCCTTGGCTTCATCACTGCCCTGTCAGCGCGTTCAAGGCAAGCGCCTGCGCGCGAGGCTCGTTCTAGGACTCTAAAAATTCAAAGCAACGTGAGGGCCTTGGAGCAACTGCATGAAAGAAGCAGGGAGCGCGGCCGCTCAAACCCGTCAGAAGAAGTCAGAATTGCTGCCTTGAAGGAAGAACTTTCCAGCCTAGGCGTGACTTTTGCCCCGAAAAAGAAACCATTGAACTAGTCAGCCAAACCACTTGCCGAGCGTTTTCTGCATGCCTTTTTTTGCTTTGGCTTCCTAAGTCCATGGAGTGGTTCTTTTGATTTCTTTTACTTTGTCAAAGTCTGCGTCTTCGGAAACGAATTCTTTGACTGAGTGTGAAATGGCTGATGCTGCGTGGATTGCGTCAGATGGACGTAAGCCGTGAGACTTCATTAGTTCTAAGAAGAACCAGGAAATTTCCGAGTCCACTGGAACGAATCGCAAATTTTGAATTGACAGCATGTCACTGCAGGCTTTAACTGCTGCTTCTTTTCCAGCTCTTTTCGAAATAACCCACGCTACTTCTTCTAGCGTCAAGTATGACGTTAGACCTGAAACCTCTCCCTTTTCAACTCGCTTGAGTAAGCGCGTGCAAGCCTCGCCTTTTGCGTCCTCGTTTAAGGCGGCGTAAATGAAAATATTGGCGTCTAAGTAAATCATTCACGAGTTCACTTTAGGAATTTCTTGAATTTTTCCTCAAGCTCGGAGTCAAAGTCCTTGTGGGAGAGCTTGCCAACCCCTTTGCCGAGCCTTGCAAGACTCCTAAGAGAGTCCACGGCAGATTCTTGCCTTGACTCAATCAAGACTTTTTGGTTGCTCAACCCAATCAGTACCTGTTTTCCTGGCGTCATTCCGGTTGCGTCTCTGAACGTTTTTGGAATGACAACTTGGCCCTTTGGTCCTACGGTTGCCTTGACTCTCAAATACATTGTAATACCACCAGTTATACTATTGTATAACTTGTATTTATACTTTTGCCTCCACTTTCAGTGGTTCACCCGAACCACTTGCCGAGCGTCTTCTGCGTGCCCTTCTGCACCAAGTCTTCCCGCTTGATTCCAAGCGCTCCGAGGATTCGGTGCGCGGCGGGCGCGACTTGGTTGTTCACGTAATAGTCGACGTCGTAGTCGCCTTCCCTTACGTGCTTCACTTCAACGGCCTTGTCCGAAATCGAGTCGCCGCGCGAGGTTATGACGTAGTCAATCATGCTGCCCGAGCCGAAGTCGTCTCCTTGCCTGTTGGCTTTCTTTGCTGCCTCAACGTGTGGTTCCTTGGCCGCGTAGGCCTCGATGGGCCGCGTTATTTGAGTGTGAATGACTAGCTCCTCCAGTGGAACGCTTTTCTTTTTCAGCCTTTCAACGACTCCGTGGACGTAGTCAACGGCCTTCTGGGGCTTTCCTTCCTTTAACACGAACTCTAAAACTTTCATTTGCGTGTCCTTGGCGATGTTGCTCCAGTCCCCGCGCACTAGCTCGAAGCCGCGAATCTTGAACGTGCCTTCCTTGCTCACGAGCGCGTAGCGCTTTTTCGCGCCTTTTTCGCCTTCCTTGGTGGAAACGAATACCCCGCGGGGATAGACTCCGGCGAATTCTAGTTCCATTTTTTCAGGCAGTTTTGAGTCGACTTCCTGTGAGAACTTTTGCAGCCTTTCCTCGTTCCAGTCACTCGGGTAAGCGGCGTACAGTGAGTCCGTGTCTCCGTAGATTACCCTCAAGCCAGCGGTTTCGGCTTCCTGCATGGCCTTCTTTATGTATTCGCGCGCCCAAGCCGTGATGCTTTCAGCCGAGGGCCGCGAGTACCACCTACCCCGGGGGTAGGCCAGGTAACCATACATCGAGTTTTGGAGTATTTTGAGGCCCCACTGGAAGGCGTACCACTTTGCGTGCTCGTCAGAGTCCTTCGCGTGCTTTTTCATTTCCGTCTTTGCTTTCTTGCGTTTTTCAATGATTTTCTCGATCAGCAAGGGAAAGAACCCTTTTCTTTCCTGGCAAAACTTGTGCCCCTTCGGGGACTCCAAGTAGTTCTTGCAGCCCGCGTGCTCAAGCGTTTCCGGGGAGATGTTGTGCGAGGTTATTATGGTCGGGTAAAAGCTGCCAAAGTCGAATTCGGCAATGTTTTCATGCAGCCCCGGGACCGGCTCTTTGACGTAGGCGCCCTCGATTGGCGCGGCGAACCGTTCGCTGACGTCGTCGCCTTTCGGCCTCCTTGGCAGCAGTAGGTTCATTTCACGCGCGCGCTTGACCAAGTAGTACTCGGCAATGCTTCCAGTGGTTATCCTGCTCTCCGTTTCAAGGCTGACGCCGGCGAGCCTGCACAACTCGTAATTGAGGTCGATGAACTCCAAGCCCAGCCTTAGAGTGCCAACCGAGTCGCTTAAGCAGTACTCAGCCACTTCGTGGGGCTTGTGCTGCCAGTATTCCCGGAACTTTGAGAACTGTATTTCCTTGAGTTTTTCGCCGAAGACGTGTTCGTGGACTTTTTTCAGCGTGTAACGGGGCAGGTTCATGACGCCGATGCGGTCCAAGAAGGTCATCATCTTGTATACGTCTACGTGCGGCCTTCCCGTGACCTTTGCAACAACGCTTTGCCCGCCAGTGCGAATCCTGGGCGGGGAGCCGTCGCGGCCCAAGGCAAAAACGGCCCTTGTTTTCTCGGCGCGTTTTTTCAAGTACTTGAAGTCGAACTCGTCCCCGTTGTAGCTGAGAAGCACGTCCACTTCGTCTTCCCTGACCTGTGAGGCGAATGCTTCAATCATTTCCTTTTCGTCACGCACGACAACGGAGTGGTCCCAGTCCGACAGCTTGCCGTTGCAGGCGAAGACTTTTTTCACGCCCTTGTTGCTTGCGTAAGAAATCAGTATGACTTTGCCGTTTTCCGGGTTGCTCCACTCGGCCTGGAAGCCTTGGTCCGGGAGTATTTCAATGTCAAACGCGGCAACAGTTAAACCCGTTGTTTCCTTCTTTTTTTCGGCAATTGACTCTACTTCCAAGCCCTCCGTGCCTTCAAGCGCCGCCACTTCGTGCCAGCCCATTGGCTTTAGCTTCCTGCAGTTGACGTAGTCCTGTTCCAAGCCAATGTCGAATTCCGCCGTGTCCAGGACTTCTTCCCAGCGCTTTACCTCGTTTCTTATTTCGTGGACGTCGCCGGAGAAAAAAGCCTCCACTTTCAGGACCTTTGACTTTTCAAGGCCTGCTTCTTTTTCCTCTTCTGTTACTTGAAACGGAGTGGCTTCCCGCTGTTTTGTGTTTACCTTTGTTTTCCTGATTTTTTCCTTCAAGGACTCAATGCCTTTCCTTGTGGAGTCTCTCGGGATGACGTAGAAAAAGGGGTGGAAGGAGCGGTCAGTTACTGAGAACGACTTTTTGCTTGTTGTGTCCTTGAAGTAAAGCTCAACGAAGCTTTGGGTGTTGTCTTGGCGTTCCACAACGTCCAATAGCACGCCTTCCAGTTTCACTGGCTTTTCGCTCATTTTAACGAGTAGGCAGGTAATTCGTTTAAATGGTTTCGTTGAATGGGGTTTTTCTTGCGTTAAAGGGAAAAACGTTTTAGTCTTCGTCTGGGTTCCTGAAAAAGAACCACTTTTTCTTGCCTTTCCTTCCGGCAACCTTTTTTGCCCTTACCCACTTTCCGGTGACCAAGTCGTACAAGTCTTCAATTACCCGCTTGTTTTCCTTGTTGAACTGCGTGATGTGGCGCTGGTGTTCCGCCACTTCCCCTGCGACGTTGATTGAATATTTCTTGATTTCCTTGTCCGACGTCTTCCCGGTGTCGGACTTAATGGCCTTCACGGTCACTTCTTCCACTAAGTCTTTTTCGCTGAGTTTCTCCGTCGGGTTTACCGCTATCTTGCTCGTGACCTTTATTCCTTTCTCGCTTTTTACTATGCTGGTGAGGGGCAGGGCTTGCTCTTTTGGCACGTAGTACTTTTTGATGCTGATGTCGTTCCAGAGCTCGCCTCGTTTTTCCACTCGCACCCGCATCCTTGCCAGCCGCCCGTCGCTCGTCATTCCCATCTTGTCAAAGAACACCAAGTTAGGGTTTTTCGCGATTTCCTGCCTTATTCCCGCTAGCTCTTTTTCCCTTTCCTTCCTGCGGCGGGCTTTTTCGAGCACTTTCCTCTTTTTCCTGATGTCAATGTAGTCCTCGACCTGCGCGCCGGTTTCCAAGTCCTTCCAAGTGTGCCAAATCCCCAAGTCCCTAATGCCTTGAATTGTGTGCTCGACTTCCTCTTTTTCCGGCAAGGGCGGCTTGGGCCCCCTTTCAGGAGTCTCAGGGTACCGGGTCACGCTGATCCTTTTCTCGATCTTCCTTACTTTGTATCCTTCCTGTGGCAAGTCAGTTGTCTTCCAGTGGATTCTTTCGTGCTTCCCGCCACCCTCGGTTTTTTCCAATAAGTACTCCGTGCGGTCGCCGCTGACGCGCATTATGGTGAGCTTTTTCTTCCTCTGCGGCACTCCTCTCTTTTTGTCCCCAGGGAAGGTGTTTTCAATGACTATGAAGGGCTTTTCGCCTTGAATGCTTGGAAGCGGCTGCCTTACCTTTAGCTTGGGGTGCTTGGTTTCCTGCAGCCTCTTGATGTTCCGCCAGTTCAACGCCATTTAATCAACCCCCTTGTTCAGCTTCGCCCAGTCAGTATTCTCCAAGTCCCGGCAACGAAGTACGAGGCTCCAATGAGGAACAATGCAATCCTTCCAACCGGGCTGGAAATTAGGTTGTGGGCTATTGCCTGGAGTTCAAGCACTCCAGAAGTGCTTGCAATTACTGCCGCGCCCATGACGCTCGTGCCAAAAACAAAGAAGACCATTCCCCTGACTCTTTCGGCGAAGTCCCTCGCAATCAAGCCTTCTTCCTTGAGCGCTGCATTGAACCTTTGCTGCCTTTCGCGACTCTTCGCCCAAGCGCTTGAAAGCAAGGCCTTCGAGTCCTGCACCAGCAAGCCGAAATAGCCAGCGTTTGGGTCCAATGGCTCTTTCTTCATTTTACTCACTCCCCGCCTTCCTTGCGGCCGTTTCCGTTGCCGTTCCCGTTTGGTTTCAAACCCTTTAGTCCCTTTTTGTGAATGACTGAACTCAATAGAAGCACGCCCGTCTTTGGGTCCGCTTTGTAGACTCGTTTCTCGTCCCAGTACTCTTCCACTACCATGAAGGGTTCGAAGGAGTCGGTGCGGGGGTTGTACTTGTAAAGCCTTTTGCCTGCATTGTCTTGCTCGAGCAAGTAGTTTTGCTCTCTTGTGACAGTGCCCCTTGCCTTGTCCACCCCCACTTCCTGGATTTTAACGCCTTTCTGGGCGGCGCCCTCAGGTGTTTCGCCGCGCATCACTGCAATAGAATT
>DATDTB010000052.1:0-9790 GCA_035291025.1 archaeon
CGGCTTCAAGGTGGTGAAAGTTGTAAGGCAAGGCTCGGGGGAAAGCCTTGGAAACGCGCCAATTGAGGCGCGCTACAAGTACATGGCCCAATTGTCTGAACACGGCGCCCCCGTAGTCAAGCCGTACAGGTTGACAAAGACCAAGGGGGACGAGTACGTCTGGGAAGAAGAAGACGGCGGGGTAAGAGTTGTTGACTTGCTTGGCAATGCCCGGACGAAGAGGGAACGCGAGACAATCCAGGCCCTGATGCGCCGGGCCGAAACCGAATTAAGGGCCCACATTGAAGCGCTTGGGTTGAAGTCTTCCGAGTGGAACTACTCGCCAATGAACATGGTTTACGGGAAAGGCAGGATTAAGTTCATTGACCTTCACTTCCCAGCCAGTCCCAGCAACTGAGCAGCTGTTTTTTCCAATCGTTTTAATACTTTTTGGTCATTACTTGCTGAGGGAACTCTTTTTGTCAGATAATGAGGGCCGATACGGCCTCGTGAGAGTCGAGCGGGCCTTGCTGAGCGTTTCAGACAAAACGAGCTTGGCGCCTTTTGCCTCTTTCCTCGCGCAAAACAGCGTTGAACTAATTTCCACGGGCGGGACATTCAAGGCGCTGTCCGAGGCAGGCTTGAGCGTAAGGAAAATCAGCGACTTCACTGGCTTCCCCGAAATACTCGACGGCCGAGTGAAAACGCTCCACCCGAAAGTTGAGGGCGGGCTGCTAGCGGACTGGTCAAACCAAGCCCACGCCGGCGAAGCCAAGGCCAACAACATTGTCCCAATACATTTGATTGTGTGCAACCTGTACCCCTTCGAAAAGACCGTTGCCTCAGGAGCAGCCGACCGCGACGTCATTGAAAACATTGACATCGGCGGGCCGACAATGGTGCGCGCCGCGGCAAAGAACTACAAGAACACCGCCGTAGTAACGTCCCCCGCGCAGTACTCCCTGGTCCAGGAAGAGCTGTCGAAAAACAGCATGGGGTTGTCTCTTGAAACGCGTGAAAGCCTGGCCCGTCAAGCCTTTTCGCTCACGGCGGGGTACGACGCCGCCATCGCCAACTGGTTCGAGTCCGGTGCCCCCGCAGGCGGCATCCCGCAAAACCTGTTCATTGCCTTGAAGGGCGCCGCGAAGCCGAAGTACGGCGAAAACCCGGGACAGAACGCCAGAGTCTTCAAGACGCCCTTCAACTCCGGCGGAATCCTTGAATGGGAACAGCTCTCCGGAGACGTTCCATCTTTCAACAACTTCATGGACGCAGGAAAGGCCAACAAGCTCCTTCAAGGCTTTGAAGAAGTCCCAACTGTTGCAACGGTGAAGCACGGCATAATAAGCGGGTTTTCCTTCGCAACCACCTTGAGCGAGGCGTATGAAAAGACAAGCAAGTGCGACCCCAGCGCAGACTTCGGCGGCGTCATAGTAATGAACCGCGCGTGCGACGCAAAGACCGCGGAGTTAATAGCCGACCCGCGGCCCGAGAACTACCGCGAGATAATCTGCGCGCCGGACTTCGCCCCGGAGGCCGTTGAATTGCTGAAGAAGGGCCAGAAAAAGCAGCGCCGCCTCTTTAAGACAAAGCCTTACTCGAGTTACCACTGGGACGTGAGGCTCGTGGACGGGGCTTTCCTGGTGCAGGAACAACCCGACTTTGGAAAAAGGTTGCAGGAAACCGCGGTGTCTTTTCCCACAAAGCTCAAGCCTGACGCCGACGCATTGAAAGTCTTGCTGACGGCGCACGAAGTCGTGCGAAAAGTCCCCTCGAACGGGATACTGGTAGGCGACGGGGTCGTGAAAGACGGAATCGTGGAAAGCTTTTGGACTTACGGCGTTGGGAGTTCCACGAAGCGCAGCCGCGCAGTGCAAATAGCATTGGAGGTAGCGGGCGGCAGGGCAAGGAACGCAATACTCGCGTCAGACGGCTTCTTTCCCTTCCCTGACTCGGTTGAGTTGGCCGGAGAGCGCGGCGTGAAGGCAATAATACAGCCCGGGGGCTCGCTCAGGGACCACTTGAGCATCCAGAAAGCGGACCAGCTAGGGATTGCGATGGCCTTCAGCCACGCGCGCATCTTCAGTCACTGAATCTTTGCCTTGCTTTCCTCGAATGCCTTGCGCTCGCTTTTCCTGGTTTTCTCGAAGGCTTCCAGCAGGGTCTGGGATACTTGCGTTGGATAAGCTCCAGTGAGGCAGCCAGTGCAAATCCTTTCACTCAAACCTATCGCCTTCTTCAACCCGTCGATTGACTGGTAAGTCAGGGAGTCGGCGCCAATGAATTTTCGCACTTCTTCAACCGATTCAGTCCTTGCCGCTATCAATTCCTCTCGAGTGCTCATGTCCACGCCGTAAAAGCAAGGGTTGGTTATTGGGGGGCACGTTGACAAGAAATGCACTTCAAGGGCGCCAGCCTCTTTTATTGTTTCAATTATGCGCCTTGAAGTCGTGCCGCGCACCACGCTGTCATCTATTACTGCAACGCGTTTTCCTTTTAAGACTGGGATCAAGGGATTGAGTTTCATTTTCACGCTCCACTCGCGTGTTTTCTGGTCCGGCATTATGAATGTTCTCTGCACGTACCTGCTTTTCACGAGGCCTTCCTGGAACGGCACGCCGAGTTCTTGGGAAAAGGCAAGGGCTGCGCTGCGAGCGCTGTCAGGCACTGGAGTCACTACGTCAATGTGCGCATTGACTTTTTCCCTCCACTGCCTTGCAAGCTCAATGCCAAGCCTTTGCCTAACTTCATACGTTCCAACTCGTTCCAGAATTGAGTCGGGCCGCGCAAAGTAAACCCATTCAAACATGCAGTGTTTTTTCTGCCGCGGCAGAACGTCTTTTGAGGCGATTGACTCGTCGCTTCTTACAAGTATCGCCTCGCCCGCCCCCACGTCTCGCAAGACCTTGTACCCCAAGACGTCCAAGGCGTTGTTTTCAGAGGCAAACGCGTGCGAAACCCCTTCAAGCGTGACTTTTTTTCCCAGCACCATTGGCCTTATCGCGTTAGGGTCCCGGAATCCAAGCAGCCCCAACTCAGTGAGGCAAATGACTGAATAGCCGCCGTTCAAGTTCTTCATTACCGCTTCAAGCGCTTTCCACAGCCTTTGCTCTCCAGCCCCGCCTGACTCCGTCCAAGCGTTGACTAACTCGTTCAGCAAGACTTCGGCGTCGCTGGCGCTCTCGAAAGCGAATCCTTTTTCCTGCAGCGCCTTCCTCCTTTCAACGCAGTTGAGTATGTTGCCGTTGAACACGAGCGCTATTTTCCCGTTGGCTGACACGAAGGGCTGCTCCTCGCCGCACAAATTGCTTCCAGCGGTCGGGTAGCGAACGTGCCCAACGCACGAAGCGCCCTTTAATTCGCGCAGCGAGCCTTCGTCAAACACTTGAGAAACAAGGCCCTTCCCCTTCTTCAAGGAAAAACCACTCCGGCCGCTTTCAAGGGTGCAAATGCCCGCAGCATCCTGCCCTCGGTGCTGCAAAGTAAATAGTCCAACGTATGCTTCTTGCGCGGCCGCCTTGCTGCCGCTTACCCCTATTATCCCGCACACTGGCTTGCTTCCCCCCGCCTTTGCCTGCCCTTGCCTTACATGAACGCGTGTCGTGTTAAAAAGCTTTTTCACGCCATGAATTAAAGTTGAAGGAGTTCTTTTCAGTGGCAAGCGTTTTAGTCATTGGCTCTGGCGGCAGGGAGCATGCAATTTCGTGGGCCTTGTCTAAAAGCGAGAACGTTGAAAAAGTCTTCACCGCGCCCGGCAACGCCGGCACGTCGTTCGTGGGCGAAAACGTTTCAATCGATGCAGGCAACTTTTCTTCCGTTTTCCACTTCGTCAAGTCTAAAGGCGTTGACTTGGTGGTAGTGGGCCCTGAAAAACCGCTCGTGGAAGGCATCGTGGACTATTTGGAGGAGCGCGGAGTCAAAGTCTTCGGGCCCTGCAAGGCCGCAGCGCGCCTCGAGGGCAGCAAGGAATTCGCCAAGCGTGTCATGCTCGACGCGCGCGTTCCAACCGCTTCCTTCAAGTCCTTTTCCTCCAGCCAGTCCGGCGAGGCACGTTCTTACGTTGAAGAGCTGGGCGGCCGCGTGGTGGTCAAGGCTGACGGGTTGGCGGCCGGCAAGGGCGTCATTGTGTGCAGTTCCAGGCAGGAAGCCCTTGACGCAATCGACCGCGTGGCCGTGAAAAAGGAATTCGGCGTCGCCGGCGAAACGTTCTTGGTGGAAGAACTCCTTGAAGGCGTTGAAGCGTCAGTCTTGGCTCTGGTTGACGGAAAACGAGTAGTGCCGCTGGCGCCGGCGCAGGACCACAAGCGCGTCTTTGACAACGACGAAGGCCCTAATACGGGGGGCATGGGTGCGTACTCGCCAACGCCCTTCGTTTCACGGCAAGCCTTGGAGGAAATAAGGGAAGAAGTACTGGAGCCAGTGGTGAAAACGCTTTCATCCCAGGGAATAACCTACAAGGGAGTCCTTTACGCCGGCTTAATGCTAACCAAGAAAGGGCCAAAGGTTTTGGAGTTCAACGCCCGCTTCGGCGACCCTGAAACCCAGGCAATCCTGCCCCTCTTGGAGTCGGACTTTTTCGAGTTATGCAATTCAGTCTCGCAGGGCTCGCTGCGAGCCAGCCAAGCCTCGTGGAAGGAAGGGGCTGCGTGCTGCGTCGTGCTTTCCTCGAAGGGCTACCCCGGGGGTTACGCCACGGGAGTGGAAGTGCGGGGCTTGAAGGAAGCCGAGTCCGTTAACGGGGTCAACGTCTTCCACTCCGGCACAGCGCTGGAAAACGGGAAAGTTGTGACGAGCGGCGGACGCGTGCTTGGAGTGACTGGAAGCGGCGAGTCAATCGGGGACGCAATCGCAGTGGCTTACTCGGGCGTTTCCCGCATTCACTTTGAGGGAATGCATTACCGCAAGGACATTGGCTTGAAGGCGTTGAGTTACTGACAAGCTTTTTCCCCAAGGCACAAGCGGGTATTTATTGATTTCTGTTTATTTGGCTGCAGAAAACGCAAGCAGGAGGTCAGTTCCATGCCAAAATGGAAGTGCGCTGCTTGCAGTGCAGTCGTTGAAGGCGCCGAAAAACCCGCGGTGTGCGGGTGCGGCGCAAGCAGTTCCTTCAGCGAAGTCGTCGAACAAGCACAGCCCGCGCAGCAGGCGCCGGGAAGCGAACCACAGCAACAGTGAACGCACTGCAAGAAGCTTGGCTGGGAAAGGAGAGGGGTGGGATGGCGGGTAACTCTCTTTCAGAACTGCGCGGCGCTGGCCTTCATGCCTTGCCTAAAGGACTGGAGTCTGCGGGCTTATTTCCCCGGCCACGCTTTCCATCATTAATTCCCTGACGTGCTCCACGCCCTTCGCCTGCGGCAAGACCCAGGCGAGCTTCACGAACGCCGTCTCAGGGGTCATGTCCTGCGCCGGAATCGCCCCGGAGTCAATGAACAAAGTCCTGAGGTTTGCGTAAACGAATGGGTGCACGCGGCCGTGGATTGTCTGGGACGCCACAACCACAGGCACGCCTTTCTTCACTGCCGCCTTTATTGATGGAATGAGCGAGTACTTCGTCTTCGTTGGCACTACTTCCCCCAAGCCCGTCCCCATCAAAACCAATCCCTTGTAGCCTTGCTCGACGTGCCAGTCCAGCACGTCAGGGCGCATGTTTGGGTAAGTGTAGATGAGCGCGGTGCGCTCCTCGAAGTCGTCCACTACTTTTAATTTTTCGCCTGGAGAGCCGCGCTTGTTGTATTCCTCAGTCAAGAACTCAATTCCGCCCCTCGCGTGAATCCTGGCCAGAGGCGACGCGTTAATGCTTTGGAACGCGTCCCTGCGCGAAGTGTGCATTTTCCTGACTTTCGTGCCGCGGTGCGAAAAGCAGTAATCGTCAGAAATTGACCCGTGCATGCACAACTGCACTTCGGCTATCTCGGAAACTGCGGCCTTGGCCGAGCAAACCAGGTTGACGAAGGCGTCGCTGGAGCCCCTGTCAGAGCTGCGCTGCGCGCCAGTGAAAACCACGGGAATGCCCAGGTTGCGGAGGGCAAAGCTGAGCGCCGCGCTGGAGTAATGCATTGTGTTCGTGCCGTGCGTTATTATAACTCCTTTCTTGCCTTTCCTGACTTGGGCCGCGACGTGCGACGCTATTTTTTTCCAGTCGCTCATGAGCAAGTCCTCGCTCATCAAGTTGAAGATCAGCTCTGAGTCAATGTTCGCGATTTCCTTCAACTCGGGCGCGCTTGCAACGATGTCAGATGCGCTGAATTCCGCCTTCACTCCTCCGGTCTCGTAGTCAATTCGCGAGGCAATAGTCCCCCCGGTTGAAAGCACAGCTATCTCAGGCAAACCCGTGGAATGCGAGTACTCCTTCTTTACTACCGCTTTCCCGACGCGCGTCCTTTTCCCGAGCAGGGTGATTTTGCTTTTTCCGTCAACTGAAACCCCTATGTTGTAGCCGTTGTCCAGCTTCAGGACGAGGTCATTGGCGCCGGCGTACTCGCTAGCAGGCAGCACAACCCCCTCGTAAGCCTTTCCGTCTTTTTCAACGCGGACCCTCTCGCCTGCTTCCAGGCCTTTCTTTGATGCCATGAAAAAACAACCCAGTTTTCTTTTCCCTCAAACAGTTACCTTGAAAGCCTTTAAGTTTTTACCCCTGACTGCGTGCTGCCAAAACGCGTGCTGACTGCAAGGAACAAGTTCCTTGCCGCTTCCTCCAGTGAAACCTTGAGCTCACACACGCCAACCCCTGCGCACAGTTTCCTCACTTTTTCGAGGTTTTCCCTTGCCCGCGCAGTGTTGGGCTTTTCGAGGCACTCCAGCATCGTCTCGCAGTTGTACTTGAGGGCCGCCCGCACCCTCTCGTTTTTCTCGTGCGCCTTTCCAAGAGACTCGCATGACTGCAAGACGTTCTGCCACGCGATTTCAAGGAATACGACCTGAAGCAAGTGGGAAAAAGAGTATTCAGGATCGGCCCCGCTTAGCTGGAGAGACCTTACTGCCAAGTCGGTTGCGCGCTGCAGCGAGCGCTTCCTTTCGCTGAAGGACTCGAGCGCCTCGCTGTCCCTCTTTTCGAGGGCGTATGTGCAGTCTCCTGCAAGCGTCTTGAGCATTGAGACAAGGCGCTGGAATGACGAAGCGAAGGGCTCGCCTGGCCCCAGAAACCTTACCAGTGTCTTGTCCTTTTTCTGCGAGGTGACTTCAAAACCCGGCCAGTTTTCCAGGTGCAGGTTCTTGATGCGGAGGCCGGAAAGGGCGACCTGTTCCGCGCCCGACAGGTAAGCGTGCATCATTACTGAATAGTAGTCGCTGTATTCGAATTGCGAGGCGTCAACCGCAATCTCTTTTTTCCCCGAGGCCCCAGGCACTCTGACGACTAGGCTTTCACCCGCCACGCTCAGCTCCACGAGACTTCCCTTGGAGAGGTGGCGGTTGCGGGTCCACGCCGAGGGGAGGGAAATAACTGTGGACCCGCCCAATTTGAGCAACTTGCGAGAAACCACCTGCGTATATACTATTGTGATAGTTTATATATTTATCGTTCAAAAATTATACTAATTAGAAAAAATATATACTAAGTAGTTTGGTTGCCGAACCTTTTTGCGGCCCCACGCCTCCCGGGGCGGGCATTAAAAATAGTTGGCGACGCAGTTAAGGCAAGACTTACTTTTTGAACCAGGTTTTTCCATGGCAAAGGAATTCGAGCTGGCGATAATTGGCGCCGGCACTGCGGGCTTGGCGGCGGGCGTTTACGCGGGGCGCCAGAACCTTAAGACGATAATATTCGAGCAGGGCGCTCCGGGCGGGATTGGGCTCACGGCATTCGAGGTGGAAAACTACCCCGGCATCCTGAAGACCACTGGTCCGGAGCTCATGGAATTGTTCAGGAAGCATGCCGAGTCCTCCGGCGCAGTTCTTGCAAGCGAAAAAGTCACCGACGTCCAGCGCGCCGGGGGGAAATTCAAAATAACGACCGCGGACGGCGAGTACGAGGCGCAGGCGGTCATAATAACGACCGGCGGCGAGCACAGGAAACTGGGCGTTGAAGGCGAGTCAAAGTTTGCAGGGCTTGGCGTTTCTTACTGCGCCACCTGCGACGGCCCCCTGTTCCGCGGGAAAAGCGTCCTGGTGGTCGGCGGGGGCAACTCTGCCGTGGACGCCGCGGTGTTCCTTGACGAAATCGCCTCCAAGGTCTACCTTTCATACAGGGGCAGCGAGTTCAAGCGGCCCGAGCAGACCCTCGTGGAGCGCTTGAAGAAGTCCAAGGTCGAAGTCCTCTTCAACACCGACGTGCAAAAGTTCACGGGCTCCCAGCTCCTCGAAAAGGCGTTCCTGAAAAACAACGCAACGGGAGAGGAACGCGTGCTTGACGTCCAGGGCTGCTTCGTCGAAGTGGGCGTGCGCGCCCTAACGGCTGTTGCGGAAAAGCTCGGATGCGAACTGAAGCCTTCCGGGACAATAAAGGTTGACCGCGAGACGATGAAGACAAGCGTTGCAGGGGTTTACGCCGCCGGAGACGTAACGGGGGGCTTCAAGCAATTCGTCACGTGCGCAGGCGACGGCGCAAAGGCTGCTGTTGCGGCTTACAACTACATCCGCGGCACGGAAGTTGAAACGGTCTGGCATTGAATTCTTAACGATTTCTCGCCACTTGCCTTTGTATGACAGGGCCTGCGAAAAAGCCAGCGCGAAAAGCAAACCCAAAGCCGCGCGCTTCCCAAACGGGCTGGAGCCCTAAAGTCGTTCCCGGCCCGAAGCCTGAGGAAAACTGGCCGCCGCAGCGCGGGCGCCCAGAACCGCTGGGAAGTTTCACTGGAAGCAAGCGGGACTGGCAAGCCTTCCTAAGGCAGAGAAAGGCCCGGGGAGTGAAACCCAAGCCGCGGCGCGGCCGCGGCCGTTGACCCTGTTTTCGCCTGGAGCTTCCCTGCCTGGCGCTGGGAGCAAAATGTTTTAAACCCGTTTTGTTTCCTTTGTCCTAGGATGAAGGCTTACGTCGTTGGCAGCTGGAAAGGGGAAAACTACGAGAGCTTCCTTGAAGTCCAGCGAATACTCGAACTCGCTGGCTACGAAGTGCTCAAGCAGCAGGACCTCGTGGGCAAGAAATTAAAACCTGAAGAGGCAATTGTGAAAAAAGAACAGCTCCTGGGCGTTTCCGACTTCGTTGTGCGGCTCTGGACGGAGGACTTGCCAAAGGACGAGAACGCGGCTTCAAGGCTCGTTTCCCCAATACTGGAAAAAGGCAAGCTGCTGGTGACGATAATAGTTCCGCCCACGCAACGCGACGCCTTGCCGGAGTGCGTGAAAGCGAACAGCAAGTACATCTTTGACTTGTCGGACTTCGAACAGCCCAGCCACTTGGCTTCCGCGTTGAAGTTCATCGCGCGAGACCTGGAAGGCGGCGGCGTTTTCACGGGAGAAGCCGAGTAACAGCTTTAGCCCAGTTTTTTTGTCCCTTGAGGTTTTTTTTGAGGAGTGCTTGTTGAATGGCTTCACTTTCCCGCAATGCGTTCAACGTCCTGGTTGTGCTTGCCGTGACGCTGGTGCTGGCTTCGTATTTTTCGTACACCTTCCTCAAGGTGGGCGTGCCTGCCGGCGACTGCGCGGCCCCGCCCGGGACGTGGCCAATGGCTTGCTATCTTTCACTGGAAAGCGATTCAACGTGCCTGACGGTAATGCCGCACCCCTGGGGCTGCCAGTCCTTGGATGTCGCGCTGGTGCTTTTCATAATTGCCCTGGCCTTGCTTGGCTCCATAAAGATTTACGCAGCTTACGCGGGCGAGTGAAGGCCTTTCGCTTCAAGGAATTAAGTAAATGAAGTTGGCAGCCCTTTTTT
>DATDTB010000053.1:0-10553 GCA_035291025.1 archaeon
CGCGATTGAGTCGAACTCGTCAAAGAAAATAATGCACGGCGCGGCCTGCCTGGCCTTTCGGAAAATCTCGCGGACGCCCTTCTCGCTTTCGCCGACCCACTTTGACACGAGCTCAGGTCCTTTCACGGAAATGAAATTGGCCTCGCTCTCGGTCGCGAGCGCCTTGGCTATGAGGGTCTTCCCGCAGCCCGGCGGTCCGTAGAGGAGAATGCCGCGCGGCGGCTTTATGCCGAGGCGCTTGAAGGCCTCCGGGTTGCGCAAGGGCCACTCGACGACTTCGCGGATTTCGTTTTTCACGTCTTCCAGCCCGCCAATGTCTTCCCAGCCCACGTTGGGGGTTTCAATTAGTATTTCGCGCAACGCCGAAGGAGTGATTTCCTGGAACGCCTCAGTGAAGTCAGTCATTCCAACAGTGAGCTTCAGCAAAATCTCAGAGGGAACGCGCCCGGTTACCTTCTTTATTTCCGGCAGCATCCTCCGCAAGGCCTTCATTGCCGCTTCCTTCGTCAAGGCCGACAGGTCCGCGCCCGTGTACCCGTGCGTTATTTGCGCGATTTTCTGCTGGTCAACTTCCCGCAAGGGCATTCCCCGAGAGTGAATCTGGAGGACCTCTAAGCGTTCCTTCTTATTCGGCACTCCAATTTCAATCTCGCGGTCAAACCTCCCAGGCCTCCTAAGCGCTTCGTCAATGCTGTTGGGCCTGTTGGTTGCTGCAATGACGATCACTTCGCCGCGGGACGAGATGCCGTCCATTAAAGTGAGCAGTTGTGAAACGACGCGGCGTTCCACTTCGCCAGTGACTTCCTCGCGCTTGGGCGCGATTGCATCTATTTCGTCAATGAAAATAATCGTGGGCGCGTTCTTTTCCGCGTTCTGGAAAATGTCGCGGAGGTGCTTTTCGCTTTCACCATACCATTTTGACATGACTTCGGGGCCGTTTATCGTCACGAAGTTCGCCTCGCACTCGCTTGCGACAGCCTTCGCCAAAAGCGTTTTCCCGCAGCCCGGCGGGCCGTACAGCAACACTCCCTTGGGCGCGCCCACGCCGAGGCGCTCGAAGACTTCGGGGTGCTTCAACGGCAATTCAACCATTTCACGGATTTTCGCGATGGGTTCCTTCATGCCGCCAATGTCCTCGTAAGTGACTTGGGGCATGCGCTGCTTGTCCGTGACTTTTGCTGGGGTCTCGGAGACCTTGAACTGGGTTTCCTGCACTACTTTTGCAATGCCCTTGGGAGCTATTTGGGTGACCACAAAGTGAACATTCGTGCCCAGTACAGAGAAAGCGAGGCGGTCGCCTTTCACGAGGGGCTTGTCGATGAGTTTTTGCTTGAAGTAGTTGTCGACGTTGGACGTGAACCGAATGTTTTCAACGGGTGCGAGGACAACGCTTTGCGCGTTCTGCGTTTCGGCCTTCCGCACTGCAACAAAGTCTCCAAGGCTCGCGCCCGAGTTAAAGCGCAGGAAGCCGTCAATGCGCACTATGTCCTTTGCGTCGTCCTCTTCGTGAGCCCTCCAGACAACGGCGCCCGTAAGCGATTTCCCCTTCAATTCAATTATGTCGCCGCTCTGCACGCCCAGGCGTTCCATGTTCTTGGAGCTGATGCGGGCGATGAGCTTGCTGACGTCCCGCGAATAGCCTTCGGCCACGCGGAGCTGCAAGGGCTCTCGTTTTCCATTGTCCTGGTTTTCTTCCACTGCCATAATGAATTCCCTTTTCTTCCACTGAATCAATGAATGCTGACTCCGGGGTTGGAGGTGGAACGCGGGTGCTTTCTGACCAGCTTTAACTCCAAAACGCCGTTCTTGAAGGTCGCGTTCGTCTTGTCCTCCAGCACTTCCGAGGGGAGGTCGAGCACGCGGTAAAACGAGCTCCTGTCGCTCTTGGCGCGGACTTCCACTTGGTACTTGCTTACCTTGACCTTTATGTCTTCCTTTTTGTAACCCGAAAGCTCGACTATTACGTAAATGACTTCCTTGAATGGAATGATGTCAACGCTGGCGTCGCTTGTCTCAATGCTCGGAATCCTTCCCCCGGCGGAGCTTCCTTCTTCGGGCTGCGCTCCAGAGAAAAACCTGCCGAAAATGGAGTCCATTTCGTCCTGCATTTTCCTGATTTCGTCAAACGGGTCGTAGTCGTCCCCGTCGCCGCCCCTTCCAGGGTTTGGCGGTGCTGCAGTCATTTTGTTCCCCCCCGCGGAATTTCCTCAAAGCCTTAAAACTTTCCCAAAGCTTTTACCTAAACTCTCAATATTAGCTTAATAAAAACCTTGCCTTTTCACGTCAACCCGCAAAAGTTGTTGCCTGCAACATTATCTTTCAATTTGCAATGTTTACTAATTATAGCATAAAGTATTTAAACGCTTTCTTTCCTTTTGCTTTCCTATGAGCACAGTGTCTCGTGAAATCGTAATCCACTGGGAAAGGCCCCCACTGCAAAAAAACCCTGAAACTGAGTTGGAGTGGCTGTGCAGCGTTCTGGGCTTAGTGGGGCCAAGGGACCACGAAAAGACAACGCTTAGAATTTTAAGGCAAGTCATTTCGAACACGAAGCAAGGAAAGCCGACTTCTCTGGAGGAACTCTCCCAGGCATTCCGGCTCTCAAAGCCCTCGGTACTGCACCACGCCCGCAAGCTAGTCGAACGCGGCCTCATCATTCCGGCAATGCAGCAGCGCCGCGAGTCCCTTTACGAGCTGCGAATGCACTCTGTCGAGGAAACAATAGAAGAAATAGAGCAGGACTTCCTGAGGGCGTTCCAGCGCATCCGCAAGGTCGGCGAGGAAATAGACAAGGACTTCCAATCACACTGATTTTGCAGCTGGTTTTGCAGGCAGTAAAAGCCAAGGAAAGCGAAAGCCCTTTCAACCCTTTCAAGCGTTACTCTTTCTTGCATGCCTGGAATGCGGAAAAAGCTGGCTCTGCCTTCAACTGTTACTTGTTCGGTAATGAAGGACGTGCGGGAAAAGACTTGGGAGAGAGCGCGAATCTGGGTAAGCGAACGGAGCAACCCGCCAGCCAACCCCCACCCGCACTTGTTCAAGCAGTCCATCAAGCCCGCCCGCCAAATCAGCGTCCCACAAATCTCAAAGGACGACAAGGTTCTCGTGTTCATGGGCTCCGTTGGAGACGTTTCAAGGCACTTGCCCGGCAGGAAAATCCATTTTGACGCCGACCCGAAAGCCATTCGCATCGCGCAGTGGCGCGCGCAGGGCGCAAAGGACACACACTTCCTTGTCGGCGACGCGACCAACCCGCCCATTAAAAGGGGCAAGGTGGACTGGGCTTTTTCGCACGAGCCAGACCTTCCCAGGCCCACGAGCCAATTGACAATGCTTGAAATGCTTTCCACTGCAAAAAAAGGAGTCATAATAAGCGAAGGCCACAACAGCCACATCGGGGACTACCACTTGATTCTCGAGTTCTACCGCAGGCTTTACTCGCATGAGGCGCCGCCAATTGAGCGCGCGCACCAACCCGTTCCCGGCAGTGAATCCGAGGGAATGGCCGTGAGCGTCTTGCGGTCAACGAAGGAAATGCGCGAACGGGCTGAAACGGACTTGGGCGTTTTGCGCGCGCTGGAAAAACGCCAGGAACTGTACAGCGAAAAAGAATACGAGTTCAGGCACTTGAAGGAAAAAGACCTGGAAGTTCTTGCACAAAGGCTTGGAATAACGCGGGATGCAATGACGGCAAGCCTGAAAAGATTGAAGGCCTTGAAGTTCGTGCACTTTTAAGGGGAAAAGGGGAAAAAGACACGCGCCGCGTCAACGCTTGTAAGTTGTCGGGCTGTCCAGCGCATTGCTGCCGCCGCAAGTTCCTTCCCGCAGCTCCACTTCCAGTTCGTCGCCTGCCGGCAGCCGGGCAAGAAGCTTCTGTCCATTGCTTTCATAACAGTAAACCAGCCCGTCCGGCTTCACGTCAGAGAACCGCCTGTTAGTGGTCCCGGCGCCGCGGGGCGCGAACTCCCATTTTTGCGCGCCGGAAACGGTGCCGCCAATTGAGGCGACGGCAATGGAAGGGTCGTCGTTGTCGTACAAGAAGCCCAAGTGCTTTTCCCACGGCCCGGCAACGTCGGCGTCGCCGTTGAACCAGTTGCCTTGAAGCGTGCCGGGAACGTCCTGCATGACCACCCCGCAGGGTTCCTGGACGCGCTTGATTTTTGATTCAAACTGGCCGCGCAGGCTCCCTGAATAGTAGTCAAGGGCGCAGGAAATGTACAACGCGCGCTCGTTCCCGTACCTGGAAGGGTTGGCGAAGGCGAGCGGCTTAGAATAATTCACTCCGCCGAAGTCGAAGTTGCCCTGGAACCTCCCGACGCCTCCAATTACTTCGCCGGCCTTTGCCTTGAATGAAAGCCTCTTGTTGCAGCCAGGGAAGTTGGGCATGCACGCGCCGCCTTGGTCGAATGCGGTTTTCAACCCGCCGCGGAGTTCTTTCACGTGGTTGTAGTAGGCAAAGTAGTCCTTGCACATTCCAAAGTAAATCCAGTACTCCTTCTTGCCCTGCTCGAGCTGGTCGTCTGTTTCCCTGACTTCAACGACTGTTACGTCGGCCGGCGCCTTGAGCGCAAAGACTTCAGTGCTTGCGCCTTGCGGGTTCAAGTGAATGAACAAGTGGTCCGTTGGAAAAGTGTGGCCGGGCGGCCCTATGTTGCCGCGGGGAGAGATTTCGTAAACCTCGCCCAAGTCAACCGGCGGTTCTGTGAACTGCATGCCGGGCGCGCAGTCCGGCAGGGAGTCAATGACGCCGCCGTAGTACTTCCCGGCAGCGTGCCCCGTGGCTGGCGTGGATTGGCTGTCTGTCCTTGGAAGCGTTTCAAGGCTCAAGATAGCCTTCCACGTCCTCCCAGCGTCAGTCGACTTCCACACGAAGGCCTGGGTGCCGGTCAAGTAAACAACACTGGGATTTAGGGGGTCCCAGGCAATGTTGGAAACCTTGACTTTGCTGTTGTCAAGTTCAGCGGGTTTCGCGATGGCCTTCCAAGTCTTGCCTGCGTCAAGGCTTTCCAGCAAGTCTCCTGCGGCGTTCCACGGCGAGTACCCAATCAAGTGATTGCCTTTCGGGTCGTGGGGGTCATAGCGCCCTATCCAGATAAGCGAGGGCGTCTCGTGGAATGTTTTGCCGCCGTCAGTGGTGTAAAAGCTTTTTTGCCGCGTTGTCTCGGGCGGGAACTCCTTGCCGAAAAGAAAGGGGCGCACGAGCCAGTGGTCGAAGTTGTTCAAGGAAACGTCGCCGTCGAAAGGATTCCGGTAAGGCTCGGGCAGCAGTCCAGCCAGCGCCTCCCAAGTCTTCCCGCCGTCGCCTGACTTCATTGGCCCTAACTGTGTGCGGGAAAAGACTTCGTCAATGTACGTTTCGTGGTAAACGTGGTCGTGCGCCTGCGTCAAAAGAACCAGTTCAAGGGAGTCCTTTGGGTTGACAAAAACGCCCGTGGCCTGGATTCCGGGAAGCATCCCGCTCTCTACTTCTTTCCACGTCCTTCCATTGTCAACTGACTTGTACAACGGGCCGTTCCTGTTCAGTGTTTCCTTTACGGGCGCTTCCTTGAACGTCGGCGGGTCCGTGTTGACCCCGTAATAGATTACGTCCGAGTTTCCCGGATCCAACGCCAGGGCTCCCGTTCCAGCGGCGTTCACTGTCAAGTCAGTAATCAACTGGTGCCAGGATTCGCCGCCGTCCAGCGTCTCCCAAATCCCCGCGGTTTCGGCGTACGACCAGTCAATGAACCCCGTGGAAACGTCTGCCGCAGCCAGCAATACTCTCTGCGTGTCCCGCGGGTCAATGACCATTTTAGCCATGTCCGGATAGCATTTTTGCCCGGGGCTTGCCATGTCAGGGTAAGCCAGGATTCCATTGGAGGAAGAATTCCACGTGCTCCCACCGTCAGTTGACTTGAACACTCCCTTGCCTTCGACGCCAACGTACAAAGTGTCCGGGTTGGAGGGGTCGATTGCAAGGCTGTTCCGCGTGTCGTTCGCGTTCTCGAAACTGCAGTCAATCCCGTACTCGCGCAGGTTCTGGGAGTGCCTCGACAAAGGCGAAGCCCGCGTTCCCTGGCTAGTGCCTTCTGCGGGTCCGCCGTCGTGGACTCCTGAAGGGGCTGGCGGGGGGCTTGCAGGCGGTTCGGGTTGGGTTGGGGGCGGTTCCGGTGAAGCGGGAACCGTTTGCTGCAATCCGTCAGGTTCTCCGCGTTTCCTGTCGTCCGCACCAGTCTGTGGCGAAACACACCCAGTGACCAACAACGCAGCAAAAAGCACTACCGCTGCGAGAAAGGCTTTCCGGTTCATTGGAATGGAGAAAGGCGAAAGCGTTAAAAAAACGATTAAAAGCAGGACAGCGTCGGCGTTAAATCCCGCAAACCTTCCTGAATGGGTGCTTTTGGTAGTACTTCTGGTGGTATTCCTCTGCCTCCCAAAACGTTGCCGCTGGTACAATTTCAGTCACGACTGGCTTGTCGAAGCGCCGTGACTTTTCCAATTCAGCCTTTGCCTTTTCGGCTGCCTTTTTCTGCGCGGCGCCGCGGTAGAAAACCACGGAACGGTACTGGCTTCCAACGTCAGGCCCCTGGCGATGGAACTGCGTGGGGTCGTGCATTGCGAAAAACGCAGCGACGAGTTCCCCGTAAGAAACCTTGGAAGGGTCGAACTTGACTTCAACGCTTTCCGCGTGACCCGTGGCGCCCGAACACACTTGTTCGTAGGTCGGGTTTTTTGCGCGCCCGCCGGCGTACCCCACACGCGTCGATGCAACGCCTTGAATCATGTCAAAGGCGTCCTGGACGTGCCAAAAACAACCGCAGGCAAAGACTGCTTTTTCCAAAAGGGTTTTCACTGGAGGCACAGCTTTCCTTAACAAAGAAACGTTTTTATTCACGTGAGTTGCTTCTAGAAAACCATGAAGGGCATTACATTGTTCGCGGTTTTAGCTGCAGTTTTCATTGCCTTGAACGTGGGAATAATTTCTATTTTTACGCCATTAGCCAACGCCAAATGGTTCGATGACGGCCTGGACATTGTTTCCGGCCTCGTATTGCTTTACTTTGGAGTGCTTACATGGAACGAGTTCAAGGCAGGCGGCGACAACGGGTTCAAGCTTTTTGCAGCGGGCGCCTTCCTTTTGTCTTTCCAGAAAGCGTTTGAAGTCTTGCTACAGGAATGGCAGGAGTCAATCAACTACAACTATCCAGCGTTGAATGGCTTTGACTCCGGCGACTTGATTTGGGGGCTTGCCACACTCTTTACCTTCCTGGGCGTTTACTTGTTGTCCAAGGGCTTGAAGGAGTTGACCGGTTAATGGCGTTCCCTTTCAACGTCGTTGTCACCTTGGCGATAATAACATTGCTTTCCGTCGGCGCGCACTGGTTTTATCAGCTCAAGCTGGAAAAGCACAGAAAAGTTTCGTCCTACCTGGCTTTGATGGCGTTTAGCTTTTTCTTAAAACTGGTTTTCACTCAAATGGGACTGTTTGCCTTGCCGTACTGGGCAGCGGCTGAAGCAGTGTTTTTGATTTCACTCATTGGAAGCATTTCAAGCTTCGTTGACTTGACGAAAATAAACCATTAACTGTTTTTGCTTTTTTCACTCGCAAACTCCAGCGCGGCGGCTGCAACTGAGGGCTTTGTACGGCAGGTCCTCCACTTTTTGAGGGCGCCAAGAAGTAAAAACCTTGTTTACTTCTTCTCCGACAACTTGGCGGCAATCTTCAGGCTGACGAGCGTTCTTTCAAAGGCGCTTACCAAGCGCTTGACTTCATCGCTTGAAATCTTTTCCTTAGGGTCAATTTCCACCGTCAAGTCCCCCATGCTTAGCCTCTCAATTGCCACTGTGAGATTAACAATGGGGGTGACAATGAAGTCAGCCATTACAGCCGCGGCGACTAGCAGTCCAATTGTGCTCAAGCCTGCAATTAGCATAAAGTTTCTAACAGTGACATCAAGCACTTCCTCTGAAACCTGGCCCTTGTAAATAGTTTCGAGTTGCGCAACGTTAATGAAAGTATTCAAGGCCAATGGAACTATTCCAACTGCGAAAAACGCAAGTACAAGCAACACTTTTATGCTAGCCATTGGCAATCACACCAACTTAACTATGTCTAACCTTTTAAAACTGAACGGCTGTCAGGAGAGTGAATGGTAAACGAGGGAATGCTTGTAAACGGCACTGTGCTGGCCATGGCGGCATTGATTTTTTTCAACAACATCCGACGTGCTGAACGGTGGAAAAAACTGTTGCCTGAGGAAGCCTTGTGGTACGTGAAGGTTTTCTGGGTACTGAGTGGCTTATCCGTGCTGTTCATGGGGCTGCGCCAGTTCGCCGGCTATTTCGGGTACTACGACACTGACTTGTTGTTTTTCTACGCCGCCGGGGTGCCGGGCGCCTTACTAATGCTTCCAATAATCTCACTGGTGACCCAGTTGGTTACTGGAAGCCAGACAAAGGCGCTTGCAGCAGGCGCCTTACTTGGCGTCGCGGCACTTGCAGGGATAGTGCTTATTGTCCAGGCAGGGGCGGTGGGGCCGACTGTAACATTCTGGGGAACGTACTATGACGTCAACAGCAACGATGGGGAGGTACTGGTGCTGGCAGCAATTTTCCTCCCAGGCCTGCTTGCTTCAATTGTCCTACTGTATTATTCATTGACGGGCCGTATTAGAAGGGAACTGGCGTTTTTCACTCTGTCCATTTTGTTGATCGTGCTCGCATTGACTTTTGACTCACTTGTAACAACGGCATGGGGCGGCGTATTCTTGCTTGTGTTTAGAACCTTCATTTTGTACGGGGCATTAGTGACGTTCTTAGTCCACGACTAAAAGCCAGGCTTAAACCGCAGGCTTTCCCTGGTTTGCAAATGGCAATGACTAAAATAAACCATTACTTGTTTTTAAGTTTCCTTTTCCCTGCCCCCACCACGGCAGCGAATTCCAGCGCGGCGGAGTTCATGCAGTAACGCTTTCCCGTTGGCTTTGGGCCGTCGTCGAAGATGTGGCCCAGGTGCCCCTTGCACTTAGCGCACCTTACCTCGGTGCGCCTTAGCCCGAACTCGTTGCCTTCCTTGAACTCAATGTTTTCCTTGAAGGGCGTGTCGTAAAAGCTGGGCCAGCCCGTGTGCGAGTCGAATTTTTGCTCGGAAGAAAACAAGGGCGCCCCGCAGCCGGCGCAGTTGTAAGCGCCTTTTTCGTGGTGGTTCCAGTACTTGCCCGTAAACGGGAGTTCGGTTGAGCTGCACCTGAGGACTTTGTACGGCAGGTCCTCCAGTTTTTGCTTCCATTCCTCTTCCGTCTTGGGCATCTTTTCCTTTTTCCCCACAGCCATTTCGCGTCAGCACTCCCGGTTCTTGCAGTCCTCGAATATGCCGCCGAAGCACTTGAAGAAGTACTCCATGGCGTTGTCCACGCTTTTCTTCCCGTTCTTTGTGAGCGAGTACTGGATGACCTTGCCGATTCTCTTGCCCTTAATCAGCCCGCGGTCCTGCAATTGCTTGAGCGCCGGGTAAATCGTCCCAGCCTTCGGTTTTTCGCCGCGGCGCTTGCCGATTTCAACCGCGAGCTCGTCGCCGTGCATTGCTTTCTTCGAAAGGAGGTAGAGAATGTGGAACGAGAGCATGCCGCGCATGTCGCACCCTATGTCCAAGCCCATGAGGTATCGAAGTATAGGATGCCCGATAAGTATTTAAACACTTGCTGGAAATGTATAGGATGCGCAATATTGGACATCCAATATCGCGCGAAATTGCGGGGTGAAAATGGGAATGAGTGAATACGAAGTGTGCGTGGAGGGAAGCTGTGGTGGCGGTTCCTGCGGCGGCGGAAACTGCGGGCCGTACCATGAATCGAACGCGTACGACGTCATGGAGCGCAGGATGCGTTACCTGACAATGGCGGCTTACAAGGAAATCCTTTACGACAAAATCAAGCAAAAACTGGAAAGGGACGAAGGAAAAAAGATTGAAGAGCTGGCAAGTCTTTTGGTGGAAACGTCAAAGGACAAGCTAAGGGATAGGAGCGACTTGCGCGAGAAACGCGAAAAGCTGCGGAGCAAGCTCCGCGAAACATTCGAGGGAACCGAGGGCGAGTGAAAGAAATGCCGCCGAAAGTGCCGGGGGAGCTGCCGAGGCCCAGCCCTCCCCCGCTGTTTCCATAACTTTTTAACGAAAAGCGCCTTAGTCAAGACTGGAGAAGGAAAAAATTGAAAAAGGGGAAAGTGAAAAAATGACTGCATGGGACAAGGTTGCTGAAGGGAAGAGCATTGAAAACGCGAAGGCTTCGCTTGAAGCCCACGGAATGAATGTCTTCGTCGTGGAAGACCGGAACGCGGCGCGGGAAAAAGTCCTTGAGCTGATTCCAAGGGGAAGCGAGGTTTACAACCAAAGCTCCGTGACCTTGGAGGAATGCGGCTTGCACAAGGAATTCGAGGACGACTCAAAGTATGATTCGCTGAAGAAACGCGTTTGGGGCGAAAACGACAAGGAAAAACGCGCCGCGCTCAGGAGGCAAAGCGTTGCGCCCGAATACAGCGTAGGGAGCTGCGCCGCCGTGACAGAGGACGGTAAGCTC
>DATDTB010000054.1:0-2231 GCA_035291025.1 archaeon
GGTGCACTAATTATTCAGTGGACCCGTCTAACTGCGGGGGTTGCAGTGCTTCGGGTAGCGTGCCTCGGGGTGAGAATTGCTTGGAAAAGACTAAGCCCGTTGCGGGTGAAAGCGTTCCAGCGCCGGAGGCGTGTTGGGGTGGTCCAGGGAGCCCTAACCCTTACGGCACGTGCGGCGTGTTCACGTGCGCTGACCACGATGACTGCAAAACGCTGGGCACGGGTGGCTTTGTTTACAAGTGCTGCGGGAACGAAAACGCCACGGTTTTCGCGTGCACTAGCGTGAATAGTTCTGCGTCAGTCGTTAACTGCGGCGCGTGCGGGAACACGTGCGGGCAGGGCGGGAACGCGGGCAGGCCGTTCTGCTGCCCTTCAGGCGGGACTTTTGCCTGTTCGTCGGCGCCGTGCCCTGGGCCGATTTAATTGCTTTGACTTTTTTTGTCAATTGCTTGCCGCTTTGCTTTCAGCGTTTCTTCTTTTTTGCAGTTCTTAGCTTTTTCAGTGTTTTTTCCGTGGAAGGCTTGGATTCAAGGAATTGGAGGGCTGGCGAGTGCGAGTTGTTGTTTTTCCTGTTTATTGCACCGTACTTTGAGAGCGCGTCCAAGGCCCTCACTGCTTCTTCGGGGTAGTTGAACACGGGCACGCCCTTGGACTCCAAGTACTTGGTGTGGACTTCGGTGAAGCCGCCGCCGGTCGAGACAACGACCATTGGCTTGTTGGACTGCATCTGGGTTTCCACCAAAGTCTCCACTATTTCGGAGCTCACGCTTGGGACTTGGTACAGGAGTATCACGACAAGTGAATCCACGTTGGGGTCCTTTAGCGCGGCAGTAATCGCGTTTTGGTACCGCGCCGCGTCCGCGTCGCCCGTCAAGTCAATGGGGTTGCCTATTACGGCGTAGTTGGGCATTTTCTGCTTTAATTCTTGAATTGTTTGAGGCGAGAGTTCCGCCAGCTGGAGCGAGTCGCTCTTTGCTATTGCGTCCGCGGCAATGACTCCGTAGCCGCCGCCGTCGGTTATTACCTGGACCTTGTTTGACGACGGGACGGGCTGGTCTACTAGGGCGCGGGCGAACCTGAACAAGTCCTCAATGGAGTGGACTTGGATTATTCCAGATTGCTTGAACATTCCCTCGTAAACCTTTGCGCTCCCGGCCAGCGTTCCGGTGTGGGAGACCGCGGCCTTGCTGCCCTGCTGTGTTGTCCCACCCTTCAGTATTAGGACCGGCTTTTTTCGCGTGACTTTTTTCGCCGCCTCGTAAAACTTTCGCCCGTCCTTCACGCCCTCAATGTACCCGATTATGACCTTGGTCTTGTCGTCGTCGCCCAAGTACTCCAACAGCTCGGAAACGCCCACGTCTGAAGCGTTGCCGAAGGAAATGAACTTGCTTATCCCTATCTGCTTGCCCGCGGCCCAGTCCAGCGTAGTCGAGCCGAGGGCGCCGGACTGGCTCAAGTACGCAATGCCCCCCTCCTTCGGCCTTGCCAGCCTGTACTCCGGGAGAAACATTGAGTCAATGTGCGTAAAGGAATCAAAAACCCCCAAGCAGTTGGGCCCCAACAACCTCATTTTCGCCCTTGAAGCAATGTCCAGGATTTCCTTTTCCAAGTCCGTCCTGCCTATTTCCCCAAAGCCGCTTGACAGAATTATTGCGGCCTTGACTTTTTTCCTTGCGCAGTCCCTTAACACGCTTGCAACCAGTTCGGCTTTTACGGCAACAATCGCCAGCTCAACCGAATCCTTGACGTCGGTGACGCGCGCGTGGCACTTCCTTCCAAGTATTTCCTGCGCCGACGGGGTCACAGGGTACACTTTTCCCAGGAAGCCGCCCTCGAACAAGTTCCTTAAAACGACGTGGCCGACCTTGCTGGGCTCGCGGGAAGCGCCTATCACCGCGATGCTTTTCGCGTTGAAAAAATAGTCCAAACCTTCCTTAGTGCCCATCCTGTATTTCAAACCCGCCTGCGGCGCTGTCTTTTCCCCTTCCGCGAGTTCCCTGCAGTTGGGGGCGTTCACAGCCTTTAAATAAAAGGGTCTTGAATTTAAAGGTTTTGCATTCAGTTAATGTCTTAAAGGGCAAAAATAACGCAAAAATAACCCGTGGTTTCACCCTTTTTTCAGAGAGGCTTGTGTTTGAATGGCCAGGAAAACTTTCAAGGAACGCGACTCAATCGCCGCCGTGAGGGACTCAGTGAGGAACGCCTCCGAGGTTGCTAGAGTGCAGGGCGAAG
>DATDTB010000055.1:0-9717 GCA_035291025.1 archaeon
TGGCGGTTGAGGCAAGCATTCCCACCGTTGGCGCGATAGTCGTGAGCGCCTTGATTGACTCCATCAACCCGTGCGCCATTGGAGTGCTAATCTTGCTGATTTCAATAATGATAGCAAACTCCAGGCTAAGAAAGCAAATGATTTGGACGGGCAGCCTGTACATTTTCGCGGTCTTCACCACTTACTTCATGGCAGGGCTGGGCTTGACTGTCTTCTTCCACGTAATACCCTTGTCAATCGCTGAATACATCTCCATAGTGGTTGGGACGCTTATAGTGATTGGAGGCCTCGTCGAGATAAAGGACTACTTCTGGTACGGCCAGGGAATCTCTCTCGCGATACCGCCCGAGAGGGCGAAGCAAATAGAGGCAATGGCTCAAAACCTGACGAGCCGCGGAGTGATACTGCTTGGAGCCTTTGTCGCGCTCGTGGAACTCCCCTGCACTGGCGGGCCTTACCTGGCCGTAACGCTCTTGCTGTCTCAAACCCTTGAAGCAGGCAACTTGCTGAGCGAAGCCGGGGCTGTTGCGGTTGGCTTGCTGTTCGTTTACAACGTCTTATTCATAGCGCCCCTGCTGGTGATTTTGGGGCTGGTGCTGGCTGGCACGAAAATACAGTACATAAAGCAGTGGAAGCAAATGAACCGCGCATACATGCGCCTCGCCATTGGAGTCCTGTTGGTGGCGCTGGGATGGCTGCTTATGCTGATAGCGAATGGGACGATTAGCCTGGCTTGAAGTGCCACCACTGGATGAAAAAATTCGGGAAAACGCGGGGAAAAGAAGGTGTGCTGAAAAAATGGCTGCTGCAAGGAAAAAACACGTCGTTTCGGGAAAGGTGTGCCTGAACTGCGTCGTGAAACGGAAGGGCGAACTAGAGGAATTTGACGAGAGGAAAGTGTATTCCTCGGTCTACGAGGCGGCAATGAGTTCTCATTATTCCGAGAAAAAGGCGGAAGAACTGGCCGACAATGTCACCAAGCTGGTTGAAAAGAAGTTCAAGAAAGCCCACGAAATCGACTCACGGCAAATATTCGAGCACGTCGTGGAAAGCCTTGAAAAGTTCGACAAGGAAGTGGCATTCATGTACGAAACGCACAGGGACTTGTCGTGAACGCTAAAGGCGAAAAAGTTTACAGGCTGCTGCTTAAGGTTCCCAAGGGAAAGGTCACAACTTACGGCGCGGTGGCGCGGGCGCTGGGCAGCAAGAGCCTGGCGCGTTTCGTGGGAACGTGCATGCGCAAAAACAGCCACCCGGAAACGTTCCCGTGCTACAAGGTCGTGCGCTCTGACGGGCGCGTGGGCGAGTACACGCACCCGTTGGGCGCCGGCGAGAAAATCCGCAGGCTTGAACGCGACGGCGTGCGAGTAGAAAACGGGAGGATTGACTTGAAGGAGTTCCTTTACGAGTTCTAGCCCGCTGGCTTGAATCCTAGTATTTCAGTGAAGAACTGCTTCACCAATGCGCCTAGGGCTGCGAGCAACTGCGCCAGCGCAGCCGCAAGAACTTCAAGCGCTTCCTGAGCGCCAGCCGTCAACTCTCCCAGTTTTTCGGACGCCTGCTCCTTGAACGGCTTTTTCACTGTCATTTTTTCGTAAAGCCTTTGCCCGCCAACAGAGACTTCAATGAACTGGTTCGAGCCCGTGCATTCCCCGGAAAGCCGTGACCTCAGGAAAACCCGCTGCGTCGAGCCCTTGGGCACTTCAACCTTAATGGAGGGAATCGGCGAAAGCTCCGAGGTCACCCCCGCGTCCACCTGGAATGACTCGCCCGCGGAAACGTTTTCCAGCTCGAAGGAAAGCTCCACTGGCGCGTTGCAGTCCGCGTCCTGGGTTTTTTGCACTCCGCGGAGCCTGAACTTGACTTCGGCGGGCACGCTGATTTTCCTTTCAACGACCTCTCCAGTGCTTGCAGCTACAATCAAGTAGTGCTCGCCCTGCGTTGAAGCCGTGAGAGTATTGCCGTTGGTCACCGGGAGGTCTGAGTAAACCTTGAACTCCGGCGCGGTGGTCTTGACTGAAAACGTCGTTGTCTCCCCTTCCCTGAGCACGCTTTCCTCCAAGGAAACGTCCAACTCCGAGCTTGCTTTCCTTCTCGGGTTAATGTTCAAGTCAACCACGCTCTTCCCGCCGAGGAAAGTGAAAATGTCCGCCAGGTTCCTGTAAACAAAGAACTCTGAGAGGTCATCCCTTGCAGTCAAGACAAAGTGCGCCTTCCTGGTCTCGTTTTCGCATAACTGAAGTGATTTTTCCTCGCCTACGCGCAAAACGTCCCTTTTCCTGTCGTCAACGCGCGAGACTATCTTGGTGCTCGTGCCCAGGCACCCAGGCGCGTTGTTTTCAACCGTTACCTCGGCAACCGCCGAGTCCCCCAAGCCCAGCACTTGCGGGAAAACTGAAACGGAAACGTTGAACACGGGTGAAAGCCTTTCGGAGCGCAGCAAGCGCACTTTCACTTGCGGCGACTCCACTGTTGCCGTAGGGCAAGTGCTGCCCTGCACGCACCGGGAGCTGGAAACGTAAGTCCACTTGCCCTTCGTTATGACCTCGCCCGAGTCCTTGAAGTGGCCCAAGCGAATGTGGGTCGCGTCCAGCCACCCTACCTCGTCCCACGTCGGGTCAACCGGCACCCACTTCCCTCCAAGGAAGACTTCGGCCCACGCGTGGTAACCCCAGCCGCCGGGCGAGTAAACCACGCCGGCAACGTAGCGCGCTGGGATGCCCACGGAACGCGCCATGGCAATGAACAAGTTCGAGAACTCGTCGCACGTCCCGATTCTGTTTTCGAACACGAACTCCGAACCCTTTAGGTCGCCCCCAAATGACAAGTCGTACTTGACGTTCTTGTACACCCACGTGGAAAGCCTTGACACTGCCTCGAAGCCGGTCCTGGACCCGGCAACCACTTCCTGCGCCTTCCCCCTTATTTCGTCCGTTATTGAAATGAACTCCCCGCTTTCAAGGAAGGAAAGCGCGTCCCTAGAAGGGTTCAACGGGAAGGGAGTGACTGGAACCGTTTCAATCACTGCAGAGTTCTTGACCCTCAGCTTTATGCTGTAGTCGCCGCCCTCGAACTCGCCCCACTTCAAGACAAGCTGGCTGTTACCGTATTCGTCCAATACAACTTCGTGCGAGTCCGAGTTCACTGAAAGGCTTGAATAGCCCGGGGGCAGGGCGTAAATGAACTGGTCCAGGGTCTTGAGCGAGCCGTTGAACACCTTGATGTCCGAGTAAAACTCCACTTCCAAGTCCATTTCACCCTGCTCTCGCGGGTTGAAGTCCTCTTGCGGAAAAGCAAGTGGCGCCAGCAGTAAGGAAAAAAGCAGCAAAAAAGAACGCTTTAGTTGCATCACTTAACCAATTCAGCCAGCTTTTTATAAAACAAGTCGCCCAACAGCAACGCGGCAAGCAAATGGTCCACCCGTGCAGCGGCCCCTCCGAAGAACGACGCGGCTTCGAGGACGGCAACCGCCAGCAACGCCACGAGGGTTCCGTGGACGACTTGAGACTTGAAGGGGTGCGGCGACGTCTTCGGCTCCAATAGCATGAAGAACGCGAAAAACGCGTTGGTCACACCAAAGGCCGCGGTGAACAAGAATTCAAGGCTCGGTTCTTGAGTTGAGTAAACGGCCGAAATCAAGGCGGCGTGCACTGCAAGGAACGAAAACACCAAGGGGAGCTTCCTGTTCTTGAACGCGTTAAAGACGCCAAGCGGCAAGACCGCCCAAGAAGACGCCGCCCACCAAGCGTTCCCCAATCCGGTCAAAAGGTTCGCGCTAACCAAGCCGAAGGCGGCAGGGTTGAAGAACGGGAACGCGGCGTTGCGGCGCAGGAAAGTCTTGCCAAAGAACATGAACAATACCGCCAGCGACGCGGCAAAGTAGTTCCCTGGGGTCAAAATCATTCCAATGAAAAGCCCGGAAATTAGGCTGTTTTCGGGGAACCTCAACGGCTTTTTCCAGTAAAGCGACCTGGCAGCGTCAAGCAGCGCAGCGAACGCCGCAGGAAACGCAGCAAAGGAAAGGCTTGAAGGGCTTTGGCTGGATGAAAGGGCTATGACAGGCAAAAGCACCAGCATCTGGCGCGCCGGCGAAATGCGTTGAAGGAACTGGAAAGCGCTTTGATTGGCTGGCTTTTGAACTGGCTGGACGGCCTGCGGCTGGGTTGCCTGGGAAAGAAGGGGCGCGAGAACCCGGACGCCTGCCTCGCCCTCAGTCAAGTAGTCACTCATCGTCAAAGCCCTGTTCTTCCCCGCTTGATTCCTCGAGGGAAGGCTGGGTTTGCTGGCCCGCGTTCAAGGGCTGGGCCTGTATCTGCTTCAATGACATGGGGGCGCCGCAGCACTTGGGCAACGCAAGCGAGTAATCGCAGGCCTGGCACACGAAGTTCTCGCCGGAAACAATCATTTCCTTTCCGTGGTGGAACGGGGCCCTTAAGACATTGTCGCAGACGCTGCACTCAATGTCGGGAACTTTAAGGGAAGGCAAGGCGGAAACAGCTCCAATCAAGGGGAAATCAAAAACTGTTGGAACGGGGAAAAAAGGGTCAGGCAATCTTCAAGGCCTTCTTTAGCGCCGGCTGGTCGTAGCCCACAATGATTTTCCCGTCAACGTCTATGACTGGAACGCCCATTTGCCCCGACTTTTCAATCAAGTCCTTCTGCGCCTGCGGGTTTCCCTCCACGTTCACTTCGTCGTACTTCACGTTGTTGGCCTTGAAGAACTGCTTTGTCATCACGCAGTACGGGCACGTTGACGTTGTGTAAATCTTCACTGATGGCATTTTCACCCCTCCTTTAGCAACCCAGAAAACAAAGGCAACCTTTAAACCCTTTCCCTTTCCGCGCCGAACTGGAACGACTTCAAGGCGATTGCAGCTTTTTGAGAGAGTCCCCCAAGACTTCGCCAACGCTTGAAGGCTTGCCGGAATCGCTTCCCCCGCCATTCAATGGAACGGGCGGGACAAGCCCGCCGTTGCCAAGCCCTCCAGCCACGTCTTCAATTGACTTGTTAAGCAATTCCTGCGCAGCCGTTGCCAGCTGCGTTTTCGGCGAGTCTATTTCCTGGACCACTTCCACTGGGCCAATTGACAGGTTGACTAGTGAAAACAGCGGAAAGTAAACAGTGAAAACTATCTTAGCTGCAAGCCGGTCCTTCAAAGCCGAGGCTGCAACGACTCTTGCGGCGTCGCCGCGCTTTGACTCAAACGCAACGCTTAACTCGGTTGTGGCGTTGGCGGGAAGCGGTTGCTGGGAGACTTCGCCGGAGCCAAGGAACTCGCCTTCAACGAACAAGTCAAAGGACGCCCTTGGAATGACGGCGCTTGACTCGGTGGGGTTGGCCACTTCCACTGGAATGACCGCGTTTTCCCTGACAAGCAACTCCCCAACGGCCAGCGACACGTCCAACGGGGAAAAACGGAACTTTGCCTGCGCCAGGGGGCCGTAGGACTGCAGCGCGCCGTATGCGTAAAAGCCTCCGGCTGCAATGGACAAGAGCAACGCCAGCTCCACTATCGTCTTTGCCTTTCCAAAAATGCCGAAAACCATTCCCGACCAGCCGAGTATGAATGTAAGGAAAAGAGTTTTTAAAACGCGCTGCGTTCCATTAAAGGCAATGAACAAGTCAATCGCCTTTGTCGCGGTCCTCGGAGTCCTGCTGGCGGGGTGCACGTTTCAAGCCCCGCAATTCGTTGAAGGGAAGTGCACTCCGGAAAAGGGCAGGCTGTGGAACTTGAACTTCGTTGGCTTTACTGAAGATTCAAGGATTCACGTGGCGGCAAACGCAAGCAAGCGCAGGAACTTTGAAGGCGAAGGCGCTACTTTCACGTTCCTGGGAGACTTCAAGGGAAGCATTGGCCAAGTCTCCCGCACGGCGGTCGGGCCGATAGTAAAGATTGCCTACGACGGGAAGTCCCCGTTGCTGCCCGGGGACGACTACAACGGCGTGGTGAACGTGATTTACACGGACAACAAGGAAGTATACCAGGAAACGTTTCACTGCATTGGCATGGTTCCAGTCAAGCCTTGACCTTGAAGGCGTTCAGGAAAAAGAAACCAGGGAACGCTTTGCCTTTGGAACGTTGCTGTGGAGTCCGTTGTTTTTAAGCAAGCCGCACCCCAGCACTAAGCCCTTGAAGGAAACGGCCACGAAGCCCGGCGTCACGCGGGACGCGTCGAACTCGCCTGAAGCCAAGTCCTCTCCTGCCGCGAACTTTTTCGCGGCCGCCTCACCTAACTCCAAAACATTGCATGAAGCCATTCCGCCAACCAGCTGCAGGGCCGCCGTGGAAGGCTTGAAGCCGTTGGAGGCGCGCGCGAACGGCAGCCCTGTGAACGCCACCCGCTCAACCCAGCGAGTCGCCTGCGCCGCGGCGCGCGTGCACGCGAAAACCTTTCCCTTGTCGCTTTCCAGGAAATCCAGGGTTTGGAATGCCTTCAAGGGCACCCCGAAGCGTTCCACGAAGTAATCCAATAGCTCACTGCGCCGTTTTTCGCTCATTTTCTCCAAAACCAATTAACGCACCCCTTGGGTAAAAAGTCAAACCTTTCTGATTTTCGCCAAAAAAAAGCCGCCGGTGTCGTTGTGGTGCGGCCACACGCGCAGCGCGTTCCCTATGCGTTCGTCAAAGCGCCGTCCCTTCCACTCAGCAACGGCCGGGGAGGCCTTCAACCCGTCAAACGAAACCGGTTCCAGGGACGCGTTTTCTCTTTCTTTCAACAGGAACTCTACAACCCCTTCGTTTTCCTCGGGGGCGTAAGTGCACGTCGAGTAAACCAGCACGCCGTTTTGCTCCACCAAGTCAAAAGCCCGCACCAATAGCTGTTTTTGCAGCCGTGAAAAGTCGAAAATGCGTTTCTCCGACCAGTAAGTCAAGGCGTTCCAGTTCTTCCTGATTGTCCCCTCCGAGCTGCACGGCGCGTCCAGCAGCGCAAAGTTGAACTTTTCCCGCGACTCAAAGCGCCGGAAGTCCGAGTTGGTCGCGACCACGTTCACCGCGCCCGTCTTTTCAATGTTGGCCTTCAAGGCCTTGAGGCGAGTGAAATCCGAGTCGTTGGCTATTATCACGCCTTGGTTCTTCATCAACGCGGCTAGCTGCGTGGTCTTGGATCCGGGCGCGGCGGCCGCGTCCAACACCCTGGGCTGAACTGATTCCAAGAGCTCTGCGCGGATTGACTCCGGCGGGAGCATTGAAACGAGTTCCTGGAAGTAAATCCTGCCAGTGAAGTGTTCAACTGTCGCTGAAACTCTCACGTCATCGCACTCAAAGGCCTCCGGGCACCATTTCACGGGGCGAAGCTTTATTCCCTTCCCGGAAAAGCCTTCAAGGACTTCGGCAGGCGAGGCCTTCAATGTGTTGACCCTGAACGACTTCGGCAGCTGCGACAGCAGGCATTGCTCGAATTTTTCCCAGTCATCCACGATTTCCAGGTAGCGTTCCTTGAAGCGGGCGTGAATGCGTGGCGGAGTGTTTTTCATGAGCCTTCCTTCAAGCGCTTTTTCAGGTCCCTGAAAAAGTATTCAAGGGAGTAAGTGGCGAAGTCAAAAATCACCATTGTCAACGCGAACAATGCGGGAACGAAGTTCCAGAATTCGTGCGTTGGGGGCACGTTCAGGAAGCCAAGGAAAATCGTCAAGCCCCCGGCCGAGATTCCCACGACGCCGGCGAGGAGGAAAAGCGAAAACCCCTTGCCCAGCCCGCCCGTCACCTTATCCAACAGCCTCAAGAGCTTGTACTCTGCGGCGAAGGCAAGCAGCATTGCCAAAAACCCAATCCACCAGTAAACAGCCATTGAAAAAACGCCCTTTAATGCCTGGAAACTTCCTCAATTACTTTTTCGAGCTTCACCCATGAAGTTCCCGACACTATGACCGCAAGCAGGAAAAGCACTGGCACCGCGTTCCACGCGTCGTCATCCAACGGCACGTCCGCGCTTCCAAGGTAGGCGGCGGAAAGGCTGTAGGCAAGGAACAACGCCACGCCGGGAAAGAGGTAAAAAAAGCTGTCCTTCAAGCCGCCTTCAAGAGTTTTGTAAAAGCTGCGCATCCTGTACAGCCCGACGAGCCCGGCAAGCAAGCCCACCCATGCGAGTTCCCAGAAAACCATTCACTTTGCCCCCCGCTCCGCGCTTGAATGCACGAACAGGCAAAGCAATTAAAACAGGTTCACTCGGTCATGTTTAAAGGGGAAAACGGGGCGCGGTTGAATGAATGGAAAGGGTGCCGGAAAGCCGAAGGGAATAAAGCGCTTTTTCGCGCGGCGGGCCACGAGAAAGGAACGCGTGAGAAAAGGCCTTGAAACGGTTCTCGGCCCCAACCACGAGGAAAGAATGGCGTGGTCCGTGGAGTCGCTGCTGGAAAGAAACAAGGGTTTTGCCAAGGCAACAGGCAGCAAGTCGCTTGCACGGCAGCAATTACTGGTCGCAAAGCAAAACATTGCCGACTCAATAGACCACGAGCTAGGGCCGAGGGTGGCAAGCGGCGAGCTAACGCGGCGGGAAGCCTTGTCCATTAGAAACGCGGCCATGGCGGCGTGGGATAAAAAGTTAAAGGAAAGGCTGAAGGCAAAAAGTTTCTATTACTAAGCGAAGGCGATGCCGTGGGCCACCAAGTGTTGATTGCAGTGCCTCAAGGCCAAAGCCGGGAGGCTTTCCTGAAGGAGGCGAGGGAAAAGCTAAAGTCCTGGGCTGGGAAAAACGGCTCACGGGTCCTGGAGCGCCACTTTGAAGGAATCCCGGCCAACGAATTGATTGACCAATTGTACGCGCTCGAGAAAAGCTGCCCCGACCAAGAATTCATTGGAGCCGTGAGGAAAAAGCTGGGGCTGGAAAAAACCCAGAGCATCGCCTTGAAGGCGTTCGAAAGCCTTTCCCCCAAGGAATGCGTTGCTTACTCGAAAAAGCTTGAAGCCTTCGCTGCCGCGCTTGAAAAGAAATACGTGGGAAAAAAGGAACAGCCGCACGGCGCCGAGGAAGAGCCTGATTTTGCAGGGCAGGAAAAGTTCCTGCAGTTCGAGCACGCCACGGCCGCGTGCCGTTATTACGCTAACTGGTACCGCGCCCTGGGGGAACTGGGCTGGGGCGTTGAAAGCGGCTACAGGAAAGCCTGAAGTCAAAATTCAAAAGGCTTAAGTATACGTTGGTATACCAAGGTATAAGGTAAATTTAATGAGCACAACCATAAAGCTTGAAATGGAAACAAAGGAAGCGCTGGACGACTTCAGGGAGCACTCAAGAGAGTCTTACGACAAGGTAGTGAGAAAGCTGCTCTATATTGCAAGGATTGCGAAAAAAGAGCCAAGGCTTAGCAAGAAAACTGTCCTAGAAATAGAAGAAGCCCGCAAGCGCATAAAAGCGGGGCAATTCTACACTTTGGAAGAAGTGAAAAAAGAACTGGGACTGTGAAAAAAAGTAATGCCTTTTTCTGTAATACTAGATGGAAAGCCAAAAAAGGAACTTGCAAAACTCGAGCGAGCCCTTCAGGCCAGAATAGTAGCAAAACTTGAATTAGCATCAAACAATCCGTGGCATTTTCTTGGAGGGTTGCGCGGCAGAAGCGAGTTAAAGCTCAGAGTGGGTGACTACAGAATACTTGCCGACGTGAACTGGGCACAGAAACGAATTGAAGTAACCAAAATAGGTCACCGCAGAAACGTTTACGATTGAACCTGCGTCTTTCAAAATCCTTTCGCCTGCTTCTAAAGTGCATGACGCTTAAAA
>DATDTB010000056.1:0-2395 GCA_035291025.1 archaeon
AACTTGAACAAGGCGCCCAATAGGACTCCAATGACCGCGGTGCCGGCGAACACTGCTAGGTTTTCCAAGGGTTCCGAGTAAACCAACCCGACAAGCGCCGGCGCCACGAGTGCGGGGCTCGCGAAGACGAGGAGCTCCCCCAAGTCCCTGAAAATTGTTTTAGCGTCCCCTGGACCAAAGCCAAGCATTCCATTCAGCCTTTTTTCACAATTAAGGCCCTTCGCTACTTAAATAGCCTTTCCAGCGCCCCGTAAGCCATTCCAGCCAAGGGCGCCATGAAAAACCCGGCGACGGGCATCAAAGTGAACGCAACAGTCAACGCCAGCAGCAAGGCAAAGTTTTCCTTCGCCCGGTTGACCAGCGGGCTCTTTGACAGGAGTTCTTCGTACACTTTTTTCACGACTTCTTCCTTTGGCGGCAGCGCCCCAACGGCGTTGGCTTCGATTTTCTGGTTTAGGCACAAAGTCGTTGTTTCCACGAATATCCTCTTGTAAGCATCTCTTAGCTCGGTGTCGCTTATTTTGTCCAAGCCCTTGAACGCCTCCGAGTCCTTCACTTCACTGAAGACCTCTGATTCGGAGTACTTCTTGCCGCGCGTGGGGCACGCAGCGCTCAACTGCTCAAAGGCTTGGTTTATTATTTTTTCCTGGTCCTCCGTTGACGCCAGCACTCCGTCAATCACCCAAGTCATTCCGTGCCTGAAGTACTCTGGCTGCATTGGCAGGACTTGGACCAGTAAAACAAGGGAAAAACCTACAACCGCGAGTCTTAGGCCGTAAAGAGACGCCCTTGAAGCGGCATCCATTGACTTTTCCTTGAACGAGTTGAACTTTAGGGACGCTAGGAACAGGGAGACTGACACGATGAACCCGAAGGAAAGGAACTGGGTTGGCTTGCCAAACAAGAGGAAAAATCCAATGGAGCCAAGGCCGCAGCCGGCCATGCACGCCAGCCCAGCTGTCGGAGCCCTCGCGGAGTAAAAAACAGTGACTGCGTAAGCCGCGGCAAGCAGCGCAAGCAATGCAATCGTTTCCGTTCTTGCCAGCTCGCCCCAGACCATGTCAGCGTTCATCAGCTTTTCCGGCGCGAAGTCAATGGACGGGAGAAAAAAGCCCCACGCAATTGTTAGGGCGAGCGTTGCAAGGAAGGCTTTCTCGGAAGTGTGTTCTCTGGAGTTCAATCCCACACCAGCCTCGACTCCGTTTCAGTGACTATGACGCATACCTCGCTTTGAGCAACAAGCGCGTTCTTTCTTTCCTTCAACGGCGGATACAAAGTCAACGCCCTTTTTTGCGCCAACTCCTTCAACCCCAAGTTCAACTCAAACCGCGTCATTTTCCCGGCAAGCCATCGGTCGCTGAAAGGCAAGCCGTTGTACTCCCCAGCCAATTCAAGCACTTTCCGGGCGTAAGGGCTCCTGGTTGGAACCTCGCTGGAGACGTCAAAGATGCCGCACTCGCCTGATTCACCCACCAACCCAGCCCCGTCAGGAGTCGTGGCAAATGGTTCAATGGCGTAAACCTTTCCCGCCTCAATCTTCCCGCCAGTTGTCGTGGCAATGTTGGGAATGCTTGGAGGCGTGTGCACTATCCACTGCCCGACGCCGTGGCCGCAAAGGTTTTGCACGGGCTTCATTCCCTTAGCCTTTATTTCGCCCTCAATGGCCTTTCCAATCTTTCCAGTCTCCATGCCGGGCTTCATTAACGCAACGGCGGCGTTGACCGCGTTTTCAACCGCTTCTATTAGTTTCCCGTGTTCTCCGGACAAGTCAACTGTGACCGCGGAGTCTGTAACGAAGCCGTTTGAGTGGACTCCAAGGTCCAGTTTCACTAAGTCATTTTCGCCAAGAACGCCTTCAAAGTCCTCGCGCGGCGTGAAGTGCGCGGCTATTTCGTTGACGTCAATGTTTGCCGGGAACGCCGGAAAGCAGCCCTCGTCCTTAATGAATGCTTCAATTTTTTCGGCAAGCTCCACTATTTTAATGCCGGGCCTCGCGTGCTTTTCCCCGAACTCGAGCGCCTTCTTCAAGACCTTTCCGGCTTTTTCGTAACTCTTTAGCTCGTCTCCTTCCATTTTAGAAAAACCCCTTGCAGTGCTTCTTTGACTTAGTAGGCAGACTAAGGTTTTAAGCTCTTGTGCTGCCTGTTATTGCTTCATGGCCGCAATTGAGAAAACGATGACGCTCCCTGAGTACCAGTCCTTTACTTACAAGGTCTACGGAAAACCCGACGAAGTCCAGTTCGACAATATTGACATGTTCGTGAACCTGCAGCGCTTCGCGACGAGGGCGATGAAGGGCATACGGAAGGGCGACGCGGAAAAGACCAAGCACAACCTCACGCTTTCCTTTAGCTGGTTCATTTCACTCCTGAACAGGATGCACGTTGACTTGGAA
>DATDTB010000057.1:0-13540 GCA_035291025.1 archaeon
GGAGCCCGGCGCGCAGGCAAAAGCAGGGCTTCCGGCAAGGCGCAGGACGGCCTTCGAGAAGGCCTCGCCTCAGGCCCGTATCTTCATCGCGGGACGCGTGAACGAGTTAAAGATGGAAATCGCTAGACTGGAAGGAGCCCACAGGGAGTTGAGGGCGCGCGGCAAGGACGTCAGGGTAATCGAGGCGTCAATCCGGCAGCTGCAAAGGGAAGCCAAGGACTTGAAGCGGTAAGCGGCGCCCTTGGGCAGGCAAAGCAGAAACGTATTTATATAACTTGTTATACTAGTTATACAGAGGTGGTTTTTGTGGCCGGAAAACTTAAGGCAATGCGCGGAATAAATGAAGCCCTCTACGCCAAGGCCAAGAAGGAGGCGTTGGAGAAAGGCAAAAGGCTAAGCGACGTGATAAACCAAGCCCTTGAAGAGCACTTCACACAGAGAAGGAAAAACATCCTGAACGCCAAAACGTTTAAGTTCGGGGACAATAAAGTCAACTGGAGCATGGAAGTCGACAAGATAGTGTACGGTGAGTGACTTTGCCTTTCTTCCTTGACACCAGCGTCTTGGTTGCCTATTTTGCGGAAAATGACAGCCAACACGAAAAAGCCGTGCGTGAACTACAGAAAACCGGAAAAGAAGAAACAATGGTATCGGACTACGTCTTGGACGAATTCCTTACAGTGCTGTTCAGCAAGACAAAAAGCAAGCCCGACTGCGAAAAGGCCTACAAAGAACTCACAGGCAACACGCAGGCATTGATTGTCGCCAAGGAAGCCTTTAACGCCGCTGAAGCGCTTTTCTTTCAAGGCAACCGCTTGAGCTTCACTGACTGCACCACGCTTTACTTCTGCAAAAAACACGGCTTCAAGCTGGTGACCTTTGACGGCGAACTCTCCAAACTAAGCACTTGACGCGCGACTTCCTTAAGGCGCGGCAGTGAATCAACTCAAATCCTCACGCAGTACGTCATCCGGTAAAGCTGCTTTCCTTCCTTTTCGCCGGCAAGCGTCTGCGACTGCGTTATCTTGCTGTCGTGCTTTTTCGCAAGCAACTCGGCGACGTGGCGCGCAGCCTGCCTGTTGCCAATGAACGCGTCGAAGCCGTTTTTTCTTTCGGCGAACTTAGTGACCTGCGCCAATTCGACGCCCGAGTCGCGCAATGAGTCGAGCTCGCGGTCGACTTGCCTCAAGACCTTCAAGCCCTGCGCTCCCGGCTTGCCTTCAAAGCGCACTTGTATCACGGCCTCGAAGTAGCTGCCGGCCGCCTTGCTGCAGGACTCGCAAACGCTCTTCAAGCGCCTTAACTCGGCGCCCTTCTCGACTTCCACGCGGACGCCTTCCACGGCGCCTATGGCCTTAATGGTTGCGGTTTCAGCGCCCCTCGCGCCCCTTGACGTCTGCAAGTCCAAGCGCAGCACCTTGAAGTCCTGGGAGGGTTTGGCCTTGGAAAGCGCGGCTTGAGCGAACGCGTCCCCTTCGTTTTTCTCCCAACGCCCCTCCAACTGGATGCGGTCGCAGCGCGGGCACGAAACCACTTCCAAAACCTTTGGCACCGCCAAGGCCTGCGGGTGGTCGTGCACCCAGCACTCCCTGCAAAACCCCCCAATGAACCTTGCCTGCTCCTCAGTCTTGCCGCACCTCGGGCAAAAGAGCCCGCGTTTAAAGGAAGTCATACAGGAAAGACTTGAATTGAAATGCTTTAAAACAAGTACCCTCTTTTTTTCCCACTGGACTTTTTTCGCAGCCAAGGCAAGTGAACAGTTTCAAAGGGTGGTTTTTGAGTGAGCGGTGTTACGTCGTTCGAGCAGTTGCAGGCCTTGTTCGTGAAGCCTGAAAAGACGCCTGCCAGGATAAAGTTCGGGAACCCGCCCGGCCTTCCAACGTTTGACGAGTCAAAAGTCGTCGTGTTCGGGGTCCCCTTCGACGATACGGCTACGTTCGGCAAGGGCACGAGCAAGGGCCCCGAGGGAATGCGCCACGTTTCCGCGCGCCAAATCGAAACCTTTGTCTTTGACGAAAACGTGGACGTGTACGAAAAAACCCCGGTTTTTGACTTGGGCGACTTGAAGCTCAACGCGCTGCTTTCCGAAAAAGAACGGGAACTCCTCTTTAGCGAAAACGCACCCGAATCCAAGCACGCCGCGGTCCTGGAAAAACTCGAGGAAGTGTTGAGCCAGTTCGCCGCGCTGCGCCACGCCACTCAATTCATCCGCTCCAGGAACAAAATCCCGTTAATGCTTGGAGGCGAGCACACGTTGTCGTTTTGGCCACTGCTTGCGTTGTCCAAGGAAAACCCAGTCGTCATCCACTTCGACGCCCACCGCGACGCCTACAACGAATACTTTGGAATGAAGTACTGCCATACTACTTGGGTGCACAGGTACTTGGAGGAAGCACGCGCCCCCGGAACGGACTTCGTACAGGTAGGAATACGGCAGGGCAACAAGGAAGAACACGACTTTGCCAACTCCTCGGGAATAGCCACGTTTCACACAACTCATTTGAGGGAAAGCCCTGGGGAAGTGGTGAAGTGGATCAAGCACAAGACCAAGGGCAGGAACGTCTACGTGTCCTTCGACATTGACGCGCTCGACATCTCGTACACGCCGTGCACTGGGACCCCCGAGCCCTTCGGGCTGACTCCCGAGGAAGCGGTTATGGTGTTGAAGGCCATTGACTCCAGCGCAACGCTCATTGGAGCGGACATGACCGAGGTGGCGGTGAAAAACAACGACTACCGCGAGTCCACTACCGCGGTGCAGTTGCTCCTAAGGCTGCTGGCAAGGGACTACGTGAAGTGACAGCGCTAGCAACGCAGTCAATGTATTTAGAAAGGAAACATATTTAAATATTTATCCTATGTAAGTATTTGGTGGTTTTTCGTGGGAGTCATGACTATCAGCATGGACAACGCGCTGGAGAAGCAGTTGCGCAAGAAGGCTTTCCAGTTGTACGGCCACAGGAAAGGGGCGTTGGGTCAGGCTTTAAAGGTTGCCGTAACGGCCTGGGTTGAGTCTGAAAAAGAACGGGCCGCAAGGGAAAAGCTTCTCTCATTGCTTGAAAAAGGCTTTGACTTGCGCTTCAAGGGCATTTCCCGCGAGGAAATATACAAAGACAGAATGAGTCACGTGCTTGGGAGGCCTTCCAAGTGAGGTTGGTCGATTCAAACGTTTTAGTTTACGCCTTTGACGCCTCTGACAAGAGAAAACACGAGATTGCAAAAAAGCTGTTGGAAGACTGCGCCATGGGCGGAGAAACCTTGGGCTTGAGCGTTCAAAACCTTTCAGAGTTTTTCTTCGTATCCACGCAAAAACTCAAGCATTTCCTGCCGCCAGCAATCGCCAGGAACGCCGTTGAAAGCCTTTGCTCCATCAAAAACTTTTCAATTCTCCCAATTGAATCAGCCGACGTCTTGAAGGCCGTACGGTTATGCGACGACTTTCACGCGCACTACTGGGACTGCCTCTTGGCTTCTGTAATGCTAAGAAATGGCATTTTCGAGATTTACACTGAGAATGTGGGGGATTTTTCAAGATTACCTGGAATAAAGGCAATTAACCCATTCACGTAAAACCCGTTTTGCGTGCCTTTTTTAATTCGTTTTCTTAACCTGTTTTTTGTATGCCGCGTCATCGTTTTCCTTGGCAATTCGCACTTCACCCATGTCCGCAGCGTTCTTGAGCGAGTCCAGCCAGTCGCCGTACCTTTTTGCCTTCCTATTTTTCCACGAGCCATTGTGGTACAAGTAGGAAGCCATCAACGGCACCGCCATCGTCGCCTCGGCGTAAACCATTTGCGTGGCGCCCGCGTAATAGTCAGTCTTGCCCCACGAACTCGCTTCCTTCAAGGTCGAACTCGAAAGCGCGCCGTCCCTCACGTCCGCAACGGTGACTTGGACGACGTACTTGTGCATTGGAACCACCTTGCCCAAGACCTCGGCCCCTATGACTGTGTCCTGCACGAAGTTTTTCGGCACGCCGCCGCCGACCATGAACACCCCGGTGACGCCGGCGTTCATTTTAATCTTTGTCAGCTCTAGGAAGTCCTTAACTGAGTCAATCGTGACGTGCTTCCCGGAGTCAGGGCGCTTCCACTGGTGCTGAATGAGGCCGAGCCCAGCAGAACAGTCAGAGAAAGCCGGCACGAAAATGGGGACGCTGTTTTCGTAAGCCGCCTGGATGAGCGAGTCCTTTTTCCTGGCGTGCCTTTCAAGGTACTTTCCCATTTCATTTATGAATTCGCGCGACGAATAAGGACGGGGCTCGAGCGAATCCGCAATCTTTGCCACGGCAGCGTCGCATTCCTGCAGTTCTTCCTCGTCAATGAGCGTGTCGTAAATCCTGTCCACGTAGTTCTTTCTCAAGTCCGAGTCGTTTACTTCTGGAGAGCCGTGGTAGTGCTTGAACCCGAGGGCCTCGAAGAAGTCCATGTCCACTATGCTCGCGCCCGTTGAAACAATGGCGTCAACCATGTTGTTCTTTACCATTTCATAATAGACCTGCATGCACCCCGCCGAGCCAGTGCTACCGGCAAGCGAAAGGATGGTGGTGCAGTCCTTGTCCTTGAGCATGTCGTCCAGTATTTCGCTGGCGCGGGCGATGTCGCGCGCGGAAAAGCTCATTTCCTTGTACGCGTTTATTATCGGTGTGGCGTCGTTTTCCCTGACGTCGAAGTGCTTGACTTCGCGGCTAAGCAGTTCCTTTTTTGAAACCATTGAACTATTCCCCCTCGGCAAAAACTTTTTTTGCTGGTAAAAAGTAACGGGGTACACTTTTTAAAGTTCATCCCGTTTTCTTCCCTGCCATGCCCAAGCCTTCCAGGAAGCCCAGGAAACGCGGTCCAACGCGTTCGCCGAACCCGCAAAGCAAGGGGCGCGCTGAACTCGAGCGTTATTGGTTTGAGTTGAAGGCCGCGCTGAATAACCCGTTCGCTGGCCAAAACGTCCTGGTTGCCGAGAGGCTGAGGCAGTTGCAACGCCTGACCGGCGCGCGCTTCGAGGACCTGGCCGCGCGCCTTGAAGTCTCGCCCGCGCTCTTGAGGCAGTTCACTGAAAGCGCCGAGCGCTCGGGGTTGTCCTTGAGGGACGCGCGCCACAACTTTGCGCCAGTCGAGGAAAAACTTTCAAGGAAGCCGCGCACGCGCGTGACACTCCGCGTGCTGGAAAGCGAAATAAGCGCCTTGAAGACCGCAGTTGAAGTGCTTCGCGAGAAAGGGGACTTGAAGGGTGCGGAAGCGCTTGAGAGGGAAATCGCGCAGAAGCGCCGCCGAATAGGCGAGTTCTTTTTCCGCGCTTGACGCTTTTTTCCTGGAAAAACCCAGTTATGTATAATTTAACGTAAATGTTCTTAAGCTGTTCCTATTTCAGTGGAGGCGATGGCGAAAAGGAAGGAAACTGACTCCAGCGAGCTTGACGCCCCTAATGACTCGGGCGAAAAAGGCAAGGTCCTTGAGATGGCCGTAAAGACGCCGCTGGGATTGTTGAGCGTCGAGTCTGACTCGGCGTCTGAGCAAAGCTCCTTCGTTGGCAGGAAAAAGAACGACTTCAAGGACTTCGGCTTCGAGGCTTCAGTGTTCCTTGGACGAGTTGCGGACAAGGACTTCGGCGACCGCAAGCTCTTCATGGACACATTGTCGCCGCACGTGGTCTTCATTTGCGGCGCCCGCGGCGTCGGCAAGTCTTACACTATGGGAGTGCTCGTCGAAGACCTTGCCTCGAATAACTCAAACGTCGGCATCGTCGTAGTTGACCCAATCGGCATTTATTGGAGCATGAAGAAACCCAACAAGGACAAGAAGGAAATAGAGGCCCTGGCTGACTGGGGCCTCGTTCCCAAGGGCCTCGAGAACTTGAAGGTCTTCATCCCAGAGGGCGCGAAGGCGCAGGCGCACCCTGACACTTTTGACGCCTTTTTCACTGTCGCGCCAGCGCTTCTCACAACTGATGACTGGTGCCTGACCTTTGACTTGGAACGCTTTTCGCCTGCCGGACTGCTTTTGGAGAAGGCCCTGTCCAAGGTGAAAACCGGGTATGCCTCGCATGACGGGAAAAGCGTCGCGGCGAAAAAGCACTACTCGCTTGACGACTTGATCCAGTGCCTTGAAACTGATTCAGAGATTACGTCAATGGAGCGCGGCTTCAAGAAGGACTCAATCCGCGCCCTCGTGTCCCGGTTGGACGCGGCGAAGTCGTGGGGCGTGTTCAGCGCCGAGGGAACGCCTTTGGCGCAGCTCTCGCGCCCTGGCCAGGTTTCCGTCCTGGACATCAGTTTCCTGGAAGAAAATGTTTCCTCGCTGGTAATTGGAATACTTGCCCGGCGCCTACTGACGGCGCGGAAGGTTTACACGCGCTCCGAGGCTTTGTCGCGCTTGGACGAGGCCAGCGTCGAGTCCTTCCTTGAAACCGAGATTCCGCCCACGTGGCTCTTGATTGACGAGGCGCACACGTTGATTCCGGGCGGCAACGTGAAAACCGCCGCGAGCACTGCGCTCATTGAATACGTGAAGCAGGGCCGTAGGCCCGGGTGTTCCCTCGTTTTCGCCACTCAACAACCAGGCGCCATTGACGCCCAAGTCCTTTCGCAGGTTGACGTCATGATTTCCCACAAGCTCATCTTCGGCGACGACATCAAGGCCGTTGCAAAACGCATGCCGAGCATAATGCCCGCCGAGTACATGAATTCCGCGATTTTCAAGGCGCTCCCAATCGGGTACGCGTTGCTGGGCGACAGGCGCGAAGAGACTTCGAGAACGTTCCTGATGCGCGTGCGCCCGCGCACGAGCCAGCACGAGGGCCGTGAAACGAAGACGTTGGAAATGCTTGACTCAGTCAAGCCCGACCAAGTCCTCAGCCTCGTCTCGCGAATACTGGAAAACGACTTGCGCGAAAACTCTTCCATTCCATTGACCAAAGTCAAGGAGCTATTGGACACGTTCAACCACAGGTACAAGCTCAAAATTTTGTTTGACGACCTCTTGGCGTTCCTGGAAACGCAGGGCTTTGTTGTCGGGGAAAGGGAACTCTCAAAGGAAGGCCTTGAAGCCCCCGCGCCGTCAGCTCAGGCGTTGGAAGAAACTGCGCTCGCCGGCGAACCCGAAGCCGTTGGGGCGGGGGAAGAAAAAAAGGCAGTCACTGCAATGGAGCCCTGCTTCAAGCCCGCCCTTGACGCTGCCGCGGCCCGCGGCCTAGTCGAAAAACGGCTCAAGAAAAAGCTGTTTGGGTTGGTTGGCGAGGAAGAAACTCTTTTCGCCTTCAACGCTTACTACGTTCCCGTCCTGGAAGTTTCCTACTCACTGGAGGGAGAGCAGAAAAAACGCACGGCGTTCGTGGACTTGGACAAAATAGAGTTTTCGCACTTCACGCCGCGCCACGGCCTTGTCTACTCGCGGGGGCTCGCGAGCCTGGCGGACTTGGACTCGCACGCCGTCCGCATTCTCTCTTTCATGAAACGGAAGGGCCGCGCGTCCGTTGAGCAAATCCAGGGCGGCACGGGACTGGGACCGGCGATAGTGCGGTCGCGCCTCGCCGCGCTGGAGGGAAAGAAACTCGTGCAAGTGGACAAGTCGCACAAGCCGCACGCGTACAAGTTCACTGCCGAGCTGGACTTGCCGAAGAACGGCTCCGAGCAAATACTTTCGAGCATGCAGAAGATAAAAATAGAGGCAGCCGGGCTGCCTGAGGACTCGCTGCGCTTGCCGCGCGTGGACCACGAAACCGTTTACTCCTTGATGGAACGCGTCTTCGGCGAAAAACTCAAGTTCCACGAAAACCGCGTCGTCTATCTTCCTTCATTCGAGGCAGTCATCGCAACGCCGAGGGGCAGGAAAAAAGTCAAGGTTGACGCGTTCACTGGCGAACTGGCTGGAGTGGAACAATGACGCGTGACAAGGCTTGTTTTCTTTCACTTTTTCTCTTGCTTGCCATTTTTTTCCCCGCGTTTTCCGGCGCCGCCTCCTACCAGCCTTCCACGCCGTTGTTCACTCCCACAGTTGACACCACTTTAGGAAGCGGCTCCGATGGCAAGGCGAGCCATACGGGCAACGCCGGCTACACTTCAGGGGACGGCTTGGGTTCGCCGGACAACTTCAGGGACGCGGACTCCGTTGAAATTCCGGAAACCATTACTGACACTTTGCGGGTTTCAATAATTGACAACAACGCCGACCCGGGTTCTGAGTTAAAGGTTGACGTCAACATGTCAGCCAGCGGCGCTCATGACGTTCTTAATCCTATGACTGTAACCGGGACGCTTTTCCTGGATGTTTCAACTTTGCCGAACCCTGGAATTAACACCGCAGTGGACTGGACTAACTTTTCCACCTTGAGCGCCAACCTCACCTTTGGCGCTAACAAGACCTTGACGGATGACTTGAATTGGGACGTGAACCTGCCGCGCGACGGCAACATTGTCTGGTACAGGGTGCGCGCGGGTTACAAGGACCCGGGCGCGTCCACTGATGACATAAATGTTTACCACCGCTTCAGGCAAAGCTCGCTCAAGGCCGTGCAGTCGCTGACTTCGCAGAACTCTGACTACAACGCTTCCAAGGTTGACTCGAACTCGCGCGTCATCTTGCGAATGGAAGTTGGTTACTTGAACGGCGCGGACGTAAACGACTACAACAAGCTAGGCGTGGACGAAAACTTTGACGTGAACCTCGAGGACCCTGGCGGCACGGTTGTACAATCGCAGCGCATCCTCGCCGACCGCAATGGGTTCATGCGCGTCGACTTCAACTTGCCCGCGTACACCCTTCCTGGCACGTGGACTGTTGACGCGAACTATGGGCATGAAAGCGACACCATACTGGGTACGAGGACCTTTACTGTCAAGCCAGTCATTGAAAGGATTGCCACATACACCCGCAACTCGTCTGACCAAAACGTCTTGGGCACGAGGGACGACATGAACCGGCCCCTGCGCCTCGACGTCAACATCTTCAACGACCTCACTGGCGCCACGGTTTCGTGCAACGTTGACTTCTTGAACTCTTCGGGCAGCGCGCTCGGAAACTTGTGCAGGGGCACTAACGCCGGCTGTTCCAATATTTCAATGACCGCCAACGCCGCGGCAAAGACGTGCCGGCTTGACACTAACTTCCCGAGCCACACGGGCCAGATAATAATCAACGTTGACCTAACCGTGAACAGCCAAAGCACTGCCAGCGGGGACAACAAGTCCGTTGACGACGCGTTGATTGACGCGCTGGACCCGACGGCAATACACCAACCGAGGCGCGTGTCCTATTCCAGCGTGACCTCTAACACGCAGTCCGCCGTGGGCTCCAACGGCTTGGCAGGGATCAGCGGCACCGCCAAGTACACTTCAGGCGACGGCTTGGCAGGCAATGACAACTTCAGGGACGCGGACTCCGTGGCGGTCCCTGAAACAATAACGGACACGCTGCAAATTTCCATAATTGACAACAACGCCGACCCAGGCTCCAAGCTAAGCATTGACGTCAACGGGACGTCAAGCGGCGCGCACAGCGTCATTGCAACAACCGCCTTCAATGGCACCCTGTTTTTTGACGTTTCAACGGCGGCAAACCCTGGAATAAACACGGCGGGCGATTGGACCAACGTTTCCAGTTTTACTGCGAATTTAACTTTTCCAGCGAACGGCACTCAAACCAATGACTTGAACTGGGACGTGAACCTGCCGCGCGACGGCAACATTTCATTTTACCGCGTGAGAGCCGGGTTCACTGACCCCGACAGCGGCGCTGACGACATAAACGTTTACCACCGCTTCAAGCAGACCACCTTGAAGTGGACGCAGAACTTCACGATCGAAGGCTCAACCAACCCCTACAACCCCTCCATTAGAGACGTCAACAACGTCAGCGACGCGAACTCGAACTTCATTGCCTACGGCGAAATAGCTTACTTGAACGGCGCTGACTTCAACGACTACGACTTGAACGCCAGCAGCGATGCAAACATCCGCTTCTATCACCCCAACGGCCACGTAGAAACAACATTCGTCAAGACCATTGACGCCAACGGCTTCTTTTTCCACGACCAAAACCTCAAGCCCAAAACCCCGCCGGGACGCTGGCGCTTGGATGTAACTTACAACCACGGCTCGGACAACAACACTAGGACGAGCGTCAGGGACGTCAACGTCAAGCCCGTGATTTACAGCATTACGACGTACAAGCGCACCACCAGCGGCTGGCAGAAGTCGTTCATTTTCGACTTGAACCAGCGCATGCGCGTTGACGTGAACTTTTACAACGACATCAACGCCGTCGGGATAACGTGCACTTTGAGCTTGAGCGACGGCAACCAAAGCCTTTCAATGGACTGGAACTCGACTGCGAGCATTTGCCGCAAGGAACTCGACGCCACGAAGACGTCGGGCTTCAAGGTAATGCGCATCACTGCTGACGTGAACAGCGTGACTGGAACGTCAGGCGACTCGCTTTCCACGAAGAACGCCTTGGTTGACGTCAACGTGGGCGACTTCAACTTGGCCGTCACGGAAGCCGACATTTCGTTTTCGGCCAACCCGGCAAGCAACGGGCAAGCCATCGAAGTCACGGCAGTCATCAGGAACAGCTCGGTTATTTCCGACGCCAACGACGTCAACGTCGCTTTTTACAAGAGTTCCGTTTCGGCTTCCAACTTGCTTGGGCACACGACTTTGCAGGTAGCCAAGCAGTCGAACGCCAGCGCAGTCCTCGCCTGGACCGTGACGGAGTCATCTGACGTCAACGTGGTGGTGCAAATAGACCCCGTGAATGACTTGAATGACTACAACCCAGGCGACAACCTTGCTGGGAAAGTGCTCACGATTCTCTCAACTGGGTGCAGGGCGCCGGCAAGCGGTACGTGGAACGTGCAGGAAGCGGACGTGTGCGACAAGAACGGCATTGACTTGAACGGGCCCGTCGCGACCTCGAGCGCGGGCGGCATGACGATGCTTGACTCTAATTGGGTGTTCCGCCAGGCCAATGACGGCAACTTTTTCGTGAAAGCCGCCGGCACTAACCCATTCAAGATGCGAGGCTCGCGGGTCGACGTCAACGCTGGCTCGAGTTTCCGCTTTGACTTCAACATCGAATCGGGCACGGACAACAACTTGGACAGCGCCAACCTCTCGACTGCAAGGATTTACTTAAAGACTGAGACGAGGACGTGGGCTTACAGCACCGACTTGAACAACCTCCACCTATTGGGTACGGCGGACTTGAACTGCCCCAATATCACGAAGCATTGCACCCTCAAGGGCCTCTTGGACGTCAACGGCTCTACAACGGTTGCCGTCATTTCGGGCTACGTGCGCACTTCCTCACTGCCCTTGGAGTCAGTGTTCTTTGACACGGGTGCAAAGCTCGTGCGCTTTTTCCCGATAACTGTGAAGAACCAAAACGATTCCGGTGTGAGCGGCGCCGACATTAATGTCTTCAACTCTGTTGGAGAGCTAATGTGGTCGTGCGCGGCGTGCACTGACTCCTCGGGCAACGGCTTGGCGCGAGTGGACTTCAACAAGGGCACTAAGGACCAGAACTTCGTCGTGCACGTGAGGAAGCAAGGGTTGTTCTTCGCTGACACGAATTACATGTTCAAGGACGTCAACGTCACAGTGGTATCGAACGCGCCCCTGGAATTCGTGCTTTCACCCGCGGGCAGCTTGCCTTTCGCGGACGCGGGCAACGACCAAGTAGTGAGGACGGGCGGCAGCGACGCCAACGTCACCCTGGACCCATCGAATTCGTTCGACCCCGACAACGACAACGGCACTACCCGCGGGATTTGCAGGTTCGAGTGGGACTTTAATTCATTGGACAACGACGGCAACTTCACGATTGACTGGAACTCTTGCGACCTTTCAACCATGTCAGGCTTTGGGTGTGACGTGAACGGCTGCAGCGCCCCGTTGGGCGGCCAGGGCAAGATAACGCGCGCCTTGCCCTTGGGTGAGCACGTCCTTAGGTTGCGCGTGAGGGACAACAACGGCTTGCAGGACACAGCCTCTGTTTTGGTAACAGTCGCCTTTGGCTCCGGCGTTGACCAGGCAACGGTCGCAGCTCCCGGGTTTTCGGCTGAAAGCGCGCTGCTGGTATTTTCAGCGTTTTTGCTGTTTGCATTCATTCGGGGGCTTTTCATTGGAAAGCGGGTGAGGCGAAAACTTAAAAGGCGTTGACCGCTTCTTTTTTGCCCGCTTGGCTCTTTTGTTTTTTTTGGAATTTCATTTTTCATTTTTTTTTGGGGGAAAAAGGTAAGGGAAATGGTATTGTATTCGGCGTTCCAGTTAATGGTCTTGCTCGCAGGGTTTTTCTTCGCGGTGGCTTCAAACACCGCGTACAACTTCGAGGTCTTCAAGCAGCTGCGCAAAACCAGGGGAGTCCTGGCGGAGCACTTCAACGCGTTGCTGAAGGCCTCGCTCACCGTTGGCGCGTTGAACGTGTTGTTTTTCCTGTCCCGCCTTTACCACGGCTTTTTAGGCGAGCGCGACTCTTCAGATTACGTTAGCGTTGTGTTATTGGTGGTCTCGATTTTGTTGTCGGTTTTGCTTTTTTTCCTTGGCTTGAAGCTGTTGGATTCGGCGCAGAAGTGCTTTGAGGAGTTTTCATGGCTTCAGCGCTAGCCAACTCCGTAACCCTGGCCTTGTCGGTCGTGGGCTTGGTTGTCGTGGTCGGGCTTTATTCTTACTTTGCGGGCAGGCTGCTGCCGTTGATTCAAAGGTCCCAGGGCCAGGCAAGGCGCTACCTTGAATCCCTTTTCATTGTGACAAGCCTCCTGGGAGTCATGCATTCCCTGGTTTTCATTTGGCTCTTTCTGCTCGTCACCGTTGACTTTTTCCACATCTCCTTCTGGCTGGACTTGGCCGGCTTGCTTTTGACCATTGCTGTGTTGGTTGTCGCGTTCGAGTTCATTAAAGTAATTAAGTCTTCATTCGAGGACTTCGTCGTGCCTGACAAGGAAGCAGTGCCGAAGGACTTCTTCGGGTACTCGTGAGGCTTGCTTGCATGGCTGACCCTTTCTACATCGCCGGATCCGTGGTGTACTTGTCGTTGTTTGCAGTGTACTTGTTAGCGTCCCTGAAGTTCGCCGGGCGCAAGGGGTTCTTGTCAATGCTCTGCATTGCCTTGATTTTCTTCGGCGGGTTCTGGCTCGGCGTGCACAAGTGGTTCGGGCTCGGCGGAATAGTCTCGGAAACCGCGAGGACGTCCATCGCGTTGCTGTTTCTTGCGTTAGCACTTTCCAGGGCAGTCGGGGGAGGCGAGTGAAAAAATGGCCGGATTGATATCTCCAGTCGTGCCGTACCAGGCAACGCTGCTTTTCGTCGCGTTCCTCGTCTTCATTTACGCAAACTTCAAGTCAATCAACAAGTTCGTCGGCCTGTACCCGCGGACCTTTGACTTCCAGTTCACCCTCATCCTGTTAATCTTGTTCTTCGAGTTCCTCTTCCTCACAGTGACGGAGTACTTCGGCGTCCAAGACGTTTTCGCGCAAACCCTTGAGTCAGCGTTCTTTTTCCTGACTTCACTGGCAATAGCCGCGCTTGCACTTTACAGGCTAAGGTCAGCCGACC
>DATDTB010000058.1:0-2154 GCA_035291025.1 archaeon
GGAAAAAGATGCAGTCACTGCTTTAAAACCTTTTCCGCCGAACGGAGCCTGTAAAGCGTTTCCAGGTCGCGCCGCAACACCACGCCTTCAAGTTTCCCGTTGCCGGAAACAGGCAGCAAGTCATACGTCACGGCAAGGAACTGCTTGTACGCCGCGGCGCAGTCGTCCTTGCTTGAAACGTGGGGGGCCTTGACCGATGCCCTTTCCAGTTCCCGCGAGGCGTCCTTTTTCACCGCCTCCACGACGTCCTCTATTTGCGCCACCCTAAAGTGGTCCCGCGCCACCACCAAGACAGACGTCGCGTTTTCCGCGTTCATGCGGGAAAGCGCGGCCTTCACGGTCGTTGAACTGTTCAACTTGAAGGGCTTTTTTTCCAGCACGCGCGAAAGCGGGACGCGTGAAAGGATGTTTTCAATGAGCGCAGACTCTTCCTCGGAGCGCGCGCCCATGTACACGAAAAAGGCAATTATTGGGAGGAACGGCGAGAGGATTGAAACGCCCCACAGGAACAAGCCGAAGGCGAGGATTTTGCTGAGGCGCGCGGAAATTAGGGTGGCGCGATAGAAGCCGAGCCACATGGCCAAAAGCGCCCTCAATACCCTGCCGCCGTCCATTGGGATGGCTGGGATGAGCAAGTTGAACGCCGCCAAGGTGAAGTTGACCAGGAACAACGTGTACATTGGATAGAGCTGGAACAAGTCAAAAATGTCCCCCACTGCGGCGCCCGGCGGGGGGAGCGGGACGCTTAACGGAGTGAACACTTCCAGGAACGCGATTAGGAGGCACACGAATATGTTGAACAACGGCCCGGCAATGGCCATCTTGAACTCGTTTTTCGGGGTCATTGAAGTTGCATGAATCGAGGCAATCCCGCCTATGGGCAATAAGTTGATGCTGTCAACCCTGATGCGTTCATGGCGTGCCACTAAGGCGTGGCTGAGTTCGTGCAGGAAAACCGTGCCGAACAAGACGACAATGAACAATACAATGGAGGCCGCGTACAACGGGCCCTTGGCGAGGGCGCCGTACAAGGCCAGCAAGGCAAACAAGGCAATGAAGGTAATGTGCAGGTTGACCTTTATGCCCTGCACCTCGAACAACGTGTAATAGCTTTGGACCATTTTGAAAACCAGTGACTTGAAAAATTTATTTCCCTTGCATTCTTCTCACCAAATCGAAAAGCTTTCCAGTCAAGGCGTCGAAAGTCCTGTCGTCTAGGCGCGCGAACTTTTTAATCAAGCGCGACTTGTCCACGCTTGCTATTTTGTCAACCCTGATACGGCTCTTTAGCGCCAGCGCGCCTTCGGACAGGTTTTCTCTTGAAACCGGCAAACTGAAAGGCTTGGCTTCAGGGTTGGAAGTCAGGGCGCACAGCAAGACGTCTTTGCTCGACGCGTTGTATTCGCTCCGGGAAATTATTACGGCGGGGCGTATTTTTCCGCCTTCGGCACCGGAAAAGGGAAAGCTTGCCAAGACAAGATCCTGCTGCTGCACGGCAGTCATATTTTGCCTTCCTTGTAAAGCTTTTCCCAAGCCTCGTCTTCTTTGCTCCACGCGTTCTTCAAGCCTTCAAGCGCCAAGGCTTCCCAGGACGCGTCTTCATCGATTTCCCTCAGCACTTGTTCTTCTTTCCTTACGATAAGCTCTCCCCGTCTCTCGATCAAGACAAGCGTCGAATTCCCCCTAATATTCAAGTCCTTCCTGATGTCTTCGGGTATGACCAGCTGGCCCCGCTCGCCCAGCTTCACAGTCCGAATCTTTTCACTTGAATTCATTCAAATCACTCCAATCAAACCAAAGTGAATAGCGTGAAAAGGCTTTTAAAGGCTTACACAAGCCGCGGTTTTTCCCAGCCGAACTCCCGCACGAAATCGGGAAAGCGGTTCCGGACTGCAAAACAAAGGCAAGTGTTATAAGCGTTTTTTCCCGCGCCGCGGTCCAGACTTGCGGGTTCGCGAGGGCTTGGGGCGGGGTTTTGGCTTCCGCGGCGGCTTGACGCGTTTCAAGTTCTTGAAAAACAGGTAAGACGCCACGGCCAGGAATAACAGCACTACTTGCACCGCCGTCATGGCGTCAAAGCCAATCGCGGGTAGTATTATTCCTGTGTCCGCTCCCGGCGGGGTGACGTGGACGCGCACTGACGCAGTGTCCGTG
>DATDTB010000059.1:0-36711 GCA_035291025.1 archaeon
GATTGTTGCGGTTGTCCGGCGCGTTTTTCCTCCTAAGCGCCTGCAGTATTTCCTTTCCAGTAAGCTCTTCCACTTCCTTTCCGTCAGGCGCGCGCGTAATGAACTCCAGCTTCAGCTGTTCCTGCAAGCCCCTCAGTATTATGTCGCCGCCGCGGTCGCCGTCCACGAAGGCGGTCAACGACTTCGTCTTGGCGAGTTCCACGAGAGTGCGCGGGACTTTTGCCCCGCCTGTTGAGATGACGTTTTTTATGCCGTGCATCAACAGGTTAAGCACGTCCGCGCGCCCTTCCACCACTATGAGGTTTTGCGAACTTTCAACGTCCGGCCCGCAGGGCAGCTGGTCCGCGCCGTAAGTCCCGGCTTCCGCTTGCCTGACCTGGGAGAGGACCGCGTCAGTGAGTTCCTGGCTTTCCGGGACGTCGCTTGACAGCATTCTCTGCAGCAAGTCCTTGGCGCGGTCGATTATTTGCTTTCTTTTGGCGGAACGCGTGTCTTCTACTTTTTCAACTGCAATCGTGGCGGCGCACGGGCCCACTTTGTCCACGACTTCAACGGCTGACGCCAGTATCACGGTTTCAACGCGGTCCAGGCTGCTTGGAATGATTATTTTCCCGGAAGTCTTTCCGCCTTTTGCCTCGAGGTCTACTTCTATTCTCCCAATTTTCCCGTTTTTCTGCAGCTCCCTGAGCTCTAAGTCGTTGCCTATCAAGCCCTCGGTCTGCCCGAAGATTGCGCCAATGATGTCCGGCTTTTCAACCAGCCCGTCAATGGAAAAATTAGCTGTAACTATGTACTTTACTGTGTCAATGTAAGTCTTTGCCATTGCAATCCCCCTTTTTTTTAACTATTGAAAAGGGACTGCTGAGAGAATCAGTTCTTTTCCAAGGCGAGGCGCAACGCGTTCACTGCTTCCCCAGGGCCAAGCGAGAACCGGACTTGCTTTTTCTTGGCTTTCTCGCCTTTCACTATTTCGGCCCTGGACTCCGTCAACGCGCTTAATTCTTCCTCGATTTCCTTGTTAGCCTTGCCCTTCACTGGGGGGCTCCTTGTTTTGACCTTTAACGTCTTCGCCGCCTCGTCGAAGCCCACTACCGCGAACTTTTTGGCGTTAGTAGTGACCCTTAGTTCAAACGTTGAAGTGTTAATGCCTTGCGCCCCCTCTTTTTTTAAGTGAAAGGATTCATTGGCTCAGCTTGATTCTCTTTGCAGTTGATTCCTTTTCCTTTTTTTATAGTTGAATCTAAGCACCCTCTGCGGCTCGCTCAAGGCATTTTGCCTTTTTTCCCGAGCGCGCGTTTTAAGGGCTTAGCAACTAAATGCTCTAAACCTTCTTTTAATACTTTTGTCGTTGATTACATTAAGGCTTGTTCGTTGTTTAACGAACAATGCAGTTCCAAGCGCCTTTTGCTTGGGTGGTTTTTTCCAGTGGTGCAGACTTACAAGAAGGGCTCAAACGCCGAACGGGAGCTAATGCAGAGGCTGTGGAACGCCGGCTACGCGGTCGTGCGCGCCGCGGGCTCGGGCGTCAACCCGTTGAACTCGCCGGACTTGATTGCATTGAAGAAAGGGAAAAAGCTGGCAATAGAGTGCAAGGCCAGGAATTCAACTACCCTAAGCGTGCCTTCCCAGCAAATGTCGGACTTGATTGAGTGGGCTTTTAGGGCCGACGCAGAACTCGTCGTTGCGTGGAAGTACCCAAGGAAGGGGTGGTTTTTCTTGGGTTTGGAGGACTTTTCCAGGAGTGAAAAGTTTTACTCCGCCAGCCTGAAAAAGGCGCTTGAAAAGAACGCGAGTTTCTTGGAAGGGGAATCGACTCCTTCAATCTAGCCCTTCCCTAACTCGCTTGGCTCGCTTTGCCTCCGCTTGTTCCTGGCCCAAACGCTTGCCTTTTCCTCCAAGGCGTGCGCTTCAACGTTTTTCTCGCTTTTTGGGACGTAAACCTTTATGGCCAGTATTGATAGCACGGCGAATGCCACGAACGCCAGGCTTGCGTAGGAAAGCGGGTTCAAGACGTCCGGTTTTTCAATGAACACCTGGAGGGTGCCGCATTCCTGCGCGAATGTCTTGGCGCCAATTGAGTGGTTTGCCTCGCATTTTATTGACGAGTCGCCGTAGTTGCTGGCGGTCAAGGTAAAGGAAGCCACTGCTTTTTCGCCGGGCCTGAGCGCCCCGATGAAGTTTTCACTTGGCTCGATGGAAGTGTTGCTTCCGCTGGACAGGAAGACCGCAACGTCCCTTAATTCCAGCGCCCCGTTGTTTGTGACTTCCACGCCGGCCTTGGTAGTTTCATTCCTCTCCAATACAGTTTTTTCCACGACGATTTTCGCAAGCAGCGTGGGGGTTGCCGGGAAAATTGTCAGCTGCTGGCTGTAAGGCTTTTCCATCACGACGCGCGAGTAGCCAGTGCTCTCGGAAACCGACACAACTGGGTTGGGGAAGGAAAAAATAGAAGACTTCAGCGCCAGTACTCCGTACTCGAGCCGTTTCCCCTCGCCGGGGGCGAGTTCAATGCTTTTCGGGCCCCCGCCTGAAAGGAATGCAACAAAGTCCTTTATTGTTGAAACGTCCTCGCTCACCAGCAGTGAAGCCTTGGACGAGCCATTGTTTTTCAAGTCAATGAAGTAACGCGTTGCCTCGCCCTCTGTCAGGTAAGCCTTTTCCAGTTCTTGGGAGACGTGCACTACTGGCGCCAGGTACGCCCCGATCTTTGAAGAGTCCGATATTGTTATTTCTGCCTCGCCCTCGAGCGACGCCAGCAGTGTCACTTGGTTTTCTGCCTTGAAGAATTCCCTGGGAATGAACACCTTAGTGGTGCCGTTTAACTGCGTTCCCGCAAGCTCTTCAAAGAACTCGTTCACGATCACTTTCAAGACCGCCTTTCCCGAGCTCTTCAGGTTCAGAGTCAAGAACAGGTCCCCCCCGCCTTCCTGCGAGAAAAATGTAAAGGACGCGCGTTTTACCCCCGGGTTGTTGAAGGAAAGGCTCGCCACGCCCAGCTCTTTGAAGGTGTTTTCAGTCACGGCCTGAGAAAACGCGATGCCTGGAAGCAAGGCAAGCATCAAAAACAAGGACGCCTTCATTGGAAAAACCACGCTTTTCAGGCTTCCCTTGGCGGGTTTTTCACCAAGTAGTCGCCCATTTGCTTGCCCCAGTTGACCTTGTCGCCCCCACCCTTGGACTTGTTGGAGACAATGCCTGCAATGCGTTCCGCGACCTCCCTCGGAGTCTTTCCAGTTGTGTCTATTTCTATTATCTTTTTCTCCTCGTAGTTCAGGAAGCAGCACTCGCGGCAGTAGTCAATGCCTTCTACTATGACGTTGTCCCAGATTTTCTTGTCCGAGTAAAACCTCTTGCTCAGCCTCTTTTCCAGTTCCCTGATGGAAGTCCTCAGGATGAAAACGTAGTCCAGGTCCAGCTTCACGTTGGACAGCATGTGGCCCTCTAGTATGACGTCCTTCACGCCCTTCAAGTCCTTGGACAGGCTTTTCTCCAACTCTTTTGGGTCGACAACGAGTTCGCCGTCGTGGGACGTCCCGATTTTTTTCTGCCTGCAGTAGTCTTTCTCGCTTACGGTTTTGTATGAGAGAATCGCGGCAAGCAGTCTTGCTACTTCTGTTTTGCCGGCGGCCGGACCCCCGGTTAGGAGAATGCGCATTTTTTACCTTTTTCTTGCTAGCCCGTTATTCCCTGCAATCGCTCCAGCTGCGTCTCCAGCTCGGTGACTTTTTTCCTCGCTTCAATCGTTTCCTCTTCGTTGTCCAGCGCGGTCATTTCCTCAGTGCAGTCAGGGCACCTGAACTTGTATTCGGCCGCAATCTCGAAAACCACCTTGTGGCACCTCGCCGGGCAGCTGAAAACCAAGTGGTTTTCCGACACCCCCAGCTTTTCTTTTTGCTTTTCAAGTTCTTCCTTCACGCGCGACGCCAGCTCGCCCACTATTTCGTTCTTGCGCACGTTCCACTTGTAAGTGTACCACCCTATTTCTTCGTCCTTTGTCCTGGTGTACTCCACTATGCCCTTGTAGTGCAGCCTGTTGAGCAGCGTCCTGACCACGGTGACTTTCATGTCTAGCTTGTTCGCGAGGACAGTGTCAACCTCGCCGTTTTCGAATTCCATCATTACTTCCAGCAACGGAATCGCGTCGTGGCCGCCTGACAGCGTCAGGTAATCCCTTACCATTGGCTGGCGCATTAACTCCACCAGCCTGGACCTTTCGGCAGTGGAAAGCTGTTGAATGGCTTCCTGAGAAACAGTCTTGAACGCCTTTACCGGCCTTTTGGCAGCGGCCGGGCGGGTCTTGCTTTTTGTTTTTTTTGGGATGCCCGCGCGCTTTTCCTTTCTTGGAGTCTTTTTCCTGCCAGAAACCATCAAAGGGCACCGCGTTCTTTTGGGGTAATGAAAACGCTTTTCCTATTAATTGCGCGTAAAGTCTTTTAAAGCAAAGACTTCCGCCTTTTCGGCTTGCGATTGCCTTTTTGCTGGAGGCTAGGCCAGCCTCAAAGTGTCCATTACCCTCGGGGCGTAAGCCTCTACCTTGAGCATTTTGGAAATCAGGCCGGCGAAGTTGTGGGCGTTTTTTTCCTCGCCGTGGTTCACGAACACCCTTTTTAGGCCGTTTTGGCTCAGCCTGCTCAAGTAGCTAATGAGCTCTCGGCGGTCCGAGTGCCCGGAGAAGCCGTGAATTGAGTCAACGTGCATGTTTATCTTCAGGCTCTTGATCTTTCCCTGTGAGTCAGTTGTCTGGAGTTCCTTCAACCCGTTTTGGACGCGCCTCCCTAGCGCGCCCTCGCCCTGCCATCCCACGAAGACAATGGCGTTTTTCTCGTCTTCGGCCATTTTCTTGAAGTACTCCAGCGAAGGACCGCCGGTGAGCATTCCGGAAGGCGCTATTATCACGGAGCCGCCGGCCTTTATTATCTCGTCCCGGTCTTTCACGTCTTCCATTGACTTGAAGATTTCGGAAATGAAGGGCGAGTCGTTCCTCAATGTCCGCTTTCGGATGTTTGCCTTCAAGTAGTCAGGGTAAGCAGTGTGAATTGCGGCTGCCTGTTTTACCATCCCGTCAATCCACACCTGTGCCTTTTTCCCAAGCCGTCCTTCGTTGTACAGCTGTTCTATTACAAGCATTATTTCCTCGCCCCTGCCCACTCCAAAGCTTGGGATGAGGACGCTGCCGTTGCGTTCAATGGTCCTGTTTATTATGGTGAGCAGTTTTTGCTCGCATTCCTTGCGCGAGGGCATGTTGTCGTCAAGGCCCCCCCCGTAAGTGCTCTCGATTATTACTCCTTCAACGCGCGGGAAGTTGTTTTGCGCAGGGTTGAAGAGCCGCGTGAAGCCGTACTTTATGTCCCCAGTGTAAACAAGGTTGAACTGGCCGTTGCCTTCGTGTATGTGCGCTGACGACGACCCGAGAATGTGGCCCGCGTCGTAGAGAGTCATCCGCAAGTCGCACGTTATGTCCGTGACTTCCTCGTACTTGCGCGGAATGCAGTACTTAATGGTTTGCCGGATGTCGCGCTCGGAGTACGGCGGAGTCTTGCCTTCGCGGGCCAAGACTTCAATGTAGTCCAACTGCAGCAACGCCATCAAGTCGCGCGTTGGCTCCGTGCAGTACACCGGGGCCTTGCAGCCCATGGCGTACAGGTATGGAAGGAATCCCGCGTGGTCCATGTGCGCGTGCGAGATTATGATTGCGTCAATTTCCGTTATCGGAAAGTCCAGCGTGTCAAACCTCGGGAAGGTCTCGTCGGGCTCGCTTCTGGCGACGTTCACGCCGCAGTCCATTAGTATTTTTGAGTTTGCGGTCTCCAGGAGCATGGCGCTTCTGCCGACTTCGCGGAAGGCGCCGAGGCAGTTAAGCTTGAACCAGTTCTTTTTCTTTGGCTCTTGGTGGATTTTTTCCGCGACGTGCTTCAGTATCCGCTTTCTTTCCGCGGCGCTTTTCCACAAGTGGTGCCTTATTCCCTGCAGCACGGGCGAGGGTTTTAGCGGTGCCCTCAACAGCTCAGGCGTCCAGCCCGTGTCCTGCATTATTTGCTTTAATGTCCCGCCGCCTTTTCCAATGACGAGGCCCAGCTTTACCGCTTCAATGTTCACAATGTTGAAGGAGTCGAGGAACTTGACGTCAGTAATCTTGGCCTCTTCCGGGACAATGCTCCTGATTATCTTTTCAGCCTCGGCCTGCGGCTTCAGCAAAGTTGAGTCCGTTCGGATCTTTACTTTTTTCTTCAGCCTCCCGGCGAGCTCTCCGACAAGCTTGTCGTTTTCATAGAAGAGCCTTGGGTTGCGGGTGTAAATGACCACTTCCGGGCCTTCCATCTCAACGCTGGCGATTTCCGCCTGCTGGGGGATGACTGTTTTGACCAGTTTTTCCAGTTCGTCCAAGTAAGCCGGCATTCTGTCCCTTTTCACAAGTAAGTGCTTTCTAGATCTTTTCCTTTTTTTTCAGAAAAAATTGACCAAACTATTTTCTTTTCCTGGCTAGGGCGGTGTTGTTGGGGGGAAAAAGTTTTGCCTTTCTCTTGAAGGTTTTCTTAAACGAGCGCGTCTATTTTGACTTCTTGGCCCGTTCAGCCTTGAATTTTTCCAGGTAAGAGTTCACTTCTTCTTCCCTTAGTTCTTGGAAGCCGTCCTTCGAAATCACAACAACGGTTATCCCGGCGCCGCCCGAGGCAATGTCTCTTTCTCTTGCGGCCCTGACCGCGCGCACCGCCAAGTAAACCGCCTCGTCCCTTGAAATGTCGTGGTGGTAATTGTCTTCCAGCACTCCGTATGCGAACACGCTGCCCGACCCGGAGGACGTGAAGTCCTGCGGCTCGGTTGTGCCGCCGACCATGTCCATGTCAACCAGCTTTGGCTGTTTTACGTACCCGCCAAGTATTAGCTGGACGAAGTACGGGTAAAAGCGCGAGTTGTTCAGGACAGTGGAAAGGAATGTCGCCAGCTGCTCCGTGTCCATTTCCTCTCCGTATTCAAGCAAGTGAGTCTTGGCGGTTGCCTGGAGGAACCTGACCAAAACCCCAGCGTCCCCGACCGAGCACGCAATGGTGACCGCTATCCGGTCGCTTACCTTGAATATTTTTTTCACTGCCTTGCCGGCAACCAAGTACCCTTCAGTGGCCTTCTGGTCGGCCGCAAGCACCACCGCGTCTCTTGCCCTAATCGCAACAGTGGTCGTGCCCGTGCTCTTTGATTTTACCTTGTGCTCCAAATCCGTCATGTTTGAAACCTTCAACAATAAGCGTGTCCCAATTTTGAGTGGAAAATTAGTTGGTGAAACTCTTTAGCCCTACGCATATTATTCACCTTACCCTTTTTAAAAGATAAGCCCCGCATGGTTTTTCCCTCACTCGCTTTTCTTCCTGGCTTTTTTCGGCCCCGGCTTCCCGTTTTCTTCCCGCGCGCCCTGGGAAAAGCTTTCCACGAACTTCACTGACTCAATGCCCGCGAACGCCTTCGCTTCCTCTGTGTACATCTTCTTGCTTAACTGGACCGCCTGCTTTTCGCTGACGTCCCGCGAAAGCTCTATTGTTACTTCGCCGCCCGTGAACTCGAACTTTTGGCCCGAGAGCTTGGCGTACGGGAACGCGCGCTTGAACAAGGCCTTGGCCTTTTCCTCCCTTGAAGCGTACTCTTTTTCCACCTTGACACTGTACAGCAGCGTCTTGCCCGCGAGTTCGTTGTTGAAGTCCAGCCTGACCCGGCCGCCGGAAACGCTTTGGACCTTTGCGTAGGAATTGTCGGCTTCAATCACCATTCCCGGGTAGGGGTTGATGTTTCTCTTCCTGAACTCCTGCAACGGCGTTATCACGACTTTTTTCGGGTCCCTTTCGCCAAAGCCGTCGCGTGCCTCGATTGTTAGTTCGCGCTCCTCGCCTTCCCTCATTTCACTTAGCGCCCTGTCCAGCCCGGGAATGACGTGGTTCGCGCCCGTGACGACCACGACGGGCTCGTAGGTTATCCCTTCCCTGTAACGGCCTTCCTGCCTCGCTACTGACTCTTGGGTCGTGTCAAAGACCTTGTTGCTTTCCTTCAGTTTTCCAGTGTAGCTTATTTCCAGTACCCTGCTTTTTTCTTCCGTCACTCACTCACCTTTATTAAACATTGCCTTACAAGAATAATTCAGCACGCTTTGCTTTGCTGTTTGCGTGGCTTTTTTCGAGGGTGCTCTTAAATGAAGAAATTCACTCCAGTTCCAAGGACTGAAAGGGAAAAACGCAAGGAAGCCTATTCCTGGGTTTTCCTGGTCGTAATGATTGTGTCAATCTTTGCCACTAGTGCGTCCTTTTTTTTCGGCTCGGGTGTCGCGCCAAGCGACCCAGTCAACGCGGTAATTGAGGGAACGCAGCAAGACAACTCAGTAAACACTTCACTTAAGTCTTTTAAAGCAAGCGCCGAGGCCTTCATTGAGTCCTTTGGCGGAGAGTTCGTGTTCCAAGGGCAGACTTCTTCTTTTCAAAAGACCTCCCTGGACTCGCTGGTTTCAGGCGTTGCCGGCGTTAAAGGCCTTGAATCCCAGCTGCAGCGCCAAGGCGGCAGCGTTTACTACGCCGGCCGTGTAACACTGGCGCCCGGGGCTGATTTTGGGCTCGTTTCCTCTCAGTTGAGCGAAAGCCTGTCGCAAGACGTTTCGGGCTTGTTTTTCAGACGCTTTGCCCTTGTCTCGTTCCCCAAGCCCTTCCTCTTTGTCCAGGAAGGTGATGAAAGCGTTTCCTTCGAGTTAACGCCCGAAAATTCCACGATTTTAGTGCTGCCCGACGCAGTCACGGGTTCACTGGTTGCAGTGACCTGTTCGGGCCAAATAGACCCAAGTCCGGGGTTGGCTGAAAGAAAAGTCCAAGGCCTTGAATGCTTCCAGTCCTAGCGCGTCACTTTTTCGACAGCGAGTCAATGGCTTTGGCGATGTCTCCATTGAATTCTTCCAAGGCCTTCCTTGCCCTTTCCTCGCCAGCGCCGGACTGTTCCGAGACCAGCTTGACGTCCTCTTCGGGAACGCCTTTTTCTTCCCCGTTTCCTGCTTCGGTTCCAGGAATTACTTGGTACATTGTCTGGCCTTGGACGTTCATCTTGAAGACTTGGGCGTTATTGAACACGACTGTCTTGCCTCCAAGTTCCATCGTGACTTTTTTGGCCTTTAACTCTTCAGTGTTCACCCCGAACTGCTTGAGCATCTTTGCCATTTGCCTCGGGTCCATTCCGTACAACAAAAACCACCTTTTTCCTTTTGCAATCAATCTGCTGAAATCATTTATTAATTTAACCCCGTTCCAACCATGGCTGGGTGTTTTTTATTTGACTCCAGGAAACGTAAGTTGAATGAAGGGAGTGGTGTTCGACTTGGACGGAGTCATAGTTGACTCCGAGGCCTTGGACGTTGAATGCGAAAAACGCGTGTTCGCGCGCCACGCCTTAAGCGTGAACGATTCAGACTTTGAGTCCTTCAAGGGAAGGACGGCGAGGGAAATATTCGAGCACGTCGCAAGGAAAAACAACTCAAGCCTTGACCCAAGCGCTTTGGTGCATGAAAAGCTTGAGTTCTTCCTTGAAAGGGCGCCGGAACTGGAATTGTTTGAAGGGTTTGTAGAGCTGGCTGACTTCTTGAAGCCCCGCTGTCAAATGGCTTTGGCAACATCCAATTCTAGCGAAGTGCAAAAAGCGGTTTTCAACAAATTCAAGCTGCACAAGTACTTCGCTTCAATAGTTACAAGCGAGGACGTTTTAGTTGGGAAGCCTCACCCTGAAGCGTACTTGACCGCCTTTGAGCGGCTCGGACTCCGCCCAGGGGAGTGCGTTGTCGTGGAGGACTCAGTGAACGGGGTGAAGTCAGCCAAGGCCGCCGGCGCTTCAGTCATCGCCGTCACTCACTCCTTTCCAAGGAAAGCGTTAAGGGAAGCCGACTTCGTTGTAGAAAACCTTGCGGGGGCCTTGAAGTTGTTTAGGGAACAACTCCAATAGTTCAGTCTTTTTTTAGCTCGAACTTGTCAAAGACTGCCTTGGCAACGCCTTCCCCGAGGACTTTAGCCACTCCCACCTGGCCCGCGTTCTTCAACCCGGAGACGTTCTTTATGCCGCTGCCCCACAGCCTCCGCGCCCGCACCCTTCCAATGTTCTTTACTGCAACTAACTCCAGCAGTTCCTCTTTTACTCCATAGTTAATCCTGCGCCTCAACCTGGCACAGTGCTGCGCCGCCTTTTCGAGTTCCAAGAGCTTGCTGATTTCGACTCCCGCGTAAGTGAGCCAGTCCAGGTTTTCCAAGTTGGAGTGAAGGACTCCCGGCGCGACCCCGTATTTTTCAAGCACGAATTCCTCGCTTTTCTCGTTCACCCAGTCCCTCACCATCTGACTCAACCGGAACTTGTTCATTGCATGCATGTCTTGGAACGAAAGCGTCACGGGGTCATAGTAAAACTCCCCAGCCAGCTCAGCGGCCTCTTCCCATACCTCGATTTCCCTTGACGCGGGGACGCTCAAGTAGGGCGCCATTTCGTTCATTCCCGCGAACGAGTAAACCAGCCCCAGTTCCTTGAACCCTTCTTTTTCCGTTTTCTTCAAGTTATTGACTAGGTTGTTGGCTGAAACCGGGTCCAGTGACAGTTCCGAGACGCGCACGCCGAGGCGCGTTGGAATGAGCTTTTCGTTCGTTTCAGTCACGAAGCCGTAGTGCTTGAGGCCTTCAATTATTGAGTTAACTGTTATCATTAGCGCCTCGACGTTCCCGAACTGGTGCGCGTAAAGCGTTTCGCTTAAGAACTGCGTCAAAGCGTTGCGTGAAAGAGTGAACCCTGACGCGATGCACCCCAGCACTTGGCCGCGGAGTACGGGTTCGAGGCCGAGCTTTGAGTAAACCGGTTCCGGGTTGCCCTTGACGTACTTTTCCCACGCAAGCTCGAATTGTTCCCTTGAGTTTGCAATGCATATCGCCTCGCCTTCGGAGTCGTAACCCGGCCTTCCCGCGCGGCCGAACATTTGATGGACTTCGCCTACGGGCAGTGACGTCAAGCCGTTTCCCGAGTACCTGTTCAAGTCCTTTATTATAACGCGGTTTGCCGGAAGGTTGACTCCAGCGGCCAAGGTCGGAGTCGCGCAAATTACCTTAATTAGCCCTTCCCTAAAGCCCCTTTCAACGATTTCGCGCTGCCTTGCCATTAGCCCGGCGGTGTGGAAGGCTGTCCCGCTTTCAATGCACTCGCTTAACTCAACGCATTGCCTGGTAGGGTCCTCCAATACGTTCAAAGCCTTTAACGACAGCGCCTTCAGCCTGCCCTTGTCTTCTTCCCTCAGCAAGGCCTTGACTTTTTGCGCCAGCTTTTTCGCAGTTGACTGCGCGTTCTTGCGGGTGTTCCTGAACACCAGTGCCTGTTTTTCCTTCCGGAGAGTTTCCCCTATTATGGCTTCCAGAGGGTCGTCCTCGCTTGCCAGTAAGTGCGTTTCCTTGTTGTCGAACTTTATGCCGTTCTCCCAAAACACGCCCTTTGAAAGTTTCACGGGCCGCCAGTCAGAGTAAACGAACTCGGCGTCCAGCCACCCGGCTATCTCCAAGTAATTTGGCACTGTTGCGCTCAACGCAACTATTTGCAGGTTGGGCGTCGTCTTCTTGAGCTTGGTAACCATTACCTCCAAGCCCGGCCCGCGGTCCGAGTCAACCAAGTGAACCTCGTCCACTATCAATAGCCTGACGTCCTTGAGCCACTGCGCCTTGTGCACTAAAAGGGAGGAAAGCTTTTCGTAAGTGCTCACGATCCAGTCCGCGTCCTTCAGCCACGGGTCGCTCGAGTCCGAGTCGCCAGTGGTGAGACTCACGCGCACTCCCAGTTTTTCGTAGTGGTTCTTGAAAGTGTTGTAGTGCTCCCACGCCAGGGCGCGCAGCGGGCCGACGTAGACGACTTTGCCTTTCTTTCTCGAAAGCGTGTGCAGCGCGGCTAGTTCCCCAATAAGCGTCTTTCCTGAAGCGGTGGGCGCGCACACCACCATATTCCTGCCGGAAAGAAGCCCGCTTTTCACCGCTAGTTCTTGCACTGGGTTCAATTGAAGGTAGCCGCGCGCGCTCAGCACTCTTTGCACTGTTTCCTTTTCCATTCAAAAAAAGAATGCAAGGGGGTGCTTTTAATGGTTGTTCAAAGCAGGTTGCCGATGCGTTTCACGCCTTCCCGAATGCGTTCCGGTGACTCGGAGACGAAGCTGAACCGGAAGTATCCCTCGCCTTTGCCAACCCCGAAAGCGCTTCCGGGCACTACCGCGACTTTTTGCTCGCTGAATGCCTTGTCCGAGAAAGCCTCGTCGTCCTGGATTTTCCCAGGCAGCTTCAGAAAGAAATAAAAGCCCCCCTCCGGTTCCACAACCTTTGCCTCGGGCAAGTACTCCTTCAAGGCGCTTGACATCGCTTCCCTGCGCTTGGAGTACTCCCTCAGTATTAGCGCGTCGTATTCCCTTCGCGCTGTTTCGTCTTTGTAGTACTCCACCAACAGCCTTTGCCCGAGCATGTTTGGGCAGACTACCTTTACGGAGTTCACTTTCTCCATTTGCTCCACCACTTCTTTCGAGGCGTAGTTGTACCCGAGCCTCCAGCCCGGCATTGAAGTGGTCTTGGAGTAACTCCTCAACCCCACGACGTTGTCCAAGTAGTCAGTGAACTTGTAGTGCTTTTTGGCAAACAGCACCTTGTAGTAAGCCTCGTCCGCGAAGACAACGGCGCCATTGTCAACCGCCAAGTCACCCATGGTCTTCACTTCCTCCGCCGACAAAACCCTGCCTGTTGGGTTGTCCGGGGAAACGGCTAGTATGGCCTTTGTTTTTTTCGTTATGGCCTCCTTCAAGGCCTCGCTTCCGAGCCTGTAACCCTCTTCCACGCTTGTTTCCACTTTTTTCACCTTCAGCTCGCGCAACTTGAACTGGCCGGTGAAGTTCACGAAGTAAGGGCTTGCAATTACTAATTCGTCGCCCTTCCCAAGCAGTGTCTCCATTGCCGCGTCCAAGCCGTTCGTGGAAGAAGAAGTCACGAGGACGTTTTCTGCTCGGGCGTCCTTGAAGCCCTCGCCCTGCAGTTCCAAGGCAATAAGCTCTCGCAGCTCCCCAAGCCCGGCGGTCACCCCGTAAGTGTGCGACTTGAACTCGGAGAAAACAGAGTTTATTTTCTGGCTGAACAGCTCTGGCGGCTTCAAGAACGGCGTGCCGCCGCCAAAGCTTATGACGTCCGTGTCCTTTCCTGCCTGCACTAGTTTTTTCAATATCTTTCGCACGTGCGACAACTGCATTTCCCTGACTCTGCCTTGAATTTCCGGTTTTACTATGTTTATCACAACACTTTTACCTTCCCCTTCTGGCGGGGGCAAAGGCAAGTCTTTATTCTCGCACCAGGCTTTTTAATTCCTTCAAGGCCCAAACGTGCTCCCTTGCCTTTTCGATCCTCTCAGTGCATTCCTTGATTTTCCCGGAAGAAGTTTTTATGACGAAGTCCTTAAGCTTTTCCGAGCTCTGCCCGAGCGCCTTTTCCTTTGAGTAAACAATTGAGCTGTCAATTGTTTCAACCAAGCGCTTCCTGTACTCGGAGTTGTCAACGAACATGTTGAACATCTTGTTCCATTTCTCATGCGCTGCAAAAGTCGTTTGCATGTTAGCCTTTTCAAAGTCCTTCCTATACTCAGCGTCAACAACGTTTTTGGCCACGTGCTTCCAGTAACTGGAGTTGGCGAGCTTTTTCACGTGCAGCAATAGGTCCTCGTTTTTGGCAGTGTAGTACTTCTTGCGCCAGTTAAACAACTCCAGGGAAAGCTTTGCCTTTTTCTGCTCCACCTCTTTGAGCAGCTCTTCGAGTTTGCCCTTGTCAGGGTAAACCACGTCAGGGAACTCGCCGGAACCCGAGCCGTCCGAGACTTTGAGGAAGCCGCGGTTCTCGAAGTACACCTTGAGGGCACGCGAGTGCCTTGCCTCTTTTCCAAGCTCCACCACTTTCGGGAACGCCTTCGCCAAGGCGTCGTAGTTTGAGAAAACCTTCGGCATAACAACGTCAATTAATGGCGAAAACGCTTTAAAAAAACACGCCATGGAACTGAAAGCGCTTTAATACCCACGCCGCCCCGTTTTCCCTTAATGCGTGCTGGCGTGCTTTGCCTTCGCAGTGAACGCAGGCGCCGCTGACTAGCTTCCGCCGCCCGTGACTTCACTCGATTGCGCCAAGCTTTCTTTCCAGAACCAGCTTCATTTTAGCAGAGTCGGCGTTCAACGAAACCAGCTGCGTGTTCCCCCTTATTCCTGGCCCGGACGCGCGCGCTTCAATCAAGCCGTAAGTGGCCAGCTCCCTGAGCTGTTCGCGGTACCAGCGGTCCGTGCTTGGCTTTTTCCCAAAACCCTTGCACACCTCGCAGTACTTGTCGTAGACCTCGCCTGAAAACAACTGACCCTTTTCCTGTTCACCGCCCAGCCTCCGCACGCCTTTGTTGCTTACGGTCAAGAGCAGGACTGCGTACAACAGGAACTGCTGCTGCCTTGGCAGGCTTTCAACCATTCCAAGAATCAAGTCTTCTTCGACGCGCGACTGCGCTGTCTCGACTTCGCCTTCAGTGACTTGGTTCTTGCTGTGTTCGTCTGCAATGTCTCCCGCGCGCGAAATCAGCATTAACGCTTTTCGGGCGTCCCCGCTTTCCTGTGCGGCCCGTGCGGCGGCAAGGTTTATTGCGCCCTCGCTCACGGCGCCTTCCTTGAAGCCCATTCCGACTCGTTCCCTTAGTATTTGCGTCAGTTCCTCGGCGTTGTACGGCGGGAAAATGTGCTCTTCCTGGCACAATGTGCTTTTCGTGCGCACGTCAAGCTCTTCCTTGAAGTCCAGCTTGTTCGAAATCCCCACAACGGTCAGCGCGCCCTGCTCGAGTTCGTCGTTCATTCTCGTGAGGGTGTAAATCGTGTCATCCAAGTCCTTTATCCTGTCCACTTCGTCCAGTATTACGATTAGCTGCGCGCCTGACTGGGAGACGCTGGCCTTTATCTTGTTGTACAGGTAAGAAACAGCGAACCCTTGAAGCCTTTCGTCAGGGTTTAGTTCTTGCGCGATGTTGGCGAGTATCTGGTACTTGGTGTTATGCGACGACTTGCAGTTCATGTACGCCCTGAAAACGACTGAGTGTTCGCGCTTTGAGTACTCAAGGATCTTGTCTGCAACGCTGCGCGCAACGCTGCTCTTGCCCGTTCCCGTTTTCCCGTACAAGAAGATGTTGTTGGGTTTTTTCCCCTTCAATGCGGGCGCCAGGGTCCGAGTCACTTTTTCCAGCTGGCCCTCGCGGAACGGCATGTGCGACGGAATATAGCTGGGCGACAAGAAGTCCCTGTTGGCGAAAACCGTTTGCTTTGCTAGTTCCTCCCGCAAGACTTCTTCTACCCCCAAAGGAAAAACACCCAAACGCGTTATGTATAATCGCTTTAAAATGAAATGCTACATAAAAATGCGCTCAAAACGCAGTGCATCCAACGCTTATTTAAAATCTTCCCGCGTTCTGCTAATACCAATGCAGGCAATCTTTTTAAGGCGTTGCCGGCTGAATTGTTTGGGAAAATTTTTTTCAAGGCTGGAAAAAAGGGAGGAGTTGCTGTGAGGAAACTATTGGAAAAACTTGTCAAGAGGGAAGAAAGCGAGGTCGAGATTGAGGACTTCTTGAACAACTTGCACACCAGGACGGAAGACCCTTACGAGAACGCGGACGCCTTCGTCATGCCCATTGACGTTGCCGCAGACGAGGACACTTCCAAGGTTGTCGAGGAGGCCAAGAAGGGGAACGTTTTGCTGTTGAACATCGGGACGCTGCAGGCACGCAACCCTGTGAGGCTCAAGGGAATAATTTCAAGGATACGCGAGGGCATTGAGGAAATCGACGGCGACATTGCAAGGCTCACCGAGGAAATTGTCATTGTCACTCCTTCACGCGTGAAGATACTAAAGAGAAAGTGAGCTTTTTCACGCAAGAGCCGCTTTCCCTTTTTTCATTTTTCCATTTTTTTAAGGTCTGTAAAGGAGTGCATTGCTAATGAGGCTTGACGCCCCGGCTTTTTCGCTTTCAGTGGACATGGACCAGGCGCTCCTAGTCTTGAAGAAGCGCGTGGAAAAAAAGCACTGGAAGGACTTCCAGACCGGGACAATAAAGCTTTCCTACGTGCCTTATTTCGTTTTCAACTACACCGTCTTTTCCGAGACGCCTGAAAAGGAAGGCAAGCAAGTCGTGTCAGAGCAGACTGGCAAGAGGGCAATGAACGCCAACACTGCTTCCTTTTTGGAAATAATGACTTACATCCTCGAAGAGATAGCGACGACGCAGGAAAAGGAACCCAGCCATTCGTACAACGTTGAACTTGACCCGCCGGACATAACGAAGCAGGAGGCCAGCGAGGTTGCAAAGACCAAGATTGCCGCCGAGTTCCAGGTCCCGCGGAACTCGGTCATAATTTCGGGAATCACTCAGTACTACCTGCCCACGTGGCGCGTCTGGGTGACCGTCGGCAAGAAAGAAAAGGACCAAGAGACTTACAGGCTTGACATTGAAGGCGTCCTTGGCACGATAATAAACGAGGAAAAAGTGCCCAGCCGCGAGCGGGGGATGCTGGAAGTCTCAGTAAGCACCTTGGCTGGGCTGCAGAACCCGGAAAACTGGGCGGACTACGCGAAAACCTCGCAGGAGTTTCTGGCTTCAGTCCCGGGATTCAATCCCACCCCCTTCATCCCAAACCCCGGGCAAGTTGGATGGAGGGCGTGGCTGACTCCCTTGCTGGTCTTGCTTGCATTGCTGTTGCTGGCCAACTACATCTTGCGGTTTTTCAACATCAAGTTCTTGTTCTAGCAATTTTTTGAAACTCAAAACCGCTTTTTGGCGATTGCATCAAACGAATTCCGCAAGGCTTTTCTGGGATTTCTGCCTTTTTTCCTCTTTCTCGCCCTTGAAGCACGAGTTCACTTCCTCTGAAAGCAGTTGTATTCTCTGCTTCAAGTACGCCTTCACTGGGTAGCGCTGTACGAGTTTTTGGCTGAGCTTCAAGTACTTTTCCACAGTTCCCTTTGAAATCGTCAGTATTATGTTGCCGTTGCACTTTGGGCAGCGCCCGCTCAACGGCATCCTCCGGTAGATTTCGCTGCACGTGGAGCACCTGAATTTTTGCAGCGCAAAAGACCTCATGTTGCCCATTATGTCGCGGACCAAGTGCGATGAAACGACTTTTTCAGCAGCGTCAACTCTGTCCACCGCCCTTATCTTGTCCTGCAGGTCCAGCTGCATCTCTACTTTGTCGCTCATTGACTTCAGCGTAGTGTAAGCGCTCCTCTTCGGCCCCGCGTTCATGTCCGACACGTCGTGCGTGAAACCCAGGCCAGCGTACTGGTTGTCTTTCCCAATGCGTTCCTTTACTATTGGAATCTTAACCGAGAAGGGCATTTCGTGTTCTTTTGCCGCCTCGAACAGCTCCAGCGGGTACTCGTTTACTGCCTCCATTTCGTACACTTCGTCGTCTATTTCCGCCGGGTCAATTATAACCGTTGTGACCAGTGCGGCGTCCATTTTCCCGCCGCGCCTTGACGGCAAGTACTTCTTTGAAAAGTTTAACAGCAAGTCCAATAACAGAGTGTAAGAGTCTTGTTCTCCGTCGCAGTTCCTCCTCTTTGCCATGTGGAAGTACGGGTGGGCGTAGTGAGCCCGGGCCTTGCTGAAACCAATTATTCTGCCCACGGCCGCAGCCGAAGTGTGGGGCGCCAGCCCTATTACGAGTTTTCCTATCAAGTCCTGCTTTGCTTTCACGTTGTAGTATGGCTGCATTCCGTAAACTTTCACTAGCTCTTCGTCGAGGAACTGGGAGAGCTTTACGAAGTATTCAGCGCACCCCGAGCCTTCTTTTTCCCCCGACTCTTCTCCCTCGTTTACTATGATGTCCTGGATGAACAGTTCTATTGTTTGCTCAATGCTTTCGAGCGGCTTTCCCTTGTAGTCCTTTTCATATCCCAACCCCCTGGCTTTTTCCGGGGTCAGGCTTATTTCCTTGAGCTTTGCGTGAGTCAACGGCAAGTTAAGCATTTCATAGCGCGACAGCCCGTCTTGGTAAATGAAAATTCCGTGCTTTGCCCGCAGTATGCCTTTTTCTATCGGCTCCGGGATGCGGTCGTCGCTCCACAGCGCTATTACTCCCTTGACGCTTTTGGGTGCCTTTTCGCCCAGCCTCTTCAATGCGTCCATCACTATTTTTCTCGCGTCCATTTTTTGCCGGAAAAAGCCCCGCGTTTTCTGCTTGCACTTCGGGCATTCTTCCCCCAGTTCATCGCGCTGGCAGTTCTCGCACCACCTTTTCTGTGCTCTCCTTTTGCCGCATTCCTCGCACAACACGCTTATCCCAGTTGACTTGCAGTTGCCGCAGGAGAAGCTGCTGGCCTCGACTTCAATCACTCCGTCGCCGTCTTCTATGGCCTTCATCAAGTTCCTCGTGTTCCCGCCCTTTCTTCCCACGGGGAACAGGCACTGGGGGCTTCCCTTCATTGTCCTAAGGCTTTCTGACTCCGGCCTTCCCATGCGCCCTCCAATGAACAAGCCCGACTTGTCCCTGATGGTAATGCCTGAAAGGCGCGAGAGTATTTCCAGCGGGTTTTCCAAGTCAATCCCTTCAAGCGCCTCCAATGGGTTGACTGAAAGCACGAGCCCAAAAGTCTTCATCAACGGGTAAGCGTGCCGTTTTCCAATCACTATTTTGTTGTTTCTCAGCCTGTGTTCCAGCCCAATGTCCTCCAGGGTCTCCTTTACGCCCAAGTCGCTTACTGTTATGGATTCAATTTTTTCCCCTTCAAACAACACGTCTGAGTCCTTCAATGCGGTTATAATCCTAGCTATCTTGCCCTTGTTCAGCGAGTCATAGTAGTGGACGTATTCCGGGTGCAGCGGGACGTTGAGCTGGAGTGAAATGGTCACGGCCTCGTCCCCGGTGACGTCGCGCGGGTTTTCCAGCGCCTTCGCCAAGTTCACTCCCGTGACTTCCTTCACGCCTTTTTCCATTGCGGCCCTTTCAACTTCTTTTTTCCACCACAGCTCGTTGTATCCAACGGGCGCGAGGTTTTCACCGGTCTTCCTGAAGTCCCCGTAGGACACGAGCAAGTCCCCGAGGAAGAGTATTTGCCTTACCTGGCTTCTTACTTCCAGGGCGTGTTCTTCAGTCCTGACTTTTACCACGTCGCCGTTGGCCAGCTTCACTATGGGGCCCTCGATTGAATCGCATGGCGTGATGCACGTCGCCTTTCCCGGCCTTTCCATCTTGAGCTGCATTCCAATGGACGCGAAGTCGTCCAATATCCGCATCGTCGCGGGGTGCACTCCCTTGGCGGCTATGCCCGTGTTCCGCGCTCGCCCGTACTGGAGCCTGAAGCCGCCGCGCCTCATTGGGTAGGAAAAAATGGGCCTCCCGGCCGCCAGCCCGCCAGTCAAGTAACCGTACACGGGCTTCAGCTCCACTTTTTCGGTTTCTGTGCTTTTCTTGACTTTCAGGACTTTTTCCAGCCAGTCCCAGTCCAAGCCCATTTCCTTTGCGAACTTGTAAAGCTTCGGCGCCTTCAGCAAGAGCCCTTCCTCTATGACCAGTAGGCAGCCGCCGCGCAAAGCGTTTGTTTCCACTCGCTCCAAGTCGCGGTTTTCGCTTACTTCAACGTCTTCCGTGGCGTTGCCGTTGAGCGCAATCGGGCAGTGGGACATTACCCAGCGCACGTCGTCCGTGGTGAACTTTGCCTGCCGCGTGTAGATTTCCGAGTACTTCTCGACTTCCTCGGCGTACCTCTCGATTTCTTCCTTCTTTATCTTGAACACGTCCAACCCGAGCTTTTTCCTGATGTAGTCAGCCCAAAGTATTGGAAGCGCCGCGCCAGTCCCGCCGGCGCTCCTGATTGGGCCGGCGAAGTGCAGTTCTATGTACTCTGTTTCGTCCGTGTTTTTTTTCACGAAAACGTCAGTCAGCCCCTCAATTGGCGACACTGTCACGGCCTGCGTGTAGAGCGCCAGCGCGGTCCGTAGGGCTTGCTCGACGCGTTTTTGCTTTTCCTGTATCCCGCCCAGCTCCCCGGAAATTATCAAGTCAATGACTTCAAGTATTGACTTCATCAAGTTGTCGTTGTTTTTCTTCATTACCTCGGAGAACTTCACGGCAACCCCTTTCGGGCCCACTATGTTTTCCGTTCTCTCCGCGATGCTCGTTGCCGGGGGCGATTCAACAAAGGGCTCGAAGTCGGGGCCGGTTTCGCGGGCCTTGGACGCCATCGCGTACTCGTTTCGGGCCATTCCAAGCAGTATTCGCTGGCAGCGTTTTGTCTGCTCGTCTCCCGGTTTTGAGTCAATGTCGTAGTGTATTTCCATTTCAGGACCTTTTCCCAGAAAGCCTTCAAACTTCCCCTGCAAGGAAACGCATTTCGTGAATTGTGAAGCTCTTCAAGTTCAGCACAGGAACCACTCCCGGAGTCGGGACAATGCCTTGCTTGGCTTGGTAAGCCGTCCACATTTGCCAAGTCCCAGGGTTAACGGCCAGGGTGCCGTGGTAGTTTTCGTAGCCGTTCTTGTGCAAGTGACCCGTCACCAGCACGTCTGGAATCTCGTCTATTGCCAGCACGTCTTCCTTTTCCGGGAAAATCAAGGTGCGCGAATTGGGAGTGGTGCCGTAAAAAGGGCTCAGGTGGCGCCTCCGCAGGTATTCGACCATGGCGGTTTCCGGCTTGTCGACTTTGGCCTTGTGCGGCACCATAGAGAACACGTTGAACATGGAGCTGCCGTGGTATAGAAGGAACTTGAAGCCGTGGAGTTCAACGCGCGCAGGCGACCCAAGAAAGTGGACGTTTTCCAGCTTGCTGGCCTTCGGCAGGTACTTTTCCGGAATCCGCGGCATCGGGTCCTCGACTCGCACCGCGTCATGGTCTCCAGGGATTGCCACAACGTGAACGTATTCAGGCACTTCCTGCAAGTACTTTTCCAGTTCTTCGTACTGCTGGTAAACGTCAGTTATGACTTGCTCTTCTTCCTGTCCTGGATAAACCCCAACCCCGTCCACCAAGTCGCCCGCCAGCACCAAGTACTTCACTTTCCCAGCGGCCTCCCTTTGCTTCTCGCTTCCAGTCTCTCCTTTGAGCCACGAGAGGAACTTCTTGAACGCGCCCTCGGCGAACTTCTTGTGCCCCAAGTGCAAGTCCCCGGTTATCGCGACTGAAACGTCTTCAGAGCAGCTGGGCGGCTTGTGCTGTGGAATCTCAGGGAGGAGAATCAGCTTTGCCACCAGCATTGGCGTCTTGTCTTGGTACTTTGAGTTAGCGGAATTGCTCTTGGAACCGCTTACCAAAACAACATCGTCTTCAATGACGTCTTGCGCCACTGCCATTAGCTCCCTGTCGTCCTTCAACACCAAAACCTTGCACGACCCAGTCAAGTCTTCCAAGGTGAGCATGACGTGCCCGTTCTTGGTTTCGTATTTCTCGAAAACCATCCCCACGAAGCTTGCCTCGCTCCGCGGCTGCAAGTGTTTGGTCTTTGAAATGTCGATTATGCTCAAGTCGCGCGTTTTCAGGAAAATTTCCCTGCGTTTTGAGTAATTGCTCTTGAAGTAGGAGAGAAAGTCGCTTGCCTCGCCCAAAGAACCCGTGTCGCGCGGCTCGCTTACCTTGATTCGCGGCTCTATTTCCGAGGCCGCCGGCCTTGAAGTCCTTCTTTGAACCAGGACCTGCGATGAGTTACTGTGTTCCTTTTGCTCAAAGCCGTTGAAGTCTTCCCTGCCCGCAAGGAACACGTTTCTTGAGGCGACGGAGTCAATTAGCCCCGCGTAGTCCTGCCTGCCCTCCAAAAAAGAGAGTGCGTCCCTTGAAAGCATTAACTTCTTGCTGGCGGCGTATGCAACTACTTGTTCTTGGCTCATAACACTCCTTGAACTGGACTGGTGGCCAAGTCCGGTTTTTTTTGCCCGCTTTCCTTGTTTTTTCCCTTACTTTTTTACCCCTTCAAGCGAGCTAACCAAGTTCCACAACTCGGAACGGGCGTGCATGGGCAAGTTCACGTCATTTACGACGTCGTCGATTATGTAAATGGCAGAGGTTACCTTTACGTCCAAGGCTTCTTCCTTCTTCAACAGCTCTTCCTTGGCTCTCTGGATTGTTTCGCGGACGTTTCTCGGGAAAGTGTTGTCCCTCGCCAGCCCTTCCATGAACTCCAAAATCTCCTTGAGCTTGTCTGCCTGAGTGGCTGCCATAACGTATCACCATTTTACCCCTTGAAAAAAAGGCTCTCCAATGGGCAGTTAGAAAAGAGATTCCACTACTGCTCAGGACTAGGTCTTACCCTTTGCTTTTTTCCCTTCCTAGAATACCAGTGGTGCAACCCTTTTTAGCCTTTTTCCACGCCGCGCAAGAACAAAGCCCGCCTTGAGGCCTTGCTTTTGGGGGATTGGTTTAAAAACAATTTGAGGCGAGTCTTAGTTCAGCCCATTCAAGCAAGACTCTTTCTTCCACGGCAAGTAATTGGTGTGTTTTTCTTGCGTGGGGAGTTTAGGGCGTGGTTTTTGCAATGAGAAACGTTTACGACGGCAACTACTTGCTGCTGCTCTTCGTACCCTTGGCATTGTTTGCTGTCTTCGGGTACCTGGCCACGCAGGTGAGCCTTGGAATAGAGCTCCAGGGCGGGGCCCTCGTGTCGCTGCAACTGCCCCACGACGCCTCCGTTGAAGGCTTGGGCGATTCGCTGGAAAAAGAATTCAACTTGGGCGACGCGCAAGTCGACAAAGTGCAGAGCCCTTTGGGCACGGGCGTCTTGATTAAGTTCTCCGAAGACCCAGTGCTCGCAACTGCTTCAACTCAAATGGGCCAAGTCCAGTCAGCCTTTTCCAGCGGGGGCGAGGTTTCAGTGGAAAAAATAACGACCACAATCGAGTCCCTGGCGCCTTACCTCGAGCCAGGCGACAAGCAGGACTTCCTGGGCCAGCTCCAGCAGTCCCAGGGAAGGCAGGCATTGGACGTCGGTTACGCGGCCCTGGCGAGCGCAAAGAAGAACTTTGACACCAGGCTGACTGCGTTCCTGGCTGGAAAGCTTGGCGTGAAGTCCTTTGACTCGATTTCCTTCCGCACCATTGGGCCTTCTCTTGGCAAGACATTGTTCGAGCAAGCCAAGCTGGCCGCGTTGACTGCATTGGTTTTCCTTTTGTCCCTTGTTTTCTATTTTTTCCGCACGTGGCTTCCCACTCTCGCGATTGTGCTTGCGGTGTTGTTTGACGTTTTGACGGCCCTGGCCGGAATGGCGGTTTTCAAGATTCCGCTCACGCTAGCGTCCCTTTCCGCAATGCTCATGATTGTTGGCTATTCAGTCGACACTGACGTCCTGCTGACCACGCGCATCCTAAAACGCCACGAGTCCACCCACCGCCAGCGCGCATTTGACGCCATGATCACTGGAATAACCATAACCAGCACGGCGTTTGCCGCCGCCGCAGTCCTGTTCACTGTGGCGCACTTCACGCAGATGACGCTCGTGACGGAAATAGCCTCGGTCATACTGTTCGGGCTGTTTGGCGGTTTGATTGCGCCTTGGTTCATGAACGCGCCAATACTATTGTGGCTCGTTGAATCCAACAAGGTAAAAGTCAGCCATTGAATTTGAATTTTTTACGTGAAAGGTGTTTTTGCAATGAACATTTCAAGCGAGGCCTTAAAGAACTGGAAAGTGCGCCTCTTGGTGTTCTTCGTGCTTATCTCCCTGGTTTTGCTGGGCTTCAAGGGCTTGAAGTACGGCATTGACTTCACTGGCGGCACGCTTTTCCAGATCCACTTGGCGCAGAAGGCCACGCCCCAGCAGCTTTCCGAAATGTCCTCAGTCATAGCCTCCAGGGTTGACGCCTACGGCTTGCGCGGCGCCTCCGTCATCCCTTCAGGTGACCAGTTCGTGCTCGCCACGATTGCCGAGACGAACCCTGAATTCATTAACAACATGCAAGAACTATTGAGCAAGCAAGGGAAACTCGAGAATGTCATTAACAAAAAAGTCGTCTTCACTGGCGCTGACATCATAAGCATCGGGGACTCCTCGGCCAACGCGGGCTCTTTCGGCGTCTTCAAGTCAGGCAACGGCTACGAGTGGTCGCTGCCATTCACCTTGACTGTTGACGCCGCCAAGCGCTTCACGCACGCGTCATACAACCAGTGCACCCCAACTGGATGCGTTGACACGTACTTTTTCATCGACCGCCCCACGAACGCTATACTGGTGTTTCCAAGCCCGGTTTTCGAAAACGACGCGTTTTTCCTTGAAAGCGAGCAGTCCAGCCCCCAAGAACTATTGGAGCAGAGCGGGCTTGAATACTTTGTTGTTGACGGGAACGCGCTGGACGGAAACCAGTCGGCATTGGTTGACGCCGCGTCGGCGTCAAAGACGCTGGCATTGGTGCACCCAGGCACTCAGTTGGGGCTGCGTGAAATCCTTTCAGGCAAGGGCTTCAAGGTCCAGGAAGTGAAGGCCGCTGAAAAAATCAGCGAAGGCGTAAAGCTAGAGTCTTGGCTTTGGGCGGCCACCCGCACGCGCGCGGTCATTTCCCTCACGCCCAGCGTCGCCAACATTGGAATCCCAGAGGACCAGTTGGACAAGCGGCTCCAGCAAGAGCTCAGGATAACCGGCGGGACTTCGACTCCAAAGGAAGCAAACGCGCGCCTGCAAGAACTCAGGGTTTTGTTGAAGTCCGGCAGCCTGCCAATCCCAGTTGACGACATCAGCAAGAACACTATCTCGCCCAGCCTGGGGAAGTCCTTCCAGCAGAACTCGCTGCTCGCTGGTGTTCTTTCCATGCTCGCAGTGGGCTTGATTGTGTTCCTGCGCTACAAGACTCCAATGCTTGCATTCCCAGTAATTCTCACGAGCTTTTCCGAAGTAGTCCTCATCCTCGGGTTTGCCTCGCTCATTGGGTGGAGCATTGACTTGGCGGGCATGGCAGGAATAATCGCCGCGGTCGGGACGGGCGTGGACAACCAAATAGTCATAATGGACGAGTTGCTGCGGAAAAAGAAGGACGAGGACGGGCCAGTTGAAAAGAGCCCGGTCCAGAGAGTCAAGAACGCCTTCTTCATCATAGTCGCGTCCTCCAGCATCGCGGTCGCGACAATGCTCCCCATTATACTCTTTGGCCTGGGGCAGGGGCAGCTCGTAGGCTTCGCGATAACCACCATCTCAGGAGTTATGGTGGGCGTGCTGGTTTCAAGGCCTGCCTTCGCAGAAATAGCCAGGATGGTCGTCACAAAACTAGAATCGAGCCAGTGACCTTTTTCACGTTTTCGCTTTTCAGCCTTCAACCCTACTTTTTCCGGCTTTGCCTGGTTTTTGGCTCAAAAGGCGTGGTCACTTCCCTTAACTCCGAGTCCGCGTCTTTTTCCGCCGCCTTATGGCCTGCGAGTAGTTCTTTTTTCCTCTGCTTTTCCTCTTCGCTCCTACCCTTTTCAGGGCGTAGGTGTGGAAAGAGTATCACGTCTCGGATTGACGCCTTGTCAGCCAAAAGCATTACCAGCCTGTCAACTCCAATTCCGAGCCCGCCAGTTGGAGGCATTCCGTACTCCAAGGCCTTTAGGAAGTCTTCGTCGAATGCCTGAGCTTCCACGTCCCCCTTTTCTCTCAGCCTTTGCTGGTCCTCAAAGCGCTGCCTTTGCTCGACTGGGTCCGTGAGCTCGGAGTAAATGTTCGCGAACTCCTTACCGTCAATGAACAACTCGGCTCTTTCCGTGAATTTTTCGTTGCCGCGTTTTTTCTTGACCAAGTACGACGTCTCAATTGGGTAGTCCACCACGAACGTTGGCTGGACTATTTTCGGCTGCGCGAGTTCGTCAAACACCCTCAACACAAGCGCTCCCCAGCGGTGGTCCAGTTTTGCGTCCACCTTGTTTTCTTTTAGCACTTGGAGCAGTTGTTCCTGGCTGAGTTTTTCAACGTCCACCCCGCCTAGTTCCCTGCAGGCTTGAGTCATTGAAAGCCTCTTGAATGGCGCCTTTAATGAAATCTTCTTGCCCTGATACGCCAGCTCGGCCGAGCCTAGGACTTCAATTGCTGCCTTTTCAATTACTTCTTCCGTGAGCTTCATTATCTTTTCGTAGTCAACGTGCGCCCAGTACAACTCGAGCATTGTGAACTCCGGGTTGTGAGTAAGGTCAATGCCTTCGTTCCTGAAGTTCCTGTTTATCTCGAAGACCTTTTCGAAGCCACCCACTATTAAGCGCTTTAGGTAAAGTTCGGGTGCTATCCTCAGGTAAAGGTTCATTCCAAGCTCGTTGTGGTACGTGGCGAATGGCCTCGCTGCGGCGCCTCCTGGAATGGGTTGCATCATTGGGGTTTCAACTTCAATGAACCCCTGCGAGCTCAAGTTCTTGCGCATGCTTTCCAGGACCGCGCTCCGCTTCACGAAAGTCTCCTTCACGGTTGGGTCGGAAATCAAGTCCACGTACCGCATCCTGTACTTGAGTTCGGGGTCTTCTAGTCCATGCCATTTTTCCGGCAGGGGACGGATTGCTTTTGCAAGCGTTTCCAGGGAACTGACTCTCAATGTTATCTCTCCGCGCTTCGTCCTGAAGGGCTTGCCATGCACCCCGACAACGTCTCCAACGCTGAGTTTTTTGAATGAAGCGAGTTCGCGTTCTTTTAAAGTTGTCTCGTCAACGAATAACTGTATTCTTGCAGTGAAGTCCTGCAAGTGGGCGAATGAAATCTTTCCCATCCCGCGAAGGGAAATGATTCTGCCGGCTATTATGAATTCCCGTTCCAGGCCCTCTTCTTCCTTTAAACCTTCAGTGGCCCTTAGCACGTCCAACGCCGAAGCGTTCTTGTGGAACTCGTAAGTGAAAGGCTCTATTCCTTGTTCTCGCAGTTCCTTGATTTTTTGCAGGCGCGCGTTCATTATCTGAGCCTCGCGTCCTTTTTCTTCAGCCATGCCAGAACACTTCAAGTAAATGTAATTTAAACCAGTTGCCCGGACGCGAGTTTTTTCACGAACGGCCACGAGGCCGTGGTCCATTCCTCGAAGTCGTTTCTTGGGTCGCTCATCAATGACTCCAGTTCTTCAATTGAATAAAACCCGCACTCGGCCATTTCCTCGCTGCCTTTCCCCACTGGCCCACCGGCTTCGGCAACGGAGACGACGCCGAAGTGCACCGCGTGGACGCCGTGCTCGAAGTTCACGAAGCCGACGACGCGCGGGACAGGGTACTCAGCCATAGTCACTTCTTCCCTTAGCTCTCGGTTCATTGCAGCCTTCAAGGCGTCGCCTTCGTCAGTTTTGTCGACGTGGCCGCCCAGGCCGCACGACCACTTGTCCTTGAGTCTTTCCTCGTCGTAGCCCTTCTTTGCCCTCTTGTAAGCGAAAACTTTTCCATCGTGCGGGTTGATTATCCAAACGTATGGAATTGGCTGCTTGAATGCAGGATTGTTTTCCAACTCGTCGTTTCTTTCCCTGTACTCCGCGTTTTCCCTAATCGCCCCCAAGTAGTCCATTTCCCCCAAGGGCGCGAACCCCGTGAAGTGCCCCGAGTTGAAGAGCGCATCTCTTTTCACGACAAGTATTTCTTTTGCCATTACAGTTGCGCCTCCCTTTGCCTTGCTGGACTGAAAAAACAGGCGAGCCCGACGGGATTTGAACCCGCGACACCCGGATTAAAAGTCCGGTGCTCTACCAGCCTGAGCTACGGGCCCCTTTCATACAAGCCTTGCGGAATGACCGTTTGGTGTTCGAGCTTGCGGATGAATGTCTTGGCGAACTTGTACGCCAGCAGTTTCACTGCGTCCTCTGGCATGGCCCACTTGTACTCCAAGTGCTCGTTGCTCAGCCTCAAGCCCTTCGAGTTGCGGATGAAGCACTCGTACACGAGGAGCACGAGCCCCACCTTTTCGCTTCCAACGCGCAAAGTGATGTTTGAAATACCGCCATCAAACAATCGCCCAATCTTCAAGTCCTTTCCCTTAATGCCCAATTCCTCGCCTAACTCGCGTTCCAGCGTCTGCTTCACGCCGCCGCCTTCGTTTATCCTGCCGCCCGGCAAGTCCCAGTGCGCCTTGTCCTTCTTGTTGTAAAAAGTCGCGGGGTTGGCCTTCAGCACCAAAATGTCGCCGGCCTCGTTCCTGACGAGCGCCTTCACTCCAACATGGAATTTTTGTTCGGTCATTTTTTTCCAGCCCTTTTCCTTCCGTTTTTTCAAGTTCTTAATGGGTAAAAACTGGTGCGCCGGCCGGGATTTGAACCCGGGTCGCTGCCTTGGCAAGGCAACGTCCTAACCAGGCTAGACTACCGGCGCCTTCGAAGCAAAAAACGCGTTAATGTACTGGGCTCTTGCCAAAAGCCAGAGAATTAGTTTTTTGCCGACTTAAAGAGGAGTGGTTATTTTTATAAAGCTGTTTTCAGCGCCTGGAAGCGCTGGAGTTGGAAGGGGCTTTACTTCTTGCCCTTTCCCTTGCCCCTAGTCATTGAAGTTATGGCGTCAAGTATTTCGACTGGAGTCACGAAAACGATTGTGTTGGACTCGTCGCTTGACACGTCGTTCAGAGTCTGGAGCGTGCGTAAGTGCAGTCCACCAGGCGTGTCCGACAATATCCTCGCGGCTTCCGCGTAGTTCTTTGACGCCATTTTCTCTCCTTCTGCCTTTATTATGAGCGACTTTCGCTCGCGTTCAGTTTCAGCCACCTTTGCCATTGTGCGCTTCAAGTCCTGAGGGAGTTCAATGTCCTGCATTTTCACTGAAACCACGTCAATTCCCCACTCGCCGCTGGCCTTGTCCACTATTGTCTGAATTTCCTGCGCCAGCCTGTCCCTTTCAGCGAGCACTTTGTCCAAGTCATTTTCTCCAATCACGTCCCGCAAAGCTGTTTGGGCGTATTGCGAAATCGCGTAACGGTAGTCAGCAACTTGCAGCACCGCCTTTTCAGGGTTGACGACCTTGAAGAAAATGACTGCGTTAATGCTCACCGGCACGTTGTCCTTAGTCAGAGCTTCCTGTTTTGACACGTCAACTGTTTCAACGCGCAAGTCGATTTTTTGAATCCTTTCAATGAGTGGAATGACGAAGTTTAGTCCGGGCTCCAGTATTCCAACGAACTTTCCAAGCCTGAACTTTATTGCTTTTTCGTATTGGTCTATTACCTTTATGGTCATGAGGGCCAAAATCAACGCTATTGGGATTCCGGCAATGCTCACCACAAGCAAGGCAAGCAATAACCCGTAAGCAATCCACGAAACACTCATTTACCATACCCCCGTCTCATGCGAAATTCGGCTCTTGGAGCCAAAACGACGGGAAGGCTTTAAATTACTTGTTTTTGCCCGAGAAAGCGCGGACGGAGAGATTCACTGAAATGGTTAGACTCCACCAGTGCTCAAGGTTGAGCTTTGCTCTTAAAAAGCGTTTGAGGGGGTGATTTTAGGAGCAAGAAAAATACTTTAAGAGCAAGTGATCAAGGTTGGAAAGGTTTATATTCAAATTTTGCCCTTGTATTGTGTTATGAAACTGACTGTTGTTTTGGAAAAGGGTGAGGACGGCTGGTTCGTCGTTCACGTGCCTTCCTTGCGTGGTTGTATTTCGCAAGGCAAGACCAAGGCCGAGGCTTTAAAGAATATTAAGGAAGCAATAGAGCTTTACTTGGAGCCGGACACTGAAGAATTGCTTGAATTTGAAGGCGAGAAAGTAAGCGTGGCCATATGAAACTGCCAGTCTTGTCTGGCGTTGAAGTCATTAAGCGATTACGAAAGGCAGGCTTTGTGGCAGTTCGCCAGAAAGGCTCTCACGTTAGATTGGAGAGGAGAACTCAAAACGACTTCGTGAAAGTAACCGTGCCGTTGCATTACGAACTTTAGTACAACGCTTGGCTTTATTGTATACGCGGACGGAGGGATTTGAACCCCCAATCCCTTGCGGGAACTCGTTCTCTCCAAACTTTTTCGGAAAAAGTTTGATCAAAAACACTGGTTTTTGGATTGAACCTTTTTTTGGAAAAAGGTTCGTTCGAGACGAGCGCACTGCCGGGTTATGCGACGTCCGCTTTTCTTTGCGCCTTTAATTAGTTGTATGGAAAGTGTTTTTTAATGGCTTTGCGCGCCTCACGCGTGGGTTTTTACTATGTCTTGGAAGTGCCTCGGCTTTTCGACTGCTTTAACGAAGTAGTACCAAACCAGCGCAGTCCCTAGAGCCATGACGAACCACGAAGTCACGTGCAGTAACTCTGCTGCCTCTATTCCATTGAGGGCGCCAACGTACAAAACCGCGAAGACGCGCGCCGCGTTTATTGAAGCCATTGTCGTTATGCCGTAAAACGCTATGAGCGCCTTGTTCTTGGGTTTCACTCCCACTGCCCCGAACACTAGCCCGATAATCATTGAACTCGACACTATCCCGATGCAGCTCTCGCTCAACAAGAACGTTCCCGTGTCCATGAGTATGTAGTTACTCTGAGTTTTGACTGCTATGCCTGCGAGTAGGAGCAGGTTGTACTGGAGCAAGGTGAACCACTCCTCCAGGAAAAGCGGGGAAAGGAATAGGAGGAAAAGGTACGAGGCCAGGAACGCGGCGGAAAACCTAGCCAGGAATTCCAGGGGTGAAATTTTCACTCCGGCGCGGCGTTTTTTCATTCAAAGTCACCACGGCACGCTTTTCAGGCGGGAAAGGTAGGCCACCAGGTTAGTTGTCTTGTGCAACGCGAAGGTCACAACGAACAAAATGGCCGTTTCTAGCGCTGGCAGCAAGTAGTACGGACTCGCGAACACTACTGAGCCGACAATGAAGTCCAGCTGGTCCCACAAGAGCCATTCCCTGCCTTGTTCTATTCCAACCCTTCGCTTGATGAAGCTCTTCACGGCATCCCCGGTTATTGCGCCGACTGCAATGAGGAGGCTGACTTTTTCGTATTCCGGAATGGGGTGCTGCGTGACTATAACAGAAGCAGTCAGGCCGGCGAGCCACCCGAGCAGTATTCCAGTGAACGTTCCCCTAACTGTTTTTCCGCTTCCAAGCATCCTCTTGTGGTCAACCCAGTTTTTTCCGAAGTCCAAAGGGAATTTCCCACCTACTATTACGGCGCTGGAGTTCGCCACGTAGGCGGGCGCGGCGAACAACAGAACTGCAAGAACGTCAACCATTGCCTTTAAAGGATTCCAAGCGAGGTTTTTTCAAGATATTGATGCCTTTTTTGCCTAAGGAAATTTGAATGCCTCGCAAGAGTTTTACTGGAGTGAATGGGCTCCGCCCAGTTGAGCCAACCCACCCTAAGGCGTCGCTGGTTTTTTACTTGCTGTTGGGAGTGTCATTCCTGTTATTGGTTGCATTCTTGTCCGCCGGCCTTTTTTCTAATGGCCCAAGGCTTCTCTCGGCAAACAGCGTTGCCGTGGTTGAGTTGGTTGGTTTCATTTCCAATTCCGGCGAGTCTCCTTTCTTGAGCGAGTCAAGCGTTAGCGCGGACGGCGTCGTAGAAGACCTGGAAAGCGCTTGCAAAAACTCTGGAATTGGTGCTGTCTTGTTAAAGGTTGACTCTCCCGGCGGCGAAATAACCGCGTCGGAACGCATTAAGTTCGCGGTTGACGCGTGTGAAAAGCCGGTTGTTTCCTACATTGAGTCGGTTGGCGCCTCGGGGGCTTACCTGGCGTCGCTTCCGGCTGACAAGATACTCGCTTACCCTTCCTCTATCACGGCTGACATCGGCGTTGTCTCTGAGTACTTGGAGTTCGCGCGCTTGATGGGCGAACACGGGGTGGTTCAGAGAAAGCTTTCACGCGGCGAGTTCAAGGGCGTGCCCGACCCCTTCAGCGAAATCCCGGAGGAAAAACTCAGGGAAGTGTTTGACCCAATACTCGACCAGTTGTACGCGTCTTTCAGGGACGACGTTGTGGTTTACCGTGGCGAAAGGCTCGCTGGCTCTTCCATGGAATTCATTGAATCAGAGATAGCGAACGGCCGGCCGGTTACGGGGAAGAAGGCCTTGGAGCTGGGCTTAATTGACGGCTTGGTTACTTCAAAAAAGGAGGCGTTGGATGAGGCTGCAGCCCTTGCCGGCTTGGGCGAGGACTATCAAGTGGTTGAGTTCAAGAAAAAGAAGGGATTGCTGGAGTTGTTTTCCGAGTCTTTTTTCGCCCCAATCCTTTCCAGGCTGGACTTTAAGAGCCAGCTAATGCAGGCAGGCAATCCGGCGGCGTTTTTCAAGTAGCCCTTTCTAGGCAGCCGGCGTTTCTTGTTCTTTTTCCTCGGGCTTGGTTATGACTGGTTTGGGCCTTGAGAGCAATTCCGTTTTTCTCACTTCTATTCTTTTCACTGGCGCGACTTTCCTGCAAGAACCCAGCAGTTGAGTGCTGAGCTTTCCGTAAGCCACTTCTTGAATGAAGTCCGAGTATTGTTTTTCCTTGGCGACGTTTTTCACTTCCAGCGACAAGGCGTTCCTGATGGCCGTCCTTTGAGTTGTTGTCGCCCGCTTTGCAGTGAAGACGTCCGTTTTCACTCTCACCACTTGGCTGTCCTTCGTGGAAACGTCTTCGACCACTTCAATCTTTGACCTGCGCCTCCTGGTAAGCCTCTTGATGACGGACGGCGCGACTTCTTGTTCCGAGACAGTGGTGTTTGCCTTGTCTCCCTTGACGTCCGTGACATAGAACTTTATGCGAGTGCCTTGAAGAGTGAGCTTGCCCGTCAAGTCCCTCATGTTCAGCACTGTGGTTCTTCCAAGCAAGTCTTTTGGGTCTTTTGCCAGCGTGACCCCGATGTTTACGGAGTTGAAGTACTCTGGCGCGACTATGTAATACTCTTGCTTTGCCTTCTTCGAGCTTGTTCCTTTTCCTTTTGCCATTTTTTCAAATCACGTTTTTTTTCAGTATTACTTTTTCAGCGCCCTGCTGCGCTTTTAGCACGTCGTCAATTGTTGCCAGCGCCCTTCCAATGCCTTCCACTTCCACGCGCGTTTGAACGCTTTTCCCTTGGCGCCTTGTTTGTATTGCTTCCCTTAGTTCCAAGTTGTCGGGCTCGAGGGCACGTGCAATGCTTTCCGCTTCCATTGGCGTTTCGTACTTGCTTGAAATGGTTGCTTTTACTTTCAATGTCCTCACTTCACTAGCAGCGCCGCGCGCTCGGGCGTGTACCTCCAGTCCATTGGGAGTACCCCCGTTTGCTGGTAGTACTTCACTAGCCTCTTTATCTTTGACTCAATTGATTCAAGGCCCCGCTTTGAGTGGTTGTCTTTCTTGTTTTCGCTCAAGTGCTTCTGCACTTTCACGGCTTTTACTATCAAGTTCATCAAGTTTTCAGGAAGTTCGGGCGCCAAGTTCCCTTCCCTTAGCATGTCAGTGACGGTCTTTCCGGTGACGGCCTTGGCTGAGGGCACCCCATGCAAGTCCCTTAAAACCAGGCCTATTTCGCTTGGCTTCTTGCCCTCTTTTCCGAGTGCCACGACTAAGTCTTTCACTGAATTTGCGTCCATTGACACCCATTCAGGCAGCGACGTGATCACCGGCTTTTTCGAGCCGGCCCTTCCGCGTTTCCTGGAATGCATCTTGGCCATACAAACTTCAACTCTTGCATTGCGCTGTTTTCTGAGTGATTTACCCAACATTGCAGCAGCCCGCGCACAGGTTGCGCGAACCGCGTCACAAGTTGGCCTTTGAACTATAGAACTATCCAGTAAGGGGTGGCAACCTTTTTTAAAGCCATTCCCCCTTCAAGGCGCCGGCTTGCCAACCCCAGCTTTCTTTTCCAGCTGCCTCTTCAGTAACTCCGTTATTCTTGCATCGGCTTCTGGCGTGTTTAGCTTTGCAAGCCTAGCCAGCTCCCTTGAATCCGTTTCGCTTGGCTGCCATTTCCATTCAATCCTTTGCCTCGGCGTCCTCACCGCCTTCTTTCTTGGCGTGGCTCCAACCATCATAAGTACCTCGCGCGTTTTTCAATTTCCTCAATTTTTGACTCAATTCCCGAGTGAATGACGCTTGAATACCCTTTTAGCACGCTTTTCCAGGCCGCTTCGTAGAGCCTTGAATGCGTTGCGTTCAATGTCTTCTTCAAGTTCAATAAGTCAACAGCGAATTCCTCCAACTCATTTGTGGTCTTGCCCAGCCCGAAGTCAATGAAGGCCACGCGGTTTTTCTCCCCGCTCAACAAAAAGATGTTTGACGTTGTCAGGTCGCCGTGCGTGAACCCGGAAGAATGCATTTTTGCAATGTTTTCACCCACTTCCCGGCAAACCCTTTCGGCGTTTTCCTTGCTCAGTGAATCCCTTGCCTTTTTTCCCTCGAAGAACTCAGTCACCAGGACCCCTTCACTGGGGTGCACAGAGTAAACGATTGGAACGCGGACTCCAGCGTTTTTTGCCTCCACCAACAGCCTTGCCTCTTTCCGGGTCCTTTGCCTCATTAGTTCATCGTCCAGTTCCTTCACGCGGTAAGGTTTCCGCGTTCTCTTCTTTAACGCCACCAAGCCGTGCACTTTGTCGCGTGCTTGGAACACGCGCGCTTCCGCTCCTTCCTGCAACAGCCTCAACTGCTCACTTCCACCACAAAGGGAATGACTTTGGACGTGCAGTTGTCGCACCTAATGTAAACGGCCCCCTTCTGCGTTTGAGTTGGCCCGTTTACGAACAACGACACCCTGGCGCCGCCTTTTTCCTGCAAGTCCCCAAATTCCCTCAATGCCTTCACGCCCTGGATTTCTTGAACGCTTCCCGGCAGTCCGCCGTTCAGGCTAACGCTGGAACCCTCGTAAAACAAGTAAGCCTTGGCGTCGTAGGCTTTCGCGCTGCCGCCCACTTCGTTTAAGTCAATGTTCACCGAAAACTTGGAGCCCGGCCTTGTTTTTACGCAAACGCTTTTCGGGGACGTTGCCAGCAGCGACGGCCCTATTAGGGGCTTTTCTCCAAGGAATACGTCGGAAGCCGTTCCACTCAGGATATTCCCGTCCAACACCAGCCTCCCCTTGATTGAAACGCCAGTTGTCAAAGACGCGTCTCCTTTGTCAATTGATATTTTTCCAATCACTTTAGTGAACTCGTTCGAAGAGTATTTCTCGCTCCGAAGCACTTCGTGGTGGCCTGAAACCACTTCAGCCCTCAACACGTTGTTTAAAGTCACGCTCTTGGAGAACACTTGGTTTTCGTCAACTCCCTCTATTTGCGTCGAAACCCCTGTCTCAAAGTTTCCGTCGTCATCCCCGCCCGTGATCCTTAGCTTTTTCGCGTAAACCAAGAACTTGGTTATGCCAGCCGTGTTTGCGTCAAACAATAGCTCGGTTTCATTGGTGGAGGCAATGGCCAGGTTTTCGTCAACGCTTTCAATTGTCATCCGGTACGGCGACCCGACGTTCATTGTCTTTTGCCCGCCTTCTTCTTCGTACCTGACCTTTACGTAACCGAACTTCCTTCCAGGCTCTATAATTACCTTGGTGCCGTAGCCTTCGACGGGCGCCCCGGGAATAGCTGCCTCGAATACTTCGGCTTGTATTGAGTGGGGCGTGACGTTGGCGTTCAGGAACCCTTCAACTGTGCCGTCAACTGGTTCGTATTCCTCCAAGCACTCCCTTGAAACGCATTCTTTCCCGTCCACCAGGAAGGGAATTGTTTTTTCCGCTAACTCTTGCACAGTGAAACCTTCCTTGTTTTCCAATTGCTCCATTAAAGCGTTGCACTCAAAGCTCTCGAACGCGTCTTCCGCCCTCGGCTGCGGCGTTAGGGAAAAACAGCCCGCCAGGACAGCCAAGGCCACCAAAATCGTTGCGCTCAGCGCCTTTCCATTAATGTCATTCATTCCCCGTTACCTCCAGTTAATCATTACTTGGTCCGTTCTCTGAGTCGGAAGCACGACGCTTTCCTTCAGGCTCGTAGCGGCGCCGTGTTCGTGCATCAACAGCCCAGTCCAGGCAATCATTGCCCCGTTGTCCACGCAAACGCTTTTCGGGGGCACTTTTAGCTTCACTTTTCTCGGCGCGGTCATTGCCTTCATTTTCTCCCTCAAGAAAGTGCTTGAGGCCACGCCGCCCGTCAAGAGCAGTTCCTTTTTCCCCGAGTGAGCCAGCGCCCTCTCAGCAACTTCTGTTAGCATGTCAAACGCGTTTTCTGTTAGCGAGAAAGCCAAGTCTTGTTTTTTGAATTTCCCGCTTTTCAGTTTTGCGGTTGCCTCCGTTAGCAAGCCAGAAAAAGCCAAGTCCATTCCCTTTACAGTGTAAGGCAGTGGAACGTACTCCCTACCGCCCTTGACAGCCATTGCATCTAGTACAGGTCCGCCTGGAAAGCCGTAACCAAGTTCTCTTGCGAAAACGTCCAAGACGTTTCCCACTCCCTGGTCGAGGCATTCCCCGAAAACCCTGTAACGCCCTTCCTGGTACCCTATTATTTGCGTGTTGGCCCCCGAGGCGTAAACGGTCAAGGGGTCCCTGGAATTGCACAGCTTCCTGCCTATTTCGACGTGTGCAATGCAGTGATTGACTCCAACTAAGGGAGTGTTGTTGTAAATGGAAAAAGCGCGCGCCGCGGTCGCAACCACCCTCAGGCACGGCCCGAGGCCGGGCGCCTGCGAAAAGCACACGACTCCAACGTCTTCCCTGGTGATGCCCGCTTCCTGGAACGCCTTGCTCGTTGCCTCTCCGACAACGCTTACGTGGTGCTCGCTTGCCTCCCTTGGGTGGATTCCGCCGGTTTTTGTCCTGTATTGCTTTATTACGTTTGCAAGGACCTTTCCCTTCTCGTTCAGTACGCCCACTCCGAGAGTGTGCGCGGTTC
>DATDTB010000060.1:0-2707 GCA_035291025.1 archaeon
GGCCAGCGTTTCCTGGCCAAGCAGTTGTGGAACGAGTTGCTTGCAGCCGGCAAGCAGCACTACAAGGACTTCGGGTTTTTCTTGTTAAGGAATGAAATGCAGTTAATGTGCAAGGACTTCGGGTTGTACTCGCAAACCCAGCAGGCAGTCGTGCTTAACTTGGAGCGTGCAGTGAGGCGTTTTTGCAAGTTGAAAAAGCAAGGCAGGCGTGTTGGTTTTCCAAGGTTCAAGTCAGTTGACAGAGTGAAGTCGTTGCATTACCCGCAGTCCGGTTTCAAGTTAGAGGGCAAGAAGTTGCGCGTTAACCCTTTTGGCTTGATTTCAGTCAAGCGCCATCGCGTGGTTGAAGGAAAAATAAAGACTCTCACTCTCAAAAGAGAGCCTAGTGGTAAGTGGTTTGCTTGTTTTGTAGTGGGCGTGCCTGAAAAGCCAGCCCCAGTTCACAGCGGTCCCGTGGTTGGAGTTGACTTGGGCTTGGAAAAGTTTGCAACCCTTTCCAATGGCTTGGTTGTGGGGAACCCGCGTCATTTGAGGAAGCAAGAAGAGAGACTGGCGTGGGAGCAACGCAGGCTTTCCCGCAAGAAAAGGGGTTCTCTGCGTCGTGTTAGGCAAAGGTTGCGCGTTGCAGTTGTCCATGAGCGAGTCAGTAATTCTAGGAGAGACTTCTTGCACAAGACTAGCCGTTGGCTAGTTAATTCATATTCATTGATTGCCTTGGAGGACTTGCGCGTCGCCAACATGATTCAAGCGCGGGGTTTGTCTAAGTCGATTAGTGACGTTTCTTGGAGTTCGTTCACGGACATGTTGGGCTACAAAGCGGCGGAAGCTGGTAGTACTGTAGTGTTCGTGGACGCCAAGAACACGACACGGCAGTGTTCGGATTGCGGTTTAATGGTGCCGAAAGCACTCAGTGAAAGGGTTCACGCGTGCTCTTGTGGCTTGGTTTTGGACCGTGACTTGAATGCTGCTCGAAACGTACTCATTAGAGCTACCCCTGGAATGGAGGGAAGTCAAGCTCTCCGAGACGACTCAAGTGGAGTCGCCGGTGAAGAGAGAAGCCCGCGACTTTAGTCGTGGGTAATTCACGCGTTACGCGCCCCACTGGAAAAAGTTTTGCACCCACTCCGCGCCAACCGCCCCGGCGTAGCCGAGCGCCAGGAACTTTACCATTTTCCCGGCAAGCGTTGCCAGGAAAAACTTCTTCCACGGGTACTCGAGCGCGCCGCACGCCAGCCCAATTACGTCAATGGGCAAAGGCGTTGCGGCGAACACGAATATCACCAAGGACGGCCTGTATTCCTGGAACTTTTTCTCCACTGCGGCAATCTGTTTCTTGTGCCTTTTCAGGAACAGCTTGCTGCTTCCCAGCGCCACAAAGTACGTGGACATTTCCCCGATGGCCGCGCCCATTCCAGTGGACATTCCTATTAGTATTGGGTTCAAGCCGGCGGCGCCGGCAGCGAACGCTATTGCAAAAGCAGGCGTTGGAAGTAAAACGGTTATTGAGCTGAGCCCCGCGAGAAAGAGCGAAACATAGGGCCAGGCAATTGCTAAAACGCCCAACGAGTCAGCTGCCACGGCCTTTTTTCACTCCCCGAATTCCCATGCCCGCTGAAAAAGCCAATCAAGGGTTTTTCTTATCTTCCGTGGTATGCCTTGCCCCAGCAATGGTTGCTTCTTCAACGACTCCAAACTTCCTGTTCACGTCGCGAACGAGCGAGTCGCAGTCCATCTTGATGCGTTCAAGCGCCGACACTATCCTTAGTCGTTCCTCGTGCAAGTCGTCAATGTGCTCGTAGGGCTCTATTGCGCGAAGCAAGTCCGCCAACTCCACTGAAGTGTACTTTGTCTGCGCCAGCTTCGACCCTATTTTCTCGCCAATGCGGCCAAGGAAGACGTTCATTTCCTCTTTCACGCTTGAACGAATGATTTTGCTGTCCCCCACGGACTTTCTCAGCAGCCTGTATATTTCCGCGCGCGCAAAGGGCAGGTTGTCCTCCGCCTCTTCCTGGGCTTGCACTTCCTCTGGAACGCTTTCTGGAACGTCAGTCATTCAATTTACCCCCCAAACCCTTTCGAGCCGTTAAAAAAGCCTTGTTGAAACTCCGCACACTAAACACTGAACTGCGTGATTAAAACGCGTGGAGCCCGTCGTTTTTAGCCCAACTTAATACTCGTTGTAGTGTTTTTAAACGTTGCCCAATGCTTTTATTCGCAGGCGGCTTTTCCGGGGTTTTTCCAGGGGGGCCTTGCCTTTTTTCGGGAAATTTTTCCTTTGCTGGGTTTTTTGCAAATGTGGGCGGTAAACATAATTGGAGGGAGCATTGCGGGCTTTGCGCTTGCAAAGCATTTGGCCGAAGATGGCTGGGAAGTCCGCGTAATAGAAGAACACGAACGCATTGGCTACCCGGAGCATTGCACTGGCTTGATAAGCGACACTGGAGTGAAACGCGCCAGGATTCCCTGGGAAGAAGTGGCAATGAATGAAATTTACGGGGCGCAAATTTTTTCCAATTCAGGCTACCAGCTCAAAGTGGAAAGGCGGGACCCGGTGGCTTACGTGGTCAGCAGGCCGGGCTTGGACAACGTTTACGCCCGCGACGCCAAGAAGGCCGGCGCGGAAATCCGCACGGGCCTGAGGCTCATTGACGCCAAGCAGCCAACGCTCTTCTTAAAGCACTCCACGGGCCGCGGCGAAGTCTTGAAG
>DATDTB010000061.1:0-13743 GCA_035291025.1 archaeon
ATTCAAGACGTTTACACCATAAAGGGCGTCGGAACAGTCCCGGTTGGACGCGTTGAAACCGGCGTGCTAAAGCCGAACATGCAAGTCGTCATAATGCCTGCCGGAAAGATTGTAGAAGTCAAGACCGTTGAAGCGCACCACCAGCAACTACCCCAGGCGGGACCGGGCGAAAACATTGGCTTCAACTTGAGGGGCGCTGAAAAGTCTGACTTGAAGCGTGGAGACATGCTCGGGGACCCGAAGAACCCCCCGACTGTCGCAGAAGAATTCACTGCGCAAATAGTCATACTAAAGCACCCAACGGGAATTGCCGCGGGCTACACCCCAGTGTTCCACGTGCACACTGCGCAAATAGCGTGCACCTTCAGCCAATTGCTTGAAAAGCTTGACCCGAAGACGGGCGCGGTGGTGGAAAAGAACCCGACGTTCCTAAAGAACGGGGACGTGGCAAAAGTCGTGATAAAGCCAATGCAGCCATTGTGCATTGAAAAGGCATCCGACTACCCGCACTTGGGAAGGTTCGCCATAAGAGACATGGGCAAGACTGTTGCAGCCGGAATAGTCTTGGACATCAAGCCAAAGCAAGTCTCTGCCAAGTAAAAAGGAATCCAAAGGCGGGGGCCTTGAAAGCCCTCGCTTTATTGTTTGATTTTTTGGAAAGGGAAAAAAACGGGGCAATGAAACATGAGCGTGACTCGAATAAAGCTGATAAGCAACAGCTATCCTTCACTGGAAGACGTGTGCAGGAAAATCGTTGAAATCAGCAAGCAGTCGGGCGTGAAGTACTCGGGCCCCATCCCCCTGCCAACCAAGCGCCTCAACGTTACAACGCGGAAATCGAACTGCGGCGGCGGCACGGAATCCTACGCGCGCTTCGAGATGCGCATCCACAAAAGGCTCTTGGACGTGGAGGCAAGCGAGACCGCGTTGAGGCAAATAATGCGCGTCCCAATCCCGAAAGACGTCCACGTAAGCCTCGAGTTAAAGGCTTGAAAAAAAGCCATCTTTAAAGCTGGAAAAACAGCACTCCTTTTTCTTAAAAAGGCTTTGCACCTTTTTTATTGCATGAGGCCGGGCGCAAAAAGAAAGATAACTCAAAAAATAAACAGGCGCGTTGCGCGCGGGAAGGCACTTCAAATAGAGCCGCCTTCACCGCAAAACCCGCGGGGAAGGTTCCGAAAAGGAGCGCTGGATGACCCCCGGGTCAGGTACAACTTGTGGGTTACCGGGTACGGGGAAAAAGACGCCCGAAGAATTCCAGTGGACTCGCGTTCTCCCCCGGAAGTAAGAAGGTTTGTCGTGGGCGAAAAAACGTTCCAGTACTTAAAGAGGCACTTCCCAAACGCTTCAGGCGACTTTCTTGCAAGGGAAATAACTTCAATGCAGGAACGAGAGCCGCAGTGGTACAAGAAGGAAAGGAACCCGGGCTGGGCGGAGTTCCACGGCGCAAAAATGGCTGAAATCCTCTCCAAGCGGATAGCCAGAGAGCAAAAAATGGTGAGACAGCAACTCGACCACTTGGACTCGGTTTACCAAATGCGGGACGTCCTCAAGGCAATCCAGGAAGGCGGTGGGTGGGCGAGCGTAAGGCACCGGACTCAATTCGGCCACTTAGTGCGCCCGGAAGCGCAGCTGCAAAACCCGCCAGTTGTGAGAAAAGTCATCCCACCGAGGCCGGCAAGCGACCCTGAAGTACGCGAAGCCCTTGACAGGATGGTTCGAAGGCATCTCCTTTCGCCCCAGGAAAGAGCCCTGCTAAAACGCATCAAAAAACCCGCAGACGAAAAAAAGGGAAAAGAAACAGGCAAAGGTTAAGGGAAACCTTTTTAAAGACTCCAACAGGTAATTATACATCCGGTTTTTAGGGAAGCGGCTCAAGGAGTTGAACGGCCGTTTTCCAGCACCAAAAAAACGAACAAGTAAAAAAGGCTTGGGCTGGTTACTCGAGTCTTTCAGTCATTGGAAAAACGCTCCAGGCAGCGTGCTCAGCGCTTGGAATTCAAAGCAGTTTTTCTTGAGGCAGGCAAGAAGCAAGAGCTGCCAGAGCCCAGCATACATTCAATGGCTGGGATCCTGCAATTACACAAAAGCAAGCAAAACGTGGAAAACTAAATGCCTAGAACTCACGCCCCCAGGAGGGGCTCTCTTGGATTCAGGCCGCGCGGTCGAGCCAGAGACGAAAGCGTCAGGTTCAAGTCCTGGCCTGAAAGCGAAAAGCCGCAGCCTTTGGGCTTCGCGGCCTACAAGGTCGGGATGACGCACTTGATCGCGTCGCAGACGCGCAAGGGCGCTTCAAGCCAAGGCATGGACGTCACAATTCCAGTCACGGTATTGGCAGTGCCCCCATTGAAGGTTTTCGGCGTCAGGGCATACCAAAAAAGCTACCAGGGCTCGGTTGTCTTGACCGACGTCTTGGCGGAAAAAACAGACTCACTCCTAAGGAGAAGACTTAACTCATTGAAGAAGTCAAAGCCTGCGGATTTCGCATTAATTGAAAAAAACGCGCAGCGCGTAACCGACGTGAGGATACTGGCGCACACTAACAGGAATGACGCGACGGGCGTAAAAAAGCCGCACGTCTTCGAAATAGGTATTGGCGGGAAAAGCACTGAGGAAAAACTCAGCTACGCCAAGAACGCCTTGGGAAAGGACATTAGCTTCAGCGACGTCTTCGCTGAAAAAGAGTTCATTGACGTGAAAGCTGTCACGACTGGAAAGGGCTGGCAGGGCCCGGTAAAGCGGTGGGGCGTGAAAATCCAGCCGCACAAGTCGCAAAAACAACGCGTTGTCGGCTCCATAGGACCATGGCACCCTAACGCGACCCAGTGGACTGTTCCAATGCCTGGAAACATGGGTTATTGGACTAGGACGGAGTTGAACAAGAAAATAGTAAAGATTGGCGCGAACGGAAAAGAAGTCACGCCGAACGGAGGCTTCCTTCACTTCGGGGACCTGGACTGCGCTTACGCATTAATTGAAGGGTCGCTTCAAGGGCCTGCCAAGCGAGTGCTCGGGCTAAGGAAGGCCGCTAGGCCGCCGGCAAGGGAGAAAATCAAGATTGGAGAAGTCAAACACGTCTCGGTTTCGCCAAAGCAAGGAAACTAGTGTTTTTTGTTGTGTGGGAAAAATGGTAAAGGCAAGCGTTTACACTTTAGCCGGAGAGGCCGGGAAGGAAATAGAGCTTCCAACGCAGTTCAGCGAAGCACTACGCCCTGACGTCATCCACCGCGCAGTCCTAGCAGTCCAAAGCGCCAAGTTCCAGCCCAAGGGAAACTACTACAACGCCGGGCGGGACTACACGGCGGAATTCGAGGGGCGCAGGAGGAGAATAGGCCAAGGCAACAACATTGGAAGGGCAAGGCTGCCGAGGCTCAAGAACGTAAACAGGCACGCTGGTTACATGGGGGACGTCATGGAAGTCCCGCAGGCAAGGCACGGCCCCAGGGCTCACCCGCCAAAGGTCGAAAAAGTCTTAATTGAAGGCATTAACAAGAATGAAAGAAGGCTCGCAATAAGGAGCGCGATTGCCGCGACTCGCTCGAAAGAGCTAGCTCGGGGCCGCGGGCACGACGTGGGCGCACTCAAGGAACTCCCAGTCATAGTGGTTGACGACTTCGAAAAACTGGACAAAACCTCCAAAGTCGAGGAAGTCCTGCAAAAGCTGGGAGTGCTGCAAGACGTCGTGAAGGCCAAGCAAAAGACAAGCATCCGCGCAGGCAAGGGGAAAACGCGTGGGAGAAAGTACAAGGAACGAAAAGGACCATTGGTTGTCGTTTCGCAAAAATGCCAAGTCATTGGCGCCGCAAAAAACCTGCCGGGAGTGGACGTCGTGGAAGTAAGGAACTTGAACGCCGAACTGCTTGCGCCCGGGACCCACGCGGGAAGGCTGAGCGTTTGGAGCCAGGCCGCGGTTGAAAGGCTTTCAAGCGGTAAATTGTTTTCTTGAAAAAAAAGTGAATTGAATGGCTGGAACTGGAAGAATTTCAAGCATTGTGAAATACCCGAGCCTCGCAGAAAAAGCCGTTTCACTCATCGAGTCACAGAACAAGCTAGTGTTCATTGTTGAAGAGACAGCGAACAAGAGCGAAGTAAAGGAAGCGGTGGAAAAGCAGTTCAGCGTCAAAGTTGACTCAGTCAACATATTGAGGGACAGGAAGAACAGGAAAAAGGCGTTCGTGAAAATAGGCAAGGCCTCAAAGGCAAGCGACTTGGCCACGAAACTCGGAATTGTGTGATTACATGGGCAAGAAAATGCGCGTCCAGAAAAGGGGAAAAGGCGGTCCTGCCTATAGGGTGATTTCGCACAAGTTCGTCACGGAGTTAAAGTACAAGAAGGTCCAGGAAACGCTGCGCGCAGTGGTCACTGACCTGGTCCACGACCCGGCCCGCACGAGCGTGTTGGCGGAAGTCACTTACGACACCCCGGGATTCAAGGAAGTTGACTACTTGCTGGCGCCCGAGGGGATCGCTGTCGGTGACGTCGTAGAACTGGGTTCGCAGGCCCCGCTAAGGGCAGGAAACGTTTTGCCGTTGGAGAAAATCCCTGCAGGAATGCCTGCATTCAACTTGGAAAGAATCCCTGGAGATGGGGGAAGGATTGCGCGGGCTTCGGGGAGTTACGCTCTCATTGTCGGAAAACAGGAAAGAGGCGTGCTGATAAAGCTGCCTTCCCGCAAGAGCTTATTGCTTGACCCGCAGTGCAGGGCCACACTTGGGTGTTCGGCTGGCGGGGGACGCGTTGAAGTGCCCTTCGTTAAGGCGGGAAAGAAGTTTTACACGACCGCGGCAAAGAACAAGCTATGGCCCAAGGTACGCGGAGTCAAGATGAACGCGGTGTCGCACAAGCACGGGGGAAAACAGCACCACGTTGGAAAGTCCACAACTGTGAGCAGGAACGCGCGGCCGGGCCAAAAAGTAGGGCACATTGCGGCAAGCCGCACTGGAAGGAAAAAGAGGTAATTGCGGATGGCTAGAAAGGAAGAAACTTTCCAAGGGCTCAACGAAGAGCAGCTAAAAGCGTTAAGCGAAAAGGACTCGCTGCAATTGCTGACGTCGCGGGCGCGGAGGACAATGAAGCGCTTTGATAAAAACCCGCAAAAAATGATTGCATTGAATGAAATCAGGAAAGCCGTCAAGTCCAAAAACGAGGGAAAGACAGCGAAAAAGGTAAGGACTCACAGGAGAGACTTGGTGGTGTTGCCGGAAATGCTCGGGGTCACTATAGCGGTCCACAACGGAAAGGCCTTCGAGGACGTGATTGTCACGCAGCAAATGATTGGCCACTTCGTCGGGGAATTCGTGCAAACGCGCAAGAGGGTACAGCACGGCCAGGCCGGAATAGGCGCTTCTGGTGGAAGCAGGCACGTGGCCAAGAAGTAACAGCGAACCAATGGTTGTAGTGGGAATTAAATGGTCAAAAGCGAGTACACTGAAGGCATTGAAGGCAAAAACGTTGCCCGGGGAATGCTGAAAAACGCGCAGATTTCAACCAAGTACTCAACGGAAGTCGCCAGGGCAATTCGGGGCCAAAACGTGGTGAAGGCTACTGCGTTCCTGAACAGGGTTATTGCGCAAGAAGAATTCGTGCCCCTGGTGAGGTTCCACAAAAAAGTCCCCCACCGCAGGGGAAGGTCAAAAAGCGGGGTTAAGTCAGGGCGTTACCCGAAAAACGTCGCGAAAGCCTTCAAGAAACTCATCGCAAACGTCATGGCAAACGCGGACAACAAGGGGCTGAACTCAAAGAAGCTCCAAATAGTGAGCTGCACGGCCTCGCAGGGAAGGAAATGGCCCAGGATAATCAAGACGCCTGGAAGGATACTCAGAGTGAACAGGAGCCTAACGCACGTGGACATGGTCACGCGAGAAGCTTGAGGAGTCGGGGTTGGTTTTGGGTTGATTGAGAAAAAGTTCGTGAGCGAAGGCATCCTGAACGTTCAAATCTCCAAGTTCTTGGAGGAAAGGCTCAACCGGGCAAACATTGTCAACGTGGACGTCCAAAAAACGGCGCTGGTGTCAAGGGTCTCTATAACGGCTGAAAAGCCTGGAATGGTCATTGGAAAAAAGGGAACTTCAATTGACAGCCTGACAAAGGAACTGGAAAAACGGTTCGGGTTGACTTCGCCGCAGCTTGAAGTCAAGGGCTTGGAAGAAAACCCTGACTTGAACGCGCAAATAGTGGCAAAAAGGATAGCCGAGCAACTGGAAAGGCGCGGGGCTTACAAGCCGTTGCTGGTGAAGTCAGTCCAGAGAATAATGGAGTCGGGCGCGCGCGGCTGCGAAGTCGTGATAAAGGGCGCGCTGATCGGTAAAGGCGGGAAGGCGCTGAAGGTCAGCAAAATAGAGGGCTACGTCAAAAAAGTCGGCGACATGACCAAAATAGTCAGCCGCGGCAAGGCGATAGCAAAAACCAAGAAGGGCACAATCGGGGTCCAGGTAAGGATCCTGCCGCCGGGCACAGTGTTCATTGACAAGGAAGACATCACCAAGTTCCTCCCATTACAGGAAGCGGTGGAAAAAAAGACAGAGGAAGCAAAGCCTGAAGCTGAAACCCAAAAAGAAGCCCCGGCGGCTCAGGCAGGGCCCCCAGCTGAACCTGAACCAGCCAAGGAACCAATAGAGGAAAAGCCGAAAAAGGCCAGGAAAAAAACAGCCGAGGAGCCAAGCGAAGAAAAGCCAGTAGAGAAAAAGGCGGGCGGGAAGAAAAAAGAAGGCGATGCAGAAAAGCCCGCAAAAACTAAGGCAAAGAAAGAGGAAGCAAGCGAGTAAAACGCCTTGAAAGAGTGGGAAAAAAATGGCAATGCTCAAAATGCAGGAAGTCAGGAAAATGACCCTGGAAGAAGCTGAAAAGAAGCTCGTGGAGTTGCGTGCGGAACTAGTGAAGGAAAGAGCGCACGCGTCAACCGGGGCGAGGCTCGAGCACCCGATGAACATTCGAGTGCTGAGGAAGGGCATCGCAAGGATGTTGACTCACGCCAAGCAAAGCCCGCAGCCAGGGGACGGGAAAGCAACTAGAGGTGCAAAAGCCTAGTATGCCAGAAATGTGCAACAAGTGCGGCCTTCCGCTGGATTTATGCATCTGCAAGCAAATCGCGAAAGAAAGCCAAAAAATCCGCATAAGGACGCTATTGAGGAAGTTCAGGAAAAAGATAACTGTCTTGGAGGGATTGGAGGACAACGAAACCGTGCGCGAACTCGAGAAAACGCTGAAGAAAAAGCTCGCGTGCGGCGGGACGTTCAAGAACGGCGTCATAGAACTGCAGGGAGACCACAAGGACAAGGCAAAGGCTGTGCTGCTGTCAGAGGGTTTTTCGGAGGAACAAATCGATGCCTCGTGACCTCGAAGGACTGGAAGCGCACGAGCTCATCGGCCTTGAAGTGCAAGTCTCGAAGTCTTCAAACAAGTCCGTTCAGGGAATCCACGGCAGGGTAATTGACGAGACAAGGAACACGCTGAAGGTGGAACAGGGAAACGGAAGGGAAAAAGTAGTGCAGAAAAAAAACACGCTCTTCAAGTTTTCAATTGGTGAAAAGTCAAGGGAAATTGAAGGAAACAAGATAACGTTCAAGCCAGAAGACAGGACCAAGAAACTCTCTCCTGGGAGAAAGTGAAGGAAAGACTCGGTGAAAAAAAGAAATGGAATGCAGTGACTACAAGTGCGCAGTCCACGGCTCCGTCAAGGTCCGCGGCCAAGTCCTGGAAGGCATTGTCGTAAAGGACAGGATGGACAAAACGGTCGTGATAGAGAGGCACCTCACGCAATACGTTTCAAAGTACAAGAGGTACATGAAGGTCACGAAGACCCTTGCGGCGCACAACCCGCAGTGCATGGCGGCAAAGGTAGGCGACGCCGTGACGGTTGGGGAGACTAGGAAGCTAAGCAAGACAAAGGCGTTCGTGGTGACTGCGGTGAAAAAGGCCGAGTAATTTAATTTCGTGAAAAGGGTTGGATTTGAAATGAAGTCGGTTGCGGCAAAGGCGGTCAAGGGGATCACCACTGGAACGGTGCTTGTGGCGGCAGACAACTCCGGCGCCAAGGCAATAAAAGTCATTGGCGTGAAGGGATACAAGGGCAGGAAAAAAAGATACCCCTCCGCTGGAATTGCTGACGTTGTAATAGCCTCGGTTGTGAGGGGAAACGTGGAAATGAGGAAGCAAGTCGTGAAAGCGGTGATCGTCAGGCAGGCAAAAGAGCTCAAGAGGCCCGACGGGACCCGCGTGAGGTTCTCGGACAACGCCGCGGTCGTGGTCACAGAGGAAGGCCTGCCGAAGGGCTCGGAAATCAAGGGCGTCATCGCGAAAGAAGTGGCCACTAGGTGGCCAAAAGTCGCGGGAATAGCGTCAAACTTGGCGTGATTGGAAATGGAAATAAGCAGCTCAAAGCCGGAAATCCAGAGAATGGCCGTTTACTCAATGGCACTGCATCAAAGGAAGAAGCTCATGTCAGCAAGCCTTGCCAAGGCGTTGAGGGAAGAGCTGGGCGCGAGAAACATCCCGGTAATAACCGGGGACAAAGTCCAAGTAATGCGCGGTTCTGCGAAGGGCAAGAATGGAAAAGTCGCGCGAGTCAACCGCGGGAACCAGTTCGTTGAAGTCGAGGGCGTGACGAGGAAGAAGTCAGACGGAAAGGAAGTGCCCCTAAGGATTCACCCTTCCAACTTGAGGATAACAGAGCTGGTGAGAGAAGACCCGAAGCGGTTCAAGCACTTGAAGAAAAAAATAAAAGTCGCCCCGAAACAGGAAAAGGCAAAACTGGAAGAAAAGGCGGCCAAGGAAGAGGCAAAGACTGAAACTCAAAAAGAGGCGCCGCAAAAGGAACAGCCAAAAGCGCCAAAGAAGAAAACCGGCACGGTGGAAAAAAATGAGCAGTAAGGGCAGGACAAAGCAGCAGAAAAGGCTTTCAGCCGCGAAAGTCGTGCACGTCAACAGGAAAGCGTCAACGTGGATAGCTTCAACGAGGCCGGGGGCGCACAAGAAAAACGCCGCGGTTCCATTAGTGGTGTTGCTAAGGGACCAGTTGGGGCTGGCTGACACGCAAAAAGAAGCCAAGTACTTGGTGCGCAAGGGCAGCGTCGTAATCGACGGGAGAATAGTCAGGGACGACACTCAAGCAGTAGGGTTGTTTGACATTGTCTCGTTCCCGGGCGTCGGAAAGTTTTACAGAATAGTTTTTGACGACAACGGGCGATTGGTGCCGCGGGAAGTAAAGAAAGACAGCCACAAAATAGCAAGGATAGACAAGAAGACAGCGGTCAAAAAGGGCAAGATTCAAATAACTCTAAGCGACGGCAGAAACGTTTTGGTAGACAAAAACGACGCTTCAAAGTACAGCGCCGGCGATTCGCTAAAAATAAGCCTGCCCGAGCAAAAAATAACGGAGCACTACGCGTACGAGACCGGCAAGCTTGTTTACGTCATAAAAGGAAGGCACACTGGCGAAAGAGGGGTAGTGGAAGGCGTCGTCGAAAGCTCGCTGGGAAAAAAGGGGACTCTGACAGTGAAAAGCCCTGAAAAAAGCTTCAAGACCGTGGCGGAAAACGTTGTCGTTGTTGGAGAAAAAAGCGAAGGAATTGAGATTTGAAGTGGTGGAAAATGGGTGCTGGCACTGAAAACAACATGAACCAAGTCAAGCTCGAAAAAGTCGTGCTAAACATTGGCGCCGGGGAAGCCGGGCAAAAAGTCAACAACGCCGCGAAGCTGTTGGAGCTAGTGAGCGGCGCCAAGGCCACGAAGACTCAAGCCAAGGTAAAAATCGTGAAGTGGGAGATCCGGGAAGGCCTTGAAATCGGGGCAAAGGTCACGTTGAGGAAAAAGGCCGCAAGCGACATGCTGGTGAGGGCGCTGGAGGCAGTCGACAAAACGCTAAAGCCCAGCTCCATTTCAAGCAACGGGAATTTGGCGTTCGGCATAAAGGAATACATAAACATCAAGGGAGTCAACTACGACCCTGACATTGGCATGTTCGGGATGGACGTCTGCGTGAAGCTGTCCCGCGCCGGCGAGCGAATCGCAAGGCGGAGGCAAAAGCCCTCAAGGTTCCCTGAAGGCAGCAAGATAACGAAAGACGAGGCAATCGAGTTCCTCAAGCAAAACTACCAGGTAAGGTTCGAAGAGTGAAAAAAATGACTGACAAGGTAATGGAAAAAAGAGGCAAGGGCAACAGGAAGTGCAGGTTCTGCGCCCGCCCGAGCTCTCTCATCAGGAAGTACGGGTTGTACGTCTGCAGGCAATGCTTTTACCAAAACGGCGTGCAAATGGGCTTCAAGAGGTACAGCTAAAGGTGAAAGAACGAGATGACTTTGAATGACACTCTCGCAAACGCGATGATAGCAATAAAGAACGCGGAAACCGTGGGGCACTCCGAGTGCTGGATACGGCCCGCGTCAAAGCTCATCCGGGAAGTCTTGAGAGTAATGCAGCAAAAAGGGTACATTGGGGACTTCGAGGAAATAGAAGACGGCAGGGACAAGATGTTCCGAGTGGGCTTGATTGGAAAAATCAACAACTGCCGGGCAATAAAGCCAAGAATCGCAATCAACAGGAAAGAATTCGAGGAATTCGAAAAGCAGTTCCTGCCCGCAAAAGGCATGGGCACCATAATAATCAGCACCAACGAGGGAGTCACGACGGTTGAGGAAGCGCGCGGCAAGAAAATAGGCGGAAGGCTAGTCGCGTTTGTTTACTGAGAAAAAGTGTTGCAAAATGGCCGAAAGACAAGTGGAAATCCCGAAGGGAGCGAAAGTAACCCTTTCAAGTGACACCATCACAGTGGAAGGCAACGGCAAGAAAATAGAAAAACTGCTGGACTTGAGGTCGGTTGGCCTGGAAATTGGGGACGGAAAGGTCATTGTCAAAAGCGTTGACGAGAAAAAGAAAAGCACTCAAACGGCGGGAACAATTGCGGCAATCATAAAAAACATGGTGCTTGGAACCACTCAAGAGTTCTCCTACAAGCTCAAAGTCGAACACAAGCACTTCCCGCTAAAAGTAACAGTCAAGGGAGACAGCGTGGAAATAGGCAATTACCTGGGAACAAAGTCAAACCGTTACGCGAAAATTGTCCAGGGAGCGAAGGTGGACGTGAAGGGCGCAGACATAACTGTGAAATCAAACGACAAGAACGCGGCGGGGCAGACGGCTGCAAACATCGAAAACGCCTCAAAGCAGGCGCGCTTGTGCGACAGGAAGTTCTTGGACGGCATTTACATAGTTGAAAAACCGTGAGTGACAATGGCTGGAAGACAAGAAACAAAAAAGGAAGGCGGCGCGCCAAAGGCTAAAAGCGACGCTCAAAAAAAGCCGGCGGCACGGGACCCTCATAAAGCGCGGAGGGCCAAGCTGAAGAGGATGCTGGCGAAAAAGCCAAGGAAGAATTACTCGCGTCAAAACGTTGAAAGGTTCGCCAGGCTCAAAGACACTTGGAGGACTCCAAGGGGCATTGACAGCGACCAGCGCAAGAAGCAAAAAAACGACGGCCCCCACCCAAGCAAGACCCACCGGACTCCGAGAGAAATAAGGGGAATGCACCCATCAGGGTACTTCGAAGTGCTCGTCGGGAACCAGTCACAGCTAAAAGCGGTTGACGCAGAGCACGCCGTAAGGATAATTTCAGGCGTGGGTGGGAAAAAACGCGAAGCAATAGTAAAGGAAGCCCAGAAGCTGAACTTGAAAGTGCTGAATGCCTGAAAGGCAGAAAACTACGAGTGGAAATGAAATGGAATTTGAAAGAGCGCGCGAAATAGCTGCAGGGCTTTACTCTGTTGGCCGGAAAAGGGTCAGGATCGACTCGGCCAAGCTTGCTGACGTGCAAAAGGCGATTACTCGAGGCGACGTCAAGGGGCTAGTGGCGGACGGGTCGATAAAGATCGAGAGAAAAAAGGGGTTGAGCCGCGGCCGGGCGAGAATAAGGCACGAGCGAAAAAAGCAAGGCCGGTACAGGAGCCCGGGAAGCAAGAAAGGCACCTTGAAGGCGCGCTCGAACCCGAAAGAGCAGTGGAAAACCAAAGTGAGGTCTTTGAGGAAGGCGTTGCTTTTGCACAAGTTGAAAAAAGAAGTGACCGGGGAACTATACAAGGAATGCTACTTGAAAATCAAGGGCAACTGGTTCAGGAACAAGAAGCACTTGGAACAATTCATAGCGGAAAAAACAGGCAAGAGTGAGTAAAATGGCCAAAAGGAACATTTTCATCTTCAAGCGCAGGGCGCAGGGGAAGACTAACTACAAAAAGCGCCTAGAGTCGCTTAAGTCTGGAAAGGCCCGCTTGGTGGTTCGCAGGAGCTTGAACCACGTGCGCGCCAGCGTCGTCGAATACGCCCAAGAAGGCGACAAGACAGTCACTGGAGCCAACTCGGCCGAGCTAAGGAAGCTTGGATGGAAAGGGCACTGCGGGAACATTCCTTCAGCGTACTTAACTGGGCTGTTGTGCGCTTCAAAGGCGCTTGGGAAAGGGGTAAGCGAGGCAGTTTCAGACATAGGGCTCGCAACACCCGTGCAGAAAAGCGTCCCATTCGCGGCGCTCCAGGGAGCGGTGGACGGCGGCTTGAGCGTGCCCATAGGGGGAGAATTCAATTTCAAGGAAGAAGAATTCAACGGTTCGCGCCACTCAAAGGAGTTAGCGGAAAACTTCAACGCAGTGCGGGAAAAGATAAAGGCAATGACACCGCAAAAAGTGGCAGTAAAAGCGGTTGGTGGTAAGAAATGAACAAGCAAAGCGAGAGGAGAATGAGGCGCGACGAAGAAGAAAGCGCGGCAATGAAGCTGGCCGCGTGGAGCGCCAGGACCGCCGCCGGAAAGCTCGTTCAAAGCGGGCAAGTCACTGAATTGGAGCAATTGTATTTGCGCGGCCTACCAGTACTGGAGCCTGAAATAATTGACAAGCTGTTCCCGGAAATGGAGTCAAAGGCGCTCAACTTCAACAGGACTGCAAGGCTGAGAGATTCTGGAAGGCAGTTGTCCTCTCAAGTAATTGTTGCCGTTGGAAACAAGAACGGCTTCGTCGGCTTCGGCCAGGGAAAGGCTTCCGCGGTAAAGATAGCGTTCGAAAAGGCGTCACGGGAGGCAAAGCTGAACATGACTCGCGTGGTGCGCGGGTGCGGGAGCTGGGAATGCAATTGCGCTACAACGCATTCAGTGCCCTTCAAGTCAAGCGGGAAAAGCGGGTCCGTCAGGGTAACGCTGCTGCCGGCGCCCCGCGGAGTCGGGCTGGTTGCAGGTGACACGGCAAAGGAAATACTACGGCTTGCAGGCATAAAGGACGTGTGGTTGCAGACAAGCGGAGACACTAGGTCAGTGGGAAACTTCGCCAAGGCCGTGATAAACGCCTTGGAGTCAGCAAACCGCAAGAAGGGAACGCTGAAGACTCAAAGCGAAAGGCAGGCGTTCATTGAAACAACCCCTGCAGGCGAGGCCGTTGCGGTGGAGAGTTCTTGAAAAGGGGTTTGAGGAAAATGACGTTGATTGCAGTTGTAAGAGTTCGCGGCAGAGTGAGGGCTTCAACTGAAGTAAAGGAGACCATGCGCTTGCTGAACTTGGACAGGGTAAACCACTGCGTCCTAGTGCAAGACACGCCACAGACCCTGGGGATGGTCAAAAAAGTCAAGGACTACGTGACATGGGGGCCCGTGAAACTGGAAGTGGTCGAGGCAATGCTTGAAAAACGCGCCAGGACCCAAGGAAAGCAGGGCCTTACCGTGGAGTACTTGAAGAAAAACACCGAATACTCGAACGTGAAGGAACTGGGCAAGGC
>DATDTB010000062.1:0-13673 GCA_035291025.1 archaeon
GACGTACCCGGCTTCCCTGAGCTTGGGCTCCATTTTAGCCAAGGTGTCGTTGAATATCTTGTTCGGTGGCGACCAGTAAACGAGTGTGCCCATCTCGCCAGTTTGCGGCCCCGTGTCCCCGGGAAAGAGGCGCTTGTGCTCGAAGTTCACGTTTATTGGGTAAATGAATTCCTTGCCGTTAAAGAAGGCCCCCACGGCAACCTCGACGCCCGAGGCAAACTTCTGCAGCTGGAACTCCTTCACGACCTTCGCCCACGTCTTCTTGTACCTCTTCAGCATTTCCAGCAAGTCCTTCCCGTCGTCGTCCTGGCCAATGAACAAGAGTTCTTTCTCGTCCTGGGCCTTGCCGGAAGGCTTCAATACGTACCGGTCGGGGTTTTTTTCAACGAATTTTATGGCCTCGTCGAAGTCAGTGAACACCCAATGGGGGAGGATGCTTATTCCCGCGCTCTTCATTTCCTCCTGGCCGAAACCCTTGTCGTCCTCGAGCTTGTCCGAGTAAGGAGTCCCGCCCACGACGAGCTTGCCCTGCTTCCTTAGCTTCTCGGCCTCGGCCCCAAAGCCTTCGACGTCGTCGAACACTATGACGTCCGCCCACTCAACGTGTTCCTTCCAGTTCTCGACCTTGTCAACGAAGCCGTCGTAAATGTCCCTGCACTCCTTGTCCAATACGCAGAACTTGACGTTGTTGCCTTCCTTTTTCATTTGCCACGCCACGTCGCCCGCGAGGGCTATGTATGAAACGAACAGGAACTTTTTCCCTGCCGAGTCCGTTTTCCCGGAACCGTTTGCCTTGTCCGCCGACACCAAAAACCACCAAGCGCTTGAAAAGAGCCAAATGAAAAACAAAAAAACAAAACGCAAACAAGACGCTTTCAAAGTATTAATAGTTTTGCTTCAAGGTTCAGTTAAACTTTTATCCACTACAACGCTCAAATTGGCTCCGGTGAACCGGTGAAAGAGCAAACTTTTGACTTGGTCGTCATAGGCTCGGGTACGGGCTTGGACGTGGCGAACGCGTGCGCGTCGCGCGGCCTCAAGGTCGCGATCGTGGAAGAAGGCGCCATGGGCGGGACTTGCCTCAACCGCGGGTGCATTCCCTCAAAGATGTACATTCACTGCGCCGACGTCGCCGAAGAAATACGCGGCGCTAAGCGCTTCGGGATAACCGCGAAAATCACGAAAATTGACTACGCGTCAATCGTGAAACGCGTCCGAGGCGTGGTTGACGGGGAGTCAATGGACATCGAGAGCGCGTTCAAGAAAATCGACAACCCAAAGCTGTTCAAGGCGCACACGAAATTCATTGGAGTGAAGAAACTGCTGGTTGGGAAAGACGTAGTTCTGCGGGCTGAAAAGTTCCTCATCGCCGCCGGCGCGCGCACCACGATTCCGCCGATTCCCGGGCTGGACAAGGTCCCTTTCCTTACAAGCGAGACCGCGCTCAGCCTGAAAAAACAGCCGAAAGTCCTCACGATCCTTGGCGGGGGCTACATTGCCGCGGAACTAGCGCACTTTTTCGGCGCGCTGGGCACGAAGGTAAGCATCGTGCAGCGGAACGTTTTGCTGCTGCCGCGCGAGGACCGTGAGGTTGCGGAAAAGTTCACTGACTTGTTCGGGAAAAAATACAACGTCCTCACGGGCCACGACGTCCTGAAAGTGGAATTGACGGGCAAGGCTTACAGCGTAACCGTGCAAGCCAAGGAAGGAAAGGACGGAAAAAAGAAAACGCTTAAGTCGGACGCATTGCTTGTCGCGACCGGCATAACACCTAACTCGGACTCGCTGGAAGTTACCAAGACTGGCTTGAAGCCGAACGCAAGGGGCTTCATTCCAGCCAACGAGTTCCTGGAGACAAGCGTTCCCGGCATTTTCACCTTGGGCGACATTCACGGAAAGTACGTGTTCAAGCACAGCGCCAACCACGAAGCCAAGTACGCATTCAACAACATCTTGAACCCTGATAAAATGATTGCTGTTGACTACACTGCAATGCCGCACGCCATCTTCACTTCTCCCCAGATAGCCGGGGTCGGGTTCACTGAACAGGAACTAGAGGAATCCAAGGCCGTTTACGCTTCAGTGAAGTGGCCTTACATCAGGAGCGGCATGGGCGAAGCCATTCTCGACCGCGACGGCTTCGTAAAGTTCTTGTACGAGCCGCACTCGCTCAAGATACTGGGGTGCCACATCATTGGAACCCACGCCTCCACCCTCATACACGAAGTCTTGGTGGCCATGAAGCACGGCGGCGGAACATTGAAAAGCATTTCCGACACAGTGCATATTCATCCAGCGCTTTCTGAAGTCGTCCAAAGGGCTGCAAACAAGGCTTGAACTGCGTTTTTCTGGTCTCCACGGGGGTCACGGATAGTTAATGGTAGAATTGTTTTTCCTCATCCTAACAGTCATTGGTCTAGCAGTATTCGAAATAATCACGGGCATTGACAACGCAGTCATAAACGCAGACGTACTTTCCACCATGTCAGAGCGCGCCAGGCGCTGGTTCCTTGTGTGGGGGCTGCTCGTGGCGGTGTTCGTCATCCGCGGCCTGCTGCCCTTGCTCTTGGTGTGGGCAGCAAACCCGTCGCTGGGCTTGTGGGGCGCACTCACCGCCACTTTCAGCAACGACGAACTAGTCCAGCAGTCCGTGCACAGCTCCACTCCAATCCTGTTGATTGGCGGCGGCGTCTTCCTCGTGTTCTTGTTCTTCCACTGGCTCTTCATGGAGCCCAAAAAGTACGGCTTGAAGGGCGAGAAGTTCTTCCACTCACAGGGCGCGTGGTTCTTTGCAGTTGTCTCAGTTCTGCTCACCATAATCACGTGGTACGCCATCCAAAGAGAAGCGCTCCTGGCGTTTGGCGCAGTCGTGGGCTCTACGGCGTTCTTCATGGTGCACGGCTTCAAGCAAAACGCCGAGCTGAAGGAAAAAGAGCTCTTGTCCAAGAAGGGCTCGCGGAACTTAACAGATTGGAGCAAGATAATGTACTTGGAAGTCATTGACGCCACGTTTTCCGTGGACGGCGTTGTCGGCGCCTTCGCCTTCACTTTGTCCGTCCCGCTCATACTAATAGGCAACGGAATAGGCGCCCTCGTGGTCAGGCAGCTCACGATAAGCAACTTGGACAAGGTCAAGAAGTACGCGTTCCTGAAAAACGGCGCGATGTACTCAGTCCTCGTCCTCGGAACCTTCATGGTCTTGGGCGGCTTCGGGTACCACGTGCCGGAATGGATTTCACCCATTGCCACAATCAGCATCCTTGGCTACTTTTACTGGAAGTCAAAGAAAGAGATCCAGAAAATGGCGGCGCTCGCGGCAGTAATTCCTTGAAGCGCAGAAAAGGAACGGACCTTAGGCGTTTTTTTCCAAGAACGCCAAGTTGGCCTGGATTTTTTCCAATGAGTATCGGACTTCGCGCTCGAAGTCCTTTCTCTTGTTTTTCCCTTGCGCGTAAAAGGACTTTATTTCCCTCAAGTCTTTTTCACTGGACGCGACTGAGAGGCCGGAAACAAAGCGCGGAAGCAAGTGCGTGCCGGCGCTGCAGTGCCTCAAGAGGTAGCCCCAGTTCTTCTTCGTCCAATTCCACACAAGCCCCGCCCCCACTGGAGTGGAAACCATCGCGCGCGGGATAATGAAGCTGTCCTGCAAGCGCACGCTCTTGGAAAGCGAGAACTCCAGGGCAGTTCCAACAAGCGCGGGGTCACTGAAGAACGCGAGCGCAGTCAAGTACCTCCTCTTGTCCTCCGGTATTTTCTCCTTCAAGTAACGCGACTTGAACTCGTTGAACAAGTTCCTTGAGCCGTTCCACGCGTTGACGTGGAAAACGGCAGAGCGCAGGTCTGATGGCAGTTCCTTTCCGTTGGAGAAAAAGCCTTCAAGCAAGTCCCTTGAACGCGAGACTGTTGAGGCGTGGCCGTTGAATCCCAGCGAGGAAACGGCGGCGCTCCTTAGGAGCGTTTCAACGTTTTTCTCGCTCGCCCTTTTCTCCCAGCCAAGTTTTTCCAAAAGGCGTTCATGGAACTCGATGCTCGCGTTTTTGGCGCGCCTTTCAAAGCCCGAGTTCGCGCCGATTAACTGGATCCAAGCCAAGTGGCCGGAAACGCTGGAGTTAACTGGGTAGCCCAAGTCAAGCAAGTGTTCTCTGACGAACTCCAAGTAGTCCCTTACGGGGTAGCGGCCGGAGCGGGTGAACGCGAACAAGTCGCTTTCAACGCCCCAAGCGTCTTCAATTGAAAGCTTTCCATAACCCGCCAGCACCCCCAAGTCTTCGAGCACGCTTTGCGGGTAGGAAACGCGGTAAAGGCCTTTCTGGCCCGCGTTGGCCTTGATCCAAGGCCCGGCGTTTTTGGCCGTGAATTCAGTGGAGGCCATCAAGTCCTTGTGGACGCCGCTGGAAGCCTTGTAAGTCAATGGAATGGGCCAAGGCCGTGCATTCAAGTCCCCCGACAACGTGAAGCGTTTTTGCGTCAACGTGAAGCCGTTGCCGGTTTTTTGCACGTAAACAATTGGGTATCCGGGCTCGTTGACCCAGTGGCTCATCAGCCTTGAAACTTGCTTTCCTTCAGGCGAGCCGCTGGCGGCTTTTTGCACAGCGTTCCACAAGTCCTGCTTTCTAGCGTTAGAGTAAGCGTGCTCCCTCAAGTAGTTGGTGAGCCCGTCCCTGAAGGCGTCTTTTCCAACGAAGTCTTCAAGCATTTGCAAAACCGTCCCGCCCTTTTCGTAGCTGATGCGGTCAAAAATCGCGTCAACTTCCTCGGGGTCCTTCACGGGCACGTTTATGGCGTGAGTCGACTTGAGCTGGTCGGCTGCGAGCGCTGTAGCGATGGTGTCCTCATAGTACTGCAAGCCGAACTCCCACTCGGGGAACACTGAGTGAACGGCCTTGTAGGCCGTGAACGTCGCAAAAGACTCGTTGAGCCACAAGTCATCCCACCACTCCATTGTGACTAGGTTACCGAACCATTGGTGGGCGAGTTCGTGCGCTATTATCATTGCAATGTTTTGCTTTGTTGCGACAGCTGATTCCTCGCTAGCCAAAAGCGTGACTTCCCTGAACGTGATTGCGCCCCAGTTTTCCATTGCGCCTGAGGAAAAGTCGGGGATTGCCAATAAGTCAAGCTTTGCCAACGGGTAGTCGACGCGGAAGTATTTCTCGAAAAAGTCAAGGAACTTCAACGCGTAGTCCAGCGCCAAGCCCGCCAGTTTCCGCTTTCCTGGAACAGTTAGCACGCGGACTCTCACGTTGCGGTGAGTCCCTTCAATGAAGTCGTACTTTCCCACTCCAAGGTACAGCAAGTAAGTCGACATCTTGGGGCTTGTCTCGAACTCGAAGAGCGTGCGCCCCTTGCCCAAAGGCGTTTCCCTTTTCACTGGCGTGTTTGAAACAGCAGTGAAGCCCTTGGGCGCAGCGATGGAAACGTCGAAAGTCGCCTTGAAGGCGGGCTCGTCAAAGCACGGAAAGGCCGCGCGGGCATCCGTCGCCTCGAACTGCGACGACAGCATCACTCCCTTAATGCCCCGCGAGTCCTCGTAGCTGCTCCGGTAAAACCCGTAGAGCTTGTCGTTGTGTTCGCCCGTGAACGAAATGTCCAGCAAGGCGGGGCCGGAAACGGGTTTCCTGAACCGCAGCACGACTTCCTGGCTGCGGGGGTAAACTGAAACTCGCACGGCCTGACGGGTGCCCTTTGACTCAACGAACGCCTTGAAAGACTTCAAGTCCTTGGCGTTCAGCTTGATTGACGTTGTTTTCCTTTTTACTACCACACCAATCCGAGCCCGCGCCTTGAACTTGAACTTTTTCAAGTCAGGCTCGAAGTAAAGCGAGTAATGCACTGGAGCCACGTTTTCCCCCAGCGTTTTTCGATCCGATTTTCCCGTCCTAGCCATAAAGAGAGCTCACTTTATTTCCCGTAATTTTTCAAGGACTTGCCGGTCGTGGCCCAAGGGATTGACTTTGGGAAAGACGTGCGCGATCATGCCTTGGGAGTCAATCAAGAACGTGGTCCTCACTATTCCCATGAACTTCTTGCCGTAAAGGTTTTTCTCCCGCCAGACCCCGTAAGCCCCGCAGGCAATGCGTTTTTCATCCGATAGGAGCGGGAAGTTGAGCAAGTGCTTTTCCTTGAATTTCTTGTGTGATTCAACCGAGTCGGCGCTGACTCCAATGACAACGGCGCCGGCCTCCTTGAAGGCCTTGAGACGGTCCCTGAATGAACACGCTTCAATCGTGCAGCCTGGCGTGTCGTCGCGGGGGTAAAAGTAAAGCACGACCTTTTTCCCAGTTAAGTCGCCCAACTTCCACACTTTACCGGTTTCATCCGGCAAGCCTAACTCGGGCGCGTTTTCGCCAACTTCAACCATTCAATGAATCACGCGTGCCCCACTGGGCATTTCCTGTCTCCGTAGTCGCAGAAAACGCAGCACTTGTCCTTCGCTTCAACGACTTCGCCGCACGAACCGCACTTGTAGAAAGGAATGCACTTCCCTTCAGGGATTTCCATTTCCTGCCTGCCGCCGCACTTCGGGCAAGTCAGGACTCCAGTACTTTTTCCAGCGCCGGCCAAGGGTCGCTCACTTCATTTTCTCCAATACGCGCTGGCGCGCTATCCCAACAGCTATTTCGCGCGGAATCCTGCCCTTTCCAAGCGTCGTTTTTTCCAGGACCGCCTTCGTGTTGCGCTTGACTTTTTCCTCGACGACCTTGAACATTTCCTCAGGCGTCCCGCCCTTGTACTCCACCCACGAACTGATGACGCCGCCGGCGTTGGCCACGAAGTCCGGGATGACAAGCACGCCTTTCTTGTGCAGCTCTTTCTCGATCGCTGGAGTGGTTGGAATGTTCGAGCCTTGAACAATCAGCTTCGCCTTGATTTTCTGCCAGTTTTCCTTTGTTATTAGGTCCGGAACGGCCGCAGTTATTAGAATGTCCGCTTCAATGCCCAAAATGTCGTCCTTTCCCTTTAGCACTTGAGAGCCTTCACCATACGCCGTCACAGTCTTCTGGTTTTTCTTCACTTCAGCCAGTTTCTGGAAGTTGATTCCCTGCGCGTTGTGCAAAACGCCGCCGGAGTCGCTTACAGCCACGAATTTTGCCCCTTTTTCAGTCAAGAACCTTGAAACAAACCAGCCGACGTTTCCAAAGCCCTCGACGGCGAACGTCTTCCCGGCAACGCCCCACCCGAGCCACTCCGCTGCAACCAAGGTAGAATGGTAGACGCCGAAGCCCGTGCTCCCTAGCTCGTGGGGTATTCCGCCCAGTTCCTTGGGCTTTCCAGTGCAGGCCTTCAAGTCGCCGTTGGCTTTCGCGAACCACCCCATTTCCACCTCGGTGGTGTTGATGTCGGGTCCGGCAACGTACAGGCTTGGAATTACTGGCTTGAGCGCCCGCGAGAATTCCTCAATCAAGGCGCGCTTTTTCTCCAGTGAAATGTTTTTCGGGTCGGCAATGATTCCAGCCTTCCCGCCGCCGAAGGGCAAGTCCGCCATGGAGTTCTTCCACGTCATGGCCCTCGCCAGTCGCGAGACTTCGACAACGCTAACAGTTGGAGTCATTCGAATGCCGCCCTTCGCAACCCCCAGGGCCAAGTTGTCCAAGACAGCGAAGCCATGCAAGCCCGTTTTCGGGTTGTACACCTCGAAAACCCTTTCGGGGCCGTATTCGTCAAACTTAACACTCGCACTCATGCCCATCAAACCATCCTTTTCCACGAAAAATGCGCGCACTGCGCTCTCGAAAAATCAAGAGGGCGCACGGCGCGCCAAAAAAGGGAAAACTTTGCCTAACTAAAGCGAATTCAATATTTAAAGGTTTTTCAAAGCCTTCAATCGCCTTTTCCCGCCCGTTCGGGGCTTTTCGCGGAACAGGTAAAAGGCAACCAGCAACACGGTGACTGCAAGCAACAACAACGGCATTTCGGGGGCAGTGGCTAGTTTTTGCTGCACGGCTACCTCTTCGCCTACAAAGATTTTCTTCGACGTTGTTGACTGCTTGCCCGCGTCGTCTTCAACAGTCAACACGACCTCGTACGAACCACTGCCTTCATACAAGTGCCTCGCGGGATTGCCAGTGAAAGGCAGCCAACCACTACTCAAACCATCACCATAGTCAAGCCTGAACTGGGAAACGCTGCCATTCGGGTCAAAAGACTGCAAAACGTCAAAACTAAACTCAGTGAGCACGTCCCCACCCGTACCCGGCGACACGACTAAAACCGCGACAGGCGCCGGGTTCTCGCTCACGTCAACTCTCACGCAATTCAATTCCAAACCCTCACTAAACGCGTCCTCCACGCTGACCTTGACGTTGAATTCACCCAACCTGTCAAACCTGTGCCGGTTCACGCTGCCACCAGCGCCCTCGACTTGAACAACGCCGTCACCCCAATCAAAGACATACCTAGAACTACTAGAATTACAACGCCCGTTATCCAAAACGCGAACCAAGACGTCATCCCTACTAGTCACGCCCACGCAGTCCACGCCAGGACACTCCAACGGGGGAACATTAACCAAATCCTCGCCCACCAACCTCTCACCCGACTGCACGCCAGCCTCGAACTCGCACTTGGTCACGCTGCACCCACAACCCAAGAACACGCACAACGGCGCCCCCAGACACGAATCACAACCCTGCTCGCCCGCCTGACAACAACCAGGATCGCCTTCTACTTCGCACACGCCGGGGTTCACGCAACTCCTGGCAGGAAAACTAACGCCGTACTCGCCAACGTATCCAGGGTCAGTGTTACAAAACGGGTCCTGACCCGGATAACAAACGCCCGACTCAGCACCAACCCCGCACCACACGCAAACCTCGTCCGCGCACCTGTCATTCTTGCAGCAGTCAGTTTCAGTCAAGTCCTCAGTACACGAACAACTCCCACAATCCAACCTGCAATTCCTGCAACTCTCCGGCCCGTACTCTGCGTCCCCGTCCGAGTCACAAACAACATCACCACAACAATTCTCTCCCACATCCAATTCAACGCACACGTTCACGGACTCACCACTATCCGGCGAATGACAACAACTCCAACTCCCAGGCGGGTCAGTCGGGTGCTGCAACAAGCAATCCTCGTGATTATTACACGCACCCAAAGCCCCACAATCCGACTCACACGTTGGAAACACGTCACCCTCACCCGACTGCTCCCCACCACAACAAAACGGAGTCTGCGGGTTATAACCCCCGTAATTCGTTTGACACTCCGAACGCTCGCCCCCCACGTCACCACACCAGCAATCCTGGGGACACGTCAAGTTAGTCTCACTCACTTCGCACACGCCATTACCGCAAACAGCCGAGTGAATGACAATTGTGTTCACGTCGTCCTCCGGCTCAATCCCATCATTCACGACATTCTGGTGCACTTTCAAGCGAATCCTGTGATCGCCTCCCGTGGGAAACACGTGGTCCACCAAAGCCTTGTCACTCGCCAACGGGTCATCCAAGTCCAAGGGCGGAGCAGCAGGATCCCACGCCCACTCCTGTTCACGCGAGTCCACGTTCACGTCACCCACCACGTTCGGGTCCTCCCAACTCACATTGCTGTCATCATCGTAGGACGCGTCAACAAAGCAAACCTTTTCACCCAAGCCAAAAGTATCACTCCACAAGGACTCCGCACGCCAAGCCTCGCAAAAACTCAAACCAGTCAAAGGATCAGTACTGGCAACGAACGACGTAATCCGGGCATCCAAACGCAAGTCAACGTACACCCGCTCACTGTCCTCACCCAACCCGTTATTGTCATTAGAGTCGCGAAAAAAACCACCAAAAACATTCGCGGAACCATTCCAGTCATGGTCCTTAACCCTCAAGAAACCAGAATGATAACCACTCACATTCCACATGCATTCGAACTTCTTGTCCAACAAAGTCTCATTCGAGTCCACTCCATTCTGGTGATTGCTGTCAGGACAAGAAAACAACCACTCTTGAACACTCAAATGGTCCACGTCAGTTGAGCCGTCGTCCTCGAACACTAAAGTCGAGTCCTCGTAGACTGGGTCGCAAGTACTACGACGCTCTCCAACCGGTTCAGGGCTCACAGGGTTACAAGAACCAACCTTGACTCTCGCGTTCGGGTGCTCGTTCGTCGCCACGAAGTCCATTGAAACACTACCCGACTCGCCAACCTCGTCAGTCACAGTCAAAGTAATGGAATACTTGCCCCAAACGCCAAACCTAGGCATTGGACTGGGAACCTGGCCAAAAATCAAGGGCCTGTCGTCACCATAATCCCACTCCCACTTAACTATGTCGTCGTCAACGTCACTGGAAGAATCAGTCAACGCAACCCCGTCGCCCACGTGCGCAGTCTCTGGACTCAAGCCAAAACCAGCAACGGGCGGCACGTTCGTCACAGTCACAGTCCTGCTCACGGGGTCACTCAACCAACCCTGGTTGTCCTTCACCCGCAACCACACGACGTGGTCCTCCGTAGTAGTCCCAGCAGGCAACTTGTACAAACCAGCCTCGTTACACCTATTACAAGCGTCATCCGTTGCACTCAAGCACTCCTTCTCGAAAACCCCGTCATCCCCACAATCCCACTGATACTTGGAAACGCTGCCATCCGAGTCACTAGAAGCACTCGGGTTGAAAACGAACACGGTTTTCTGGTGGCCCTTCCCGTCCACTGGCGCCGGGTCGTCCTGCTTGAAAACAAAAGACGCCTTTGGCTTGGCGCAAGTCGTCACGCGCCACTTCCACTGCGTTTGGTCGTCACCGCTATTCGGACAACAATAATAATTAGTCCCACCACACGCCTGCTTGAAGTTCTGGTCGTGCACGGAGTCATTGCATTCATTGTAAACAGTATAGTCGCCGGTGGCGTGCGCGGCCCCGCAACCCACGCAGTTCACCTTCAACAAGTTCACGTTACTGCAGTCATCAGCGCCATTCGTAGTATAACAACCCGACGCCGCACTGCACTGCTTCACGCAACACCCGCCCGCAGTGCACTCCGTGTTCTCCGGAGTGCAACTAGTCCCGCACGACTGGCAAGCCCCCCCCGAGCACGTGTTATTGCAAGTCGGCGGGTAATCAACGTACGTCGGCCCAGGGTCGCACTTGTCGTTAGGGCACGTGAACTGACCGCAAGAACTACACGAATTATACAAGACTTGGTTATTTGTGACAGTGTAATTGCAAGAACCAGAACCCTGGCAATAATAGTCCCTGTACTCCTGGTTCTGGCAAGCAGTGCAACGACTCAACCCGTCCGGGTTACAACACGTGTACGCCCCGCCAACGTTGTACCACCCGTCCTGGTTACTGCACGAAGTACACCCACTCGTTGCAGTCTGCGTACCATTTACGTTGTAATTACAACTCGAGCCGCCACTGCAATAATAGTCCCTGTACTGCTGGTCCTGGCACGTGCACCGACTATCACCACTGCAACACGAATAACTACCGCCCACGTTGTACCAGTTGTCACTGTTATTACAGTTCTGGCAATTACCGCAGTTCCCGCACGACGAGTCCGAGTCATTGCAGCAGTTCTGGTTACTGCACGCAGGCGTGCAGTTCTGGCAAGAACCATTCTGGCACGTCCGATTGCAAGAACCAACCCAAGCACAGTTAGGGTCAGAACCGCAACCCGAACAATTGGTAGTGCCGCAAACAGTGCCGTTCGCAACGTTGTTATGCGAACACGTTCCAGTGCACTGGCCAGGGTTGTTGCACACGTCGCTAGTGCACGGGTTGCCGTCACCGCACTGGCCGTCGTTGGTACAACCAGGAGTAACGCATTGGTTGCCGCAAGCGACTTGACCAGCGGGGCACTGGCAGAAAAGCGTTATTTGCTGCGTCACATCGGCAGACCCGCACTGGGCAGTGGAAGTTGTTCCTGCCGTTTTCAGGTAAAAAGTATTAGTTCCCGGCTGGTAGCAAGAGGCGCTAAAGGAATAGCTCACCCAAGTGCAAGCGCTCGACGAGGCGTCGCCCAAGCAAGTCACTTGCGACCCGTCAGCCCGCTCAAGTGTCACATTCGTGTAAGGCTTTGAAGACCCAGTCTTCTTGAACTGAAAGGAAATAGTGAAGGACTGCCCAACAGTGGCATTTCCGGGATAAGACACGTTTCTCAAGTCTGAAAACCCTGACGGGGTTTCATCCAGGCTGGAAGGAGCGCCGCAGGCGGACTCGCATTCGTCATCCCCATCTCGGAAAGAGCCGTAATCACCGCCGCAGTAAACGGCTCCAGAAACGCCAAGCACGCGGTCTTCTATTTTTCCATTGCACTGAACGCACTTTTGGTCGCCAGAGTAATCCACGACGCCAGTAAATGACGCCGTGGCGCCGCTGTTGCTGCACAGCCATTCGTCGCCGTCCGCGCAGTCTATCCTGCACCAGTCGCCGTTGTAGGTGTTGTAACAGTAAGGGCAGGCGCCGCTATTGAAGCACGTACTTTCACCACAGCTGCCTCCAGAGCTTGCGCAGTTGCCTGCACCGCAGCCAAGCTCGGTAAAGTAAGTTCCACCAACCACGCACGTGTCCTGCCCTCCAGGGCCGTAAAACCCCCCAAAGCAACTCGTATTGCAACTCCTGTCCAAGCAATCAGAATAGCCATCGTCATAAGCACAGTAGCAGCCGCAGCCACCGGCGCTCACGTCCATGGAAAAAAGGAAAAGCCAGGCCATGAAAAAAAAGATAACAACCAAGGCGCCAACGCGTTTTCCTGCGTTTTTTCCAGTCATAAGCGCTCACTTCAAACAGCGCACAACTCTTGGGTCTGAGTCAGAGACTGTGCACTTAGTGCTCTCACACGTCTCGCAAGGGTCTGTGGAAAGGCATTCTGCGGCCGCGTCTTCAAAGTCGGCGGAAAGGTAGCAAGTGAACCCCTTGTTGCAGTCAGAGGTCTTACCGCAAGGGATTAACTTTTCGTCAACTTTCAAGTCCTCTCTTGGGTTTGACGGCAGCGCGGGAGGGCTTTGGGTTTCTGTTTCAATGACTGGTTCTTCCGGCACTCCTTCAAGTACAATGTCTGGTCCTGGAGGCGTGGTTGATGGCTTTTTAGACGCCGAAGACAGGAAATTGAATAGATAAACAACGAATACGAATGCGGCTACGACCACCAATAAGGTAACCACTTTCTGCTGGAAAGAAAGAACGGGAAGGCTAGGCAAAGAATGACCTCCTCGCGTCTAGTTGGCGGGAAAAGACTTGGAGTTCTGCCTTCAATGAGTCTAGTCCGCGTTCGAGGAACTCGAGGGGAGTGAACTGCGATGCGAGGATGTTCGAGGAAAGGTTTACGAGGCGGAGGTCGTTTTCGTACGCTTCTTTTACGAAGTTCTGTTTTGGGAAAAACTGGCTGCTTGAGTGGAGTGCGTTGATTTTCACCACCACGTTTTGAAGCAATTCCGTCAACTCGCGCATTTGCCCGTTCAAGGGTTCCTGTTTGAAGAAAGCCAGGAGTTCAGTGAATTCCCTTGAAAGCGTGGAGTAAAAGGCGTTGCTGGACTGCCGGGAGGTCACGGCGTCTTGGTAGCCTGCGTACCCTGGAATGGCGCTTGAAACCCGTTCAATGAAGAATTCAAAGTCTTCCTCCACCGCTTCCCGGGCTTCGGGCGCGGCTTCAATGGGCTCGCGCAGGAAGGCCCTGCGCACGAATTCGATTTTCGGAAACTCTTCAGGCATTCAAGAAAAACCCCTGCACGTCCTTCACTC
>DATDTB010000063.1:0-19499 GCA_035291025.1 archaeon
CTGGGGTTGAACGCCTTGTCACAGCTCGCCCTCGTGACGCATTACGCGCTGCCGCTGGACTCCATAGTTGTTGCAATTGCAAACGTGTCAGGGTCAAAGGAATGGGAGGCAAGCGCGTTCTACCACGTGCACTCGCTAAAGCCAGCCGTTTCTTTCGCTCTGGAAAAACTGGGGGTAACCGCGAGGGCGGCGGACACTGGCGAGCCAATGCGTTCCACGGTGCCTTACTCTGACTATTTCTCAGTCCTGGCACTGGCTTTGGTGGCATTGACTGCTTACTACTTGTTCAAGGAAGCAAGGGGTTGGGGTCCAGCGGCAAGAATTGAGCACTTGGTGTTAGTGGTTGCAAGCGCTGGGGTATTGATAGGGGTTCTTGACGGCGGGATTGCGTCTCAGAACACGCGCGTTGGGCTCCTGTTAATGGCGGCGTACCACTTCAACTTGGCGCCTAGAAAGCCAAGGCTTTTGGGGAAAGCCTTCATTGCCTGCCTTGCATTGGCCGTCTTGGTTTTCGCGGCGTCCTTCGCCTTCACTACCGCAAAACTTTACGATGAAAAATTCGCAACGCCAAAGCCCTTGTACTCGGAATTCTTTGAATTAAACGCGCTCGCGGTTGCGCTGGCGGCAATGCTTGCCGGCAGGGAAAAGAGTGGGAAAAAGAAGAAGGCGTTTCTCTTCCTGGGCTTGCTGGCTGCCGCGCCTTTCGCGTTGATTGTGTGGAGCGAGATGAATAAAACGTTCATGTACAAGTACGACGAAGTGGACTTGTTTGTTTACGGGCTGTCAAGCGGCGCGGAAGACAAAGAAGTCGTGAAAGCCCTGCAGAGAGTGGGCGACGTCAAAGAGTTCGAGAGAATTGAGTGGAGCGCGGCCGCCAAGGTGATAATGTGGCAGGACACGAGCCAAAAGAAAATAGTGAAAGAACTCCAGCAAAACCTGCCGGGCAGCCCCTTTGTTTACGCAGAGCCAAGCTTTGGGCGCAAGCAATTCGCTTTCCGCGCGCTAAAAGGCGCAGAAGAGTCAAGGCTTTTGGGGCTGGAAAGCGCGTTCGTTGCAGTGAGCATGGAAGGAAACAACGCAGTTGTCAGCTCCAGGCTGGGGTTATGGGGCGTTCCATTCATTTTGGACTACTTAAACAAGGAAACGCGAAAACCAGTAACAGCGGTCATCGCCTTCAATGGCTAACCAGCGGAGTAGACTTGGGAGTTAAAGGAATCGTAAAGCCTTGAATAACTCTTGGAGGAAAACTTGCTGGAATCCAATCCAAGCGAGTAAACTCCGTGAAGCTCCAAGGGCCCCAGCAACACAATCCTAGAGTTGTACTTTTCCAAGACAGCAAGAGACTCGGCCTCGCCTGCCTTCAAGAACGAGGCCAAGTCAACGGCGCGCTGCGAGCCGTCGCTCACTCCTTCCAGGAAAGGCCCAGCAACCACTTCCTTTCCAGTCCTCAATGGAACCAAGTGGCCTTGCACGAAGCCTGCCAAAACAGTTCCGCCCTCCAAAGAGCCAGCGAATTCAACCGCTTTTTCCTCTTCAAGGGAAAGCGCGGGAGGCAAGTAAAGCAAGTAGTCAATCGTGAAAAACTTCCTCGCCTCCAAGGCTGACTCGGCTCCCTTTGAGGACAAGTGCCTTTGAAGGACGGGGTCGCTGGAAAACGCCAACGGAGAAGAGTAGTAAAAAACCAGGACTGCAAGCAACGCCGCCAAAGGCGCGGCAAACTTGTTGGAGGAAAGGCGCGCGACCAAGTGGGAAGAGAAAAACGCCACTGGAAAGGAAAAATACAAGAGTTCGCGGTAAAAAGTGCTGCCTGAAACGAGCAGTCCGGAAAGCAGGAACAAAACTAGGAACGAGTAAAAAAGCCTGACTTCACTGAACTCACGGGAAGCGTGCGCCAAGGCAAAGCCTGCAAACCCGAGAAAGAACACGGGACCGAACACCTGCAAGGGGGTTGAAGAGAGTATGAAGGGATTGTGGAAGGGCTTTATGAGGGAAAGCGCTGAAGGGAACAAGGCAAGAAAGACAGCCATTGAGGCAATTGAAGGAAGCAGGAAATCACTCCACAGCCCCTTTTTTGGCTTCAAGCCAAGCAATGGCCACGCGGCCAAGAAGCCAACGACCAGCAGCAAAGTGGTCAGGAAGGAACGGAAGTGAACCCACAAAGTAAACCCCAGCAATAGTCCGGAGAGCCTGCTTTTTTGCGTGAAAAACAAGCAAAAAACCACGAGCGAAAAAACTATTCCCAAGGACTCTGGGGAGGGAAAAGCTTCAATTCGCGCGAAACGCGTTGCTGTTGCGGTGAAAAAAGCAGCCAACGCCGAAGAAGCGGAGTCCTTGAAGTAGTGGAAGGCCAAGAAAAACGCGGCAACGTAGGCAGAGGCAGCGAGTGCCACGCCCATAAAGCCCCACGCCTGCACCATGCTGGCACCAAAGGCCTTGACCAGGAACGCCGTCAAGTAGTCAAAGAACGGCGGGTAAACATACGAGTCACTCGTCGAATACGCGTTAAACGCCTTTGGAGGGAAGCCCGTTGAAAGGATTGACTCAACGGCGCGCTGGCGCTCGAAGGAGTCAGCTGAAGTGAACCCGTCGTAGTGGAAGACGAAGGCAGAGTAAAAAAACAGCAAGGCAGCCAAGCCGACAAAAAACCACGCGTCCACCCTCAAGGCCATGTAAAAACGTAACATGCATTCAGTTTTTATTAAGTCATTAAAAGCTTTAGAAAACAGGCAAGGTGGATTTTTGGCAAGGGCAACTCACTCAGCTAAGAGCGGGCGCGCCTGGAAGGCGCTTGAAGGAATCGCGGAAAACAACACAAAGGCAACGCTTGCCTTGGTCTTGGTCGTCCTCACTGGGGTGATTTTGTCGTTCCAATGGCACGCGCTTGCCAGCAAGACCCCGGTCTTGTCAATGCAACTAAATGAGTACGACTTCTTGGTCCAAGGAAGCGACTCCGCGTGCTTCAAGCTGGAACTCCAAAACTCGCTCAAAAAAGAGGCGCTTGGCGAGTTAGTCGTTGAAGTAGAAAAAGACGGTTCAAAACTGGAAGTATTGCGCGAGCCGTTCAAGGTGCCATTCAATGGAACAACCAAGGAGTACTGCGTCGAGCCGTCCAGCTTGGGCTTGGGAAACAACTTGGTGAAAGCCTCGTTTTCCAACAGGACAGTGTTCTTCAACGTCGCCAAGGACGCGCAAGCACGCAACGCAAGCGAGCCAGCCGGCTTTGCATTGAAAAGGATTGGGGCTGAGGGAAGCAAGGTTTACTTCCAAGTGACATCCAATTCACGGAAGGGGACGGCGAAACAAGTCTCAATCAAAGTAAACGGGCAAGAACACCACTCCTTTCTTGCATACTTGGAGCCTGGCAAGACAAGGGACTACGCGGAGTCATTGGATTTGGGTAATGGGAAAAACGAAGTAACCGCAAGCATTGACAACCATTCAGTCTTATTCGAAGTCACTGCCGGCAAGCCATTCAAGGTTCCAAGAGAAGTCGGGGTTGTGGCAGTGATGGCCTTGCTTGCTGGCTTTGCCTCCCTGAAGAAAACCGGGCGGTTGGAGGAAAGGCTGGCGAAGGGGCTGGCAATCATGGCCGCGGCCTTGATTGTGCTGCCAATGATTGCAAACTATTCAGGCGTGCGCCTGGAAGCGCTCACTGTGGCTCCAATGGTGTTCGGGTTCTGGTTCGTGGCTTTCCTGATGGAAAAAAGGAAAAACGCCAAAGACGGAAAAGAAAAACTAGGGGAAGGGAAAGAAAACGCGTTGTTCCTTGCCGCGCTCGCGTTACTAGTGCTGTTTTCCTCGGCGGCCCAGCTGTTCCTTCAATCCAATTACACGTTTTTCAACAACTTCTACGAACGCCAGTCAAGCCTGATACTGGAGCAAAACAAGATCCCCCAAACAGACCCGTTGAGCTACTTGGGAAGGGGTTATTCATTCAACCACGGTTACTTCCTTTTTGAGTCAAGCCTTGGATTCATTTCAGGGCTCGAAGGAACGCAGTTGTTTGCGCTCGCGCTGTTGGTGACTAACGCGTTCTTTGTTTCCGCCATTTACTTCCTTGGAAAGACGCTGGGTTTCAACAACAAGGAAAACGCGCTGCTTGCATTGTTTGTCACGGCTTCAAACTTCACGTTCTGGACCTTCACGCTTTCACCGAAGCAGACGCTGGCGCTCGCGCTGTTCATGACTTCCATAGCAGTGGTGCTGTCCAAGAGAAAGCCGGCGGGAGCCGCGCTCGCTGGGGTTGCCGGCTTCACTCAATTTTCAATGGTCTTCGCCTTCCCGGTAATGGCTTACGCGTTGTCCGAGAAAAAAGAAAGGCTCGGCTTTTGGGTAAAGACGGCGGGGATTGCCTTGCTGAGCTTTGCCGCGCTTTACTCAACCATTTTCTTCCAGTTCGGGCCCCCCAACGAGGTTTACTCTGACGAGTGGGGTTACCTGATCACCCTGCCGCTTTGGAGGACTGTTGCGGACGCCGGCGGCTTCCTTGGAGTTATGGCCTTGCTGGCAATGGCGCTGGGAATCAGGAAGTGGCGCGCGCTTGACTATTACAGGAAAAAACTCATTGCCTTCACTGTTGCGGCGCTGGCAGCTCAAACCATTGTAAGCTACCGCGTGAACGTTTTCACTTCAATCATTGCAGGAGTGCTGGCGCTGAAGTTTTTCCAAAAAGAACTCAAAGGAAAATGGTTCAACGCGGCGCTGCTCCTGGGTTTGGCGGGGTTTGCTTACTTGGCAACAAACAGCCTCGGCGTTGGAGTACTCAACTACTCGTTCACTGAAAGCGTGTCGTTCATTTCGCAAAACTCTAGCACTCAAAGCAAGTTATTGGTTGAACCGCTATACGGCCACATCACTACATTCTTGGGAAAACGCAAAGTATTGGCGGACTTGTACGTAGAGTTCGCCGAAGCCGAAAAACTGGAAGACGAATACGACTACGTTCTCAACGCCAACAAGGAAGTATTGAGCAAGTGGGGGATAAACCACGTCTTCGTCAACAACAAGCTCACAACGGTTGGCGCTGGGAACACGCGGGAATTCGGTGGGAAAAGAGAATTAAAGGACTTGGACTTGGTTTACACGAACGGGGAACTGGACTTTTACCTCGTAAGGGAAAACGCGTGAATTGAACATGCCAAAAAAAAGAAGAGAACTGACTGCTGTCCACGCGGCACTCATTGCACTGCTCCTGGTCAGCATTGCCTACTGGGCTGCCGCCCCAGGCAAGCAGGCGGCGCCGGAAGCGTTCACAAGGCTCTACTTTTCAGCCGAGCCAAGGGGAACAGCTGGGATAGGGGAGCAGTACGTTTCAAGGTTCGTCTTGGAAAACAAGGAGCTAAAGAAAAGGGAGTACACTTACTCAATTCAGTTGGATGACGCAACAATCTTAGAGCACGACTTGAACCTGGAAGGCGGTGAAAAGCTCGAGGCAGAGTTCGCTGTCGTTTTCGACTCGGCTGGGGTTCACAAGGTTCAAGTGAACGCGTTAAAGAAAGGCGCCTACGTGGACAAGGACTACAACATTTGGAAAAACGTCGCTGTTGGAGATCGAGAAAGTTGAAGGGAAGGAAAAAATGAAGCCGTTCGAGAAAAGGGAAGTGCAACGCATTGCGCGAGAACGCATTGAACTGCTGTTCGGGTACGCTGAAAAAGAATGGAAGGCGCACAGGGAGCGAAGCAATAGGTACGTTGAACTCGCGCGGAGGATTGCAATGCGTTACAACATTCGCCTGGGAAAGGAGCTCAAGACGCGCTTTTGCAAGGAATGCGGGTTTTACTGGGTTCTAGGCGAGTCAGTCAAGGTCCGCACGAACCCTGAGACAAAGGCAACGGAGTACACCTGCACGGCCTGCGGTCACAGGAAAAGGTTCGGTTATTCTAGGGAAAAAAGGCAAGCAAAAAGGCTTTGACGGCAACGCTTTTATAGGCTTCTGGGCAGTGTTATTTCGCAGGGAAAACACACCCGTTTTCGCGGGCTTGTTTTCGCTTTTTTTGAACGGAAAAGTAACGGTTAGCGCTGTCCATTGTACCAATCAATGGCTTGCTCCCTTCACCATTCACGAGCTGGGAGGCGAGAGAAGCGCTGCCTGAACTGTAAGCAAAGGATTGGAGGAGTAAAAAATGGTTACAGTAAGAGACGTTCCAGCGCGCCAGTTGCTGGAAAAGGCTTCGGAAGCACTAAAGAAGGACGTGGGTTTTGCCACGCCTGAATGGTCAAAGTACGTCAAGACCGGAGCGCACGCGACTAGGGCGCCGGACAACCCGGAATGGTGGCACACTCGAGTCGCGTCAATTTTCAGGCGAATTTACTTGGACGGGCCTGTTGGCGTGCAGAGACTGAAGACGTATTTCGGGGGCCGCAAGAACCGTGGAATGGCTGGACACATCGAGGTACGGGCAGGCGGCAAGATAATCCGAACCGCCATCCAGCAGTTGGAAAAAGCGGGTTTTTTGGAGAAAACGGAAAAGGACGGCAGGAAACTCAACGCCAAAGGGCAAAGCTACTTGGACAAGGTGGCAAAAGAAGTGAGCGCGTCCCTCAAAATTGAAAAGCCGTGGCTGAACAAGGCGCTCGTCAGCGCCAAAGAACAGCAGCCGGAAAAGGCCGATAAGGCTGAAAAACAGGAAGCGCCAGTGACGAAAAAGGAATGAGCGACGACGAAATCGAGGCGCTGCGCCAAAGGCGCCTCCAGGAATTGCAGCAGCAAGTGGCTTCGCAGCAAGAACAGTCAGTGAAGGCCGCTGAGGCAGAGGAAAGGATTGAGTCAGTCCTCCGAAGGATTCTCACTCCGGAAGCCAAGGCCAGGCTGGCCAACGTGCGCCTGGCGAGCCAGGAAAAATACATGACGGTCGTGAGCGCGCTCGTCCAGTTGTTCCAGGCGGGGCAGCTGCGCGGAAAGGTCACAGACGAACAGCTAAAGGGATTACTCCAGAGAATGACTGGGCCCAGGAAGGAATTCAACATCAAGAAACCGGGAAAAAGGGTGGATTGAAAATGAGCTCGAAGAAAAGCGAGGAATTCAAGAAATACTTAAACAAGAAAGGGAAGTCCAACAAGCGCGCGCCAGTGCCCTTCATTGCCAAGTCCGGGAAGTACCTGGCAAAGAGGTCCAAGCACTGGAGGGAAAGCGACCACGGTGAAAACTTCCAAGGGTCAAAAAAGAAGTAAAAGAAAGGCAAATGGCGAAAGCGGGTGTTTTTCAAATGGATGTAGTCAAGGAATTCAACGTAAGCATTCCAAACTTGGTTGAAAGGCCAAGGATAGAGCGCGCAAAGCGCGCCGTGAGAGAGTTAAAGTGGTTCCTGTCAAGGCACTTGAAAATGGAAGAAGGAAAGATTTCGCTAAACAGCGCCGTAAACGAAGAGTTATGGAAGGGCGGCGCTGCAAACCCGCCGCGCAGCGTCAAGGTCAAGGTCCAAGTCTTGAAGGACGGCGCGAACGTGTTCCTTTCAACGCAGGAAATCCCGAAGGCCGCGGAAAAGCCGAAAAAGGAAGAAGCGAAGGAAGTGAAGGAAAAAGAACACGAACACAAGCACGAAGAACAAAAAGAAGCAAAGCCGGCTGAAAAGGCCGAGGCAAAGCCCGCAACGGGAAAGCCTGTGAGGGAAGAAAAGGCGAAGAAAGCGGCCCCAGTGAAAAAGGTCAAAAAGGAATGAACAAGAAAGTAAGCGCGGCAAAGGCCACGATTGCGAACAACCCATTCGTTGGGTTGTTTTGCTCGACCAACAACAAGGTAACGCTCGTGCCGCCCGGCGTTAGCCCAAAGGAAAGGCAAACTGTGCAAGACGTTCTCGGAACCGAGGCAGTCGAGGCCGTGTTTTACGACAGCTCGCTCTTAGGAGTGTTCCTTAGGGGCAACGACAACTGCTTCCTCGCGCCGGAAGGGTTTGACTCGAAAAGCGTGCAAGCCTTGAAGGAAAAAGGGATAAGGATAGTGGAAGTAAAGGTAAGGGATAACGCCTTGGGGAACTTGGTTGCGTGCAACAACAACGGCGCCATGGTCAGCCAAGGCTTGAAGGACAGCGTTCCATTCATTGAAAAAGCCCTCGGGGTAAGCGTTGCGACTGGCACGGTTTCGTCGCTTGAAACCGTTGGCGCGGGAGTGGCGTGCACTGACAAGGGCTTCGTTTGCAGCCCCCTTGCCACTGAGCTGGAGTTCAAGGCAATAGAAAAGGCCCTCAAGGCCAAGGGCGGGAGTTCCACGGCGAACTACGGAGACCCATTCGTTGCGAACAGCGTCGTAGTCAACAACAACGGCGTGTTGTTGGGGGAAAACACCACGAGCCACGAGATACTGCGCATACTGGACTTCTTCCAGTGAAACAACTTTTCAGAGGAGAATAACTGCATGGCAAAAAAGGAAAAGCAGGAAAAGCCGCAAACGGATGAAATTGGCGAAAAGCTAAGGGAAGACCCCAGGTTTCTGGCAACGGTCTTGGACGGGGCGCAGAAGCGCTTGGTGCAAGTATTGAGGGAAAAGGAAGGCGTGAACAACGCCTTGGCGGAAATAGACAACACCATTAACTCCCTGGAGTTCCTGGAAAAAGACAAAAAGGAGAGAACCGCGCTCATTCCACTGAAGTCAGGCGTGCTCGCGGAAGGGAAGATCACTAACTCAAAGCAAGTACTCGTAGACGTTGGGCAGGGAGTGGTCTTGAGGAAGGACACGAAGAACGCCTTGGAAACCATGCGGAACCGGAAAAAAGTCCTGCTGGACGTGCTGGGAAGGCTGGAAAAGGAAAGGCTCGACTTGGCTAACTTTGGGAGGACCGTTGACGAGCACTTCAAGAAAGCCATCGTCCCAAAAGGCCTTGGAAGGAACGAGTGAAACGCTTAACGGTGCAGGGCAGTGTTTGACTTCTTAAAGAAAAAGCTGGCCGGCGCCTTGAACGCATTCACTGGAAAAAAAGAAGAATCAAAACAGGAAAAACAAGAAACCACGCCGGAATCGGAAACAACGCCAGCACAAGCAGTCGAGGCGCGCAGAGAAGAAGAAAGGCCCAGCCAAGGAAAAGAAACTGATTCTATACGCGCCGAGCTGGGAAAGGCCTTGGAAGAAGCCAAGGCAGCGCACGAAAAGCCCCCGGCAAGAGCCGGGCAGGAAAAACCCCCCGCGCCAGTAACGGAATTCCAGGTTTTGGAAAAGCCCAAGCCAAGGCCTCAAGCCCGGCAAAAAGAAGAAAAGGCGCCGCCAGCGCCGGTAATCCCTAAAAAACAACCAAAACTGGAAATAACGGAAAACCGGGAAGAACCAAAGCCAATGGAAGTGGTTGCCCCGGCAAACGGCAAGAGCGTCCGAGAACTCAAGAAAAAATACGAAGAAGAGGCTGGGAAAAAAAGCAAAGTCAAGGTTGGCTTGCTTGGAAAAGTAAAACAAGCAGTCATCGGAAAGTCAAGGTTCACGGACTCCGAAGTTGAGGAGTTCGCCTGGAACATTGAAATGCTCTTGCTGGAAAGCGACGTGGAAATGGAAGCCGCTTCGGCAATTTCCTCAAGGTTAAAGGAGGAAATGAAGGCCTTGGAGTACTCAAGGAGCGAGGACCCAAGAAACGTTGCAAGGAACGCGCTCCGCGGAGTCCTGAAAAAGTCAATGACTGACTCTGACTTTGACTTGCTGGAAGCTGGAAAGGGGAAAAAGCCGTTCACTGTCTTGTTCCTGGGCCCGAACGGGGCCGGGAAGACGACTACGATAGCGAGGGTTACGCGGCTGCTGCAGAAAAACCAGCTATCGGTAGTGTGGGCGGCCGCAGACACTTTCCGCGCCGGCTCAATACAGCAACTCGAAGAACACGCCAGGAAACTGGGAAGCGTTCGCGTCGTGAAACACTCATACGGGGCGGACCCTGCCGCAGTCGCCTTCGACGCCATAGCCGCCGCAAAGTCCAAGGGCGCGGACTTCGTCTTAATTGACTCCGCTGGAAGGCAGGAAACCAACTACAACTTGATGGAGGAAATGAAAAAACTCGTGCGGGTCTCAAAGCCCGACTTGAAGGTCTTCGTGGGGGAAGCGCTGGCCGGCCACGCATTGGTGGAGCAAGTAAGGCAGTTCCAGGAAAGCGTGGGAGTTGACGGGGTAATACTGACAAAGATTGACGCTGACGCGAAGGGCGGCGGCGCAATCAGCATTTTAAGCAGGCTAGGCATTCCAATACTATACGTTGGCGTCGGACAGGGCTACGACGACTTGCAAAAATTCGAGCCAAGCCTCATAATTGACAACATACTAGGCCCGCAAGCCGGGGAAGCAGCGTGAAAGCCAAATGGCAAACTTTTTAGGCGACGCGTTAAGGAAGGCCTTCGACAAGGTCACTGGGGCGGCGGCGCTTGGACAGGCTGAAGTGGACGAATTCAAGAAAGACATTCAACGCGCGCTCATCACTTCAGACGTGAACATCAAGACAGTGATGGAAGTCAGCAAGGCAATAGAGAAAAAGGCCTTGGAAAAAATACCAGGAGGCCTTTCACGCAAGGAGTTCCTGGTAAAGGGCACTTACGACGAACTAGTCCGAGTCCTAAAGGGAGAAAAGGGAAAGGAATTCGAGGCGCGACCCGGGAAGGTGCTGCTGGTTGGGTTGTTTGGGAGCGGAAAAACCACGAGCATTGGAAAGCTGGCGCGCTGGTACCAGAAAAAAGGGCACAAAGTGGGAGTCGTCTGCGCCGACATTTGGCGCCCGGCAGCGTACGAACAGTTAAAGCAGTACGTTTCACAACTCAAAGGAGTTCCCTGTTACGGGGACGCCAGGGAAAAAGACCCAGTGAAGCTGGCAAGCGACGGTGTTGCCTTCATGGAAAGTGAAAAGTGCGACGTGGTATTGGTGGACAGCGCCGGGCGTTCCGGCCTGGACGAGGAACTAGTTGAGGAAATCAAGAAAATAAACAACGCCGTGAAGCCAAGCGACACGTTCATGATCATTTCCGCGGACATAGGGCAAAGCGCCGGAAAGCAAGCCGAGGCCTTCCACAACGCAATTGGCGTGACTGGAGTCATTCTGACGAAAATGGATGGGAGCGCGAAGGGTGGCGGGGCGATAAGCGCGTGCTCCGCCACTGGCGCGCCCGTGGTGTTCATTGGGGTTGGGGAAAAAATAGAAGACCTGGAAGCCTTTGACGCCCCACGCTACCTTTCGAGAGTGATGGGCTACGGGGACTTGGCGGGGTTAATTGAGAAAGCCAAGGAAGTGGTTGGGGAAGAAGACGAGTTGAACGCCGAGGAGTTGCTGGAGAAGGGCTTGACTTTGGACTTGTTTTACAAGCAAATGAAGGCCGCGCGCAAGATGGGGCCACTGGGCAAGGTAATGGAGCTAATGGGAGTGAAGCAAAAGCTCCCCGACGACGTAGTAAAAGTAGGCGAGAAAAAGCTGAACAGTTTCCAGTTCATAATGGACTCCATGACAAAGAAAGAACGCGGAAACGTGGACTTGATTGACAAGAAACGCATTGCAAGAATCGCCAAAGGCTCGGGGACGAGGGAAGAAGACGTCCGCGAACTCTTGAAGAGCTACAAGCACACTGAGAAAATGTTCCGGATGATGCGCGGCGGCAAGATGCGCGGACAGCTCGCAAAACTGGCCAAGGCAAAGGGCTTGGACTTCGGGAAACTGATGGGGCAACAATGAGAACCTTTGTCTTATTGTCCAACAACGCCAGGACTGACGGGAACTGGTCGTTGAACGACTTGCCGGGCGCGGGCAGGATGGACTTGATTGCTCGCTGCATTAACTCTGCCTTTTGGTTAAGTGATACGTTGAGGAAGGACGTTGAGTTGTACGTGGTTCTGGGCGGGCCGCCGAGGCCACCAGTGTGCGTGAAGTTCAAGAGTTCGGAACTGAGGCAAATGAGCCCAGACGAGAGAAACATTGCCTCTTCCGTGAAAGAGTTGCTGGGAAAGCAGCTTTCCAGTGACTGGGCGTCGAACGGGCGCGGTGGTTACGCGTGCCTGAAGGGCTTCGAGGAACTGCTTTCAGGAATTGAAACGGAAAAGGGAACTGAAAACATTTACTGGCTCACTGCAGGCGGCGCCCACTTTAAAGAATATGACGGAAAAGGGTTCGCGAACGCCGCGTTCGTGTTAGGGGACGCGGTTGGGCCTTCAAAGGAGCAAAAAAAACTCTTAAGGAAGTACAACAAGCTGAGCCTTGGCGCAACGGAGTACTTGGCCAGCCACTGCATTGCGGTAATTAACTGGCTGGCTGACACTGCTTGAGAGCCTACAAGGATAGCGATAAAGCTATAGTTCCAACGAAGAGAACCATTGCGCCAAAAAATAGTTTCCTGATTTTATCCCTTCCACTTATTTCATGGAAGTAAAACACACCCCATAAAACGGAAACAAGCAAAGCTATTTGAGTCAACGGGACGACTATCGCCACTGGCAAGAAAGACAGGGCAAAGAAATTAGAAAGGTTTGCAACGTTCCATAACGCACCGGAAACGGTGCCAGGCACTAAAATGTTTCGGTCAAAAGGAGACCTCTTGACTAAGTAAATCAAAAACCCGCCAAGGAAAATGCCAAGTGACATGGGAAAAACGAAGTCAAGGGAGTCAAATCCTGAAATCTTGAAAAGAGCGAAAGGCAACGCATACAACAAGCCAGCCAGTAACGCTAAAGATATGCCCTTCAATTCTTCCATTTTTGAACTTGTTTTACTTTCCAAAACAGAAGAAATCACTGCCACCCCACTTACAAGAAAAACAATGCCGGCAAGTCCAAGAGGCAAAGAAGACAAGGGTTCACTGAACAAAAACGCGCCGATGAAAAAAGTTCCAATAATAACTCCACCCATCCACGTTGGAGCCGCTTTTGAAAGGCCAGACAAGCGAATAGACAGAACAGACAAAATGTTTCCAAAAGACCAAGAAATTCCAGCCATTACTCCATAGTAAGAAAACTCAAAAGAGTTAATTGCAAAAGAAAACAAGGCAGTGGACAAAAATATTACTGCACACATTAGCAACTGGTAAAAAAAGGGGTCATATTCCTTTACCTTTTTCATTGGAACAAAGTAAGAACCCCATCCAACGACTGAAACCAAGGCGGCCAAAAATCCAATCGTCATAGACATAAACACTGTTATAGTGTTAAAGTAATAAATCTTATTGTTCAAACCTTGAATGGAGTCACACATGAAAAAGGAAAATCTTTGCAGTCGCTGCCTTAAACGATATGAAGCGCTTTCAGGTAAGTTGCTTGGCGCTGAATTCCAGCCAGCTGAAGACGAAAAGGAGTGCGTTGCGTGCCGCGGCGTGTTCCTTAAAACACGCGATTTTTTGCAAAAGGCACTAGAGTCAGCCAAGGGTTTTGAATTTCAAACGTTTTTGGTTGGCTGCATCTTGCCTGACAAAGTAATGGACAAGGAAAAGGAGTTAAAGGAAAGGCTCGGCATAGAGGGCGTGAACGGCGTCAAGCAGGAAATAAACAGGGAAACCGGCATTGAGATTGAAAAAACAGGTAAAAAGTTCGACTTAAAAGAGCCCGACGCCCAAATTGTGCTGGACTACATTGGCTCGCGGGTAAAGCTGCAGTTAAAGCCTTTGTATGTTTATGGGCGTTACTTGAAACTGGAACGCGGGCTGCCGCAGACGAAGTGGCCTTGCCGCTGGTGTTCCGGGCAGGGTTGCAAGAAGTGCGAGTTCAAGGGGAAAATGTACGCGGAAAGCGTTGAGGAACTCATTGCCGGGCCTTTCATGAAAGCCGCCCAGGGAAAACGCCACTCGTTCCACGGAAAAGGAAGGGAAGACATTGACGCAAGAATGCTTGGAAACGGCAGGCCGTTCGTGCTGGAAGTCGAGGAACCAGTCAAGAGGTACCTCGACTTTGCGGCGTTGGAAGGGGAAGTGAACAAGGAAAACGCGGGGAGAGTGCAAGTAATCGGGTTAAGGCCTTCGGACAAGAAAGAAGTTGTAAGAATAAAGGCTGAGGCAAGCGACAAGGAATACGAGGCGGTAATTGAATGCGACGCAGAGCTGACCAGTGAAGACGCCGCAAGGGTTGAAGCTTTAAGCAATTTGGAGTTAAGCCAAGTCACCCCAGAACGAGTGGCCCACCGAAGGGCTGACTTGACCAGGAAGAGGAAGGTACTAAAGGCAAGGGTCGCCAGCCTTGAAGGCAACTCCATGAAACTCGCTTTGAGGACTGAATCTGGAACGTACGTGAAGGAATTCATTTCAGGGGACAACGGCAGGACCAATCCAAGCATTTCATCCATTCTTGGAAAGAAATGCGTGTGCACTGCCTTAGACGTGGTAAGAGTTGAAGGAGACTGAGTCATGGACTATTTTTACGTACTGCGCGCGGCGGCGTCATTTGCGGCCGTTAGCGCGAGCGCCTACACGGACCACAAGACTGGCTTGATCCCGGACAAGATAACTTACTCGGCGGGAGCCCTGGGGATTGTGTTGTTGCTGGCGTCAATGAACCTCCAGTCAATCATTGAAGGGGTGCTGTTTGCTGGGCTGGTTTACGCGTTCGGGTACGCCCTTTACTACTTCGGCCAGCTCGGAGGCGGCGACGTGAAACTGTTCGTGGCGCTGTCGCTGTTGATGCCTTACAAGAACGCCTTCGGCGTGCCATTTTCCTTGATGGTCTTGTTGACTGCGAGCTTTCTCGCGGTCTTCGCGGGGTTCGCGTACTACGGCGCTAAGTACTTGCTGACCGTTGATAAAAAAGACGTCAGGAAAGGAAACGCGGTTCTCGGGATGGCCTTGCTGCTGGCGTCGTCCTTGTACGTCCAGTTAATTTCCGGCACTGGCTTGTTTAACTACAATGGAGTCGTTGCGACTTACGCAATACTTGCCGTGGCGAGCTTTTACACGGCATTCGGCGAGGACTTGAACAACAAGCTTTTCGCCAGAAAGGTTTCCACGTCGAAAATAAGGGAAGAAGACTTGGGCGACGTTATTGCTGTTGGCTTAATGGGGAAAAAAGACTTGGAAAAGCTGGGGCTTGGAGGAAAAAAGGTCTTGGACGAGGAAGCGCTGGAGAAAATGAAGGCAAAAAAGCTGAAGTTCGTTTGGCTTTACAGCAACCTGCCAAGGTTCGGGCCTGCAATATTCCTGGCGACAATAATAGTACTATGGAACCCGGAATGGCCGTTGCTGTTTTTCACGCCTTGAAGGCTTCAAACGCGGACCAGCTTGATCAAGCCCATGGCGTTGACCATTTTCTGCCAAGGCGTCGTGACGAAGTCCTTAGACTTCTTGACTCGAATGTAGTCACTCAGCCCGCCTTGCTGTTCCATTGTCTGGATTTCCAAGACGTAGTCGGCGTGCTGCTCGAAGGGCAGTATGAACTCATCCCGGATTCCCTTCAACACGACGTAGAACAACAAGTTCACTCCCAGGTTCTTGAGCGCTGCCTCGATGCTCCTGTCAAACCTCAGCGCCAACTGCAAGTCAATGGACAGGAACTCGTCAGTGACTGACTCGGTGATGACAATTGCCCTGTTTGGCCTGCCGGTTGAGGCAATGGCTTTCTTTATCGTCAGCGAAATGTCCAACAAGTTCTTCGTGTCCTTGACTGCGAACTCGCTGGCCTTCTGGAAAGTGAGCCTTTCGCCGAAGAACTCGCTCACAGCCATGTCCAAACCCGCCTGCTCCACGAATGGCTCCGCCAAGAAGTTAACAAAGACCAGGGACTTGCGCTTTATGAATTCCTCTATTGGCGGGAATTTTTTCAGCAAAATCCCTGCAGTTTCAGCCGGCGTGCGTACTAGGCACAAGTAGACAACCGTGTGCTCTTCCTTCAACGAGTTGTAAATGAACTGGTGCAGGAAGGCGTCCTTCATGGACGTGGGGTCGGAGACCAAGGCAACCGTGGAACCTGTCTCAAAGCCCCCAGTCAAGGCAAGGTCCAGTTCTTGGAAGCCGGTCGGAACTTTTTCAGACTGGGGCATGCACTCCAAGCCTCCTAATGGCCCTGAGCTTGATGAAGAAAGTCACGAGCTTGCGCAACAGCACAAGGAACAGGAACAACTGCACGCCGAAGTAAATCAAGTTCACTAGGACCGGGTCCCTGCCAAACAATTCAATGTACTTTATTTCCATGTAAAAAACCAAGTACAGCGCCGCCAAGACCTTGAAGCTCCCCAGCAGCTCGCCGCTTTCCCCGCTGACTTCCTCACCCTTCTTTAACTGCGTCATTAGCAGGCGGAAAACCATCCACAAGTAGACAACGGCGGCAAAGCTGGAAAAAACCCACTTGTACACTTCCAACGGGTCTAGGGCCATATTCCGCTCCTCCTGAACAACGCGTAATGGGTCGCGGCGAACGCGAAAATGAAGAACACCAACGCCAGCTCGGCCTGCGACGCCAACTCGTTGAGCTCATTCAATCGAAGCCAGTGGAAAACGAACATGCTCAAGAAAATAAACAAAAACAACACGTTCAACAACAGGAAAGGCTTGCTCTTTCGGGCCTCCCAAAAGAAAAACAACGCAATCAGGAACGTCAGGAATGCCAAAATCGTGGTTCCATAAACCAGCAAGTCAGCCATGGCCCACCCAAAAGAACTCAAAAGTATTTAACCATGCCTATTGCGCTCAAAAGTCACAAATGAGCGTTATTGAAACCAACGCCGTCGACTGACACCAAACTAAGTTCCTTCCCCTGCACTTCCTCGCCTTCAACGCGGAACTTGACCGGCAACAATTGTTCAATTGCCCAAATGTTTGTTTTCGCGTGCTCCGTCAAGGGGTGCGTGAGGAAAAAGGACTTGCCTTCAGCCAGCGCCATGTACACCAGCAACTGGTCCTGCAAGTGCGGGTCAACCGGGGCCTTGAACTCCAAGTACTTCAACAGCGTGCCAGCGGCCGCCTCGCCGACTTTTTCGGCAGTTGGCAAGTCCCTTGAAAGCAGCGCGGACGAGGCAATGCGGGCGTTTGAAGTCGTTACACCCAACAGCATAACTCCAAGCCCCTTGTTCCTTGAAGGGACCTTTTCCTGGCATTCAATTGAAAAGCTTGCATCTGCTAGCCCGTTGCCGGACAAGACGTTTTTCGCGCCCGAAACCGCGTCCCTCGCGGTAAAGCTGGGGTAGTTAACGCAGTGGCTCACGCCTGAAACGTAGTCAAGCTCCCCGAATTCCGTCAAGTTCAATGCCTTCAAGTGCTTGACTGGCTTTGCCTGGCCCGTCACTATGCCGCCGCCTTCAGGGAAGTAGCCCCGCTTGATTACCTTGATTGAGCCGTTGTAGCCCATCAAGTGAAGCGCTGGAAACAAGACCTGGCCAGTGAAGTCAATCGGGGGAGACCACGAAACGTCAGTTCCTCCCTGCACGCGCGCCGTGAGGGGCGCGGGAAGGAAGGGAGCCAAGGGCATAACGCTTTGCAGGAGCAAGGAAATGGACCCCGCTGTCTGGATGTTGAGTGAAAAGTTGCCGCCTTGAAGCTTGCCGGGCGCGAAAGTCATTTCCTTTGACTCAAGCGAAAGGCCTGAAACGGAAGCGTTGGAGAGCCACTTGACTGCTTTTGCGCCAACGACGTGCTGCATTTTCATCCCGGGCTTCGGCCTGTTGGCGCGGATGTTGAACACCTTGACTTTCCTGTTAAGCAACGCCGCCAGCGGCAGCGCTATCCTTATGATGGATCCGCCGCCTTCCCCAAAGGAACCATCAATTTCCAGTAATTCAGCCAATTCAAAAACCACTTCAAATAAAGCAAAGTCACTTGAATAAAAGCGCCAGGGAAAGGACTCCTGAAAGGGAAACAAGCAACCCGAAAAGCAGCATTTTCAAAACCAAGGGCTTCAATGGCTTCGAGTACAAGAACAATATGTTGGTCAAGGCGCTTATTATGAGGGAAAAAACGAACACGACCACTGCCGACGCGAAGTCAATGCCTCCCTTTGAAAACAGCAAGGCGGTGTTGGCTGCTACCGCTGTAGAGCTGAAGGCGCTCAAAATGAAGGAAGACAACACGAAGCCCAAGCCACCAAACCTTTCCTCTGCCGCCCCGGCAACAACCACGGCAAGCAAAAACAGCGCGCCAACCTTTGCCGCGTACTCAACTGAAAAAGGCGATTCAAACTTCGCAAGCCTCCCCTGCGGCCCCTCTCTCAAGGCCTTTTTGTGGAAGTAAAAAGCGACCAGCCCCGAGGAAGCGCTTAACGCGAAAACAGTCGGCGCAAGCGCAACCCCGAGGTCGGGGGCGAAGTACAAGACGAACAGCAAGTCCCTGGCGAAGACCGAAACCAGGGAGGCGAAAACGGCCGCTGGCACGGACTTGGAAAGGGAGGAATGCTTCAAGACTTCGCTCCTGAGCTTTAACGCGAACGCCGCGCCCGAAGCAAGCCCGGACGCCAAGGCAAACAACAAGAGGCTATTGCGTTCCCCGAACGCCCTGGACAAGACAAAGCCAATGAAGGAAATGACTGAGACAGCGAGGACGAAGAAAAAGAACTGGCTCAAGGGCACGCTAACGCCGTAAAACTCCAAGGGTTGTGTTGGAACGAAGTACTGGACAATTGCCAAGACAATAATCAGCTCCAAGGCGTCGGCCACTTCAACAAACGTGAGCCGGCTGACGAAGCCGTGCACTTTTGTCCTGCCAAACAATACCACTGTCACGGCAATTGTCACTATTACCGCCTGCCCGGGAAAGCCGTAAAACACTGCTCCTCCGGCCAGGAACGCGAAAACCAAGGCAAGCAAGGACGTCAACCCAAACTTCCTGCTGGCTTTCCTGGGCTTGTTTATGTTGGCGTAAGTAAACGCCCCGTAAGATATCACGGCGGCGTAGGAAATGAGGAAAAACAATGGCTGGGAGGCCTCGGTTGAAATGAACGCGGACATCCCGCCAAGGAAGCTGACCAAGGCGAAAGTCCTCAGACCCGCAATTTCCTGGCGCTTCGAGAACTCCCTCTCGATGCCAATCAAGGCGCCCAAAGCCAGGGACAGCACTGCCCCGGGAAGGAATTCAACCAATAACTCGGTCATCGTGAAAGCCTAAACGCTGGAAAAGGTTTATAAAACCAAAAACGCTTCTCAACGGGAATGCACAACCCGGCACTAATCCCACTGGTACTGCTTGCGGGGCTTGGAGGACTGCTTTACTCAATTCCTTACATAAGGTCAAAGTCGTCCGAAGGCGAAAACGTAAAGATTGGACTGGCATTGATTGGAACAGTAATGGGCTTCCGGGCGCTGCGCACGCTGTTTGAGTTCTTCCACCAAGAAAGCATTGAGTTGTTGTTAGTGTACGCCCAGCCCTTGGCGTTCGCCGGCGTGGGCGCTGTCATTCTCTACACGACAACGAAAACGTTGACTAAAAACCAAGCCGTGTCGAATTTTTCACTGCTTGCATTCATTGCTCTGGGAATAATTGCAGCCTCGTCGTCGATTGCGCCCGGCTTCGTGTCCGGACCGGAAGGCTTTTGGGGAAGAGAGTGGGTAATGGCAAAAGAAACGCCCGAGTCAATGGTGATGCTTGCATTGATTGCCATTTCAAGCATTGCCGTCTTGTTCCTAGCCTACAAGTCCTTCACGCAAGGGTCGGGCGTGGA
>DATDTB010000064.1:0-3322 GCA_035291025.1 archaeon
AGTCGCTGCCCGTAACGAGCCTGAAGCTTTTTGCGGGAAACAAGGCTTGGGCGAACTCCAACGCCTTCAATGTTGAAGCGTGTTTTTGCCGGGAGTACTCTGAAAACAGCTTGACTCGCGCGTCTCCCAGCCCTTCAACTAAGGCCTTGCACAATTTGACGCGGGCGCGCACGGGGGAGTGGCGTTCCTTCCTAGCAGTCCCCTTGTTGGGGGCGACCCACACTCCCTTTTTCATTTTCCTGGGCCCCGTTGGAACAATCCATACCTCGCCCACGCCGCGTGCTTCAAGCAAGGCCCTCACGGCAGTCTCGTGCCCCGAGTGCGGGGGGTCGAACGACCCGAGGAAAAATGCAATTGTTTCTTTGGCTTTCAAGGAAAATCACTCAAAAAAGAAACGGGCAAAAAACGCAAGGTTCACTAGCTGGGAGGGCTTCCTTCCCCGGCTTTTTCCTTCCGGCCCTTGGAAAGCCGTTCTTCCCAGGCGCTCTTGTAAAGTCCCACAACCACAGGCCTCAAGACATTTCTCAGGGTTTTGTCACTTAACCCTGTTTCCTCTTGCAAGACGGTCCTAAAGCCGGGTAGTTTGGCGTCTGCTGGCCTTAACTTGATTAATTCAGCCACCTTTTCCGAAAGCTGTTTTTCTACGTCTCTCCTTTTAGGGTTTGGAACCCGCTTCCCGGTCTCTGGGTTCTTGACGTTTCTTGCGGCGTGCTTCAAGCCGGCGCAGATTTCCCGAACTTCAGCCAAGACCCTCAACTGTTCAGGCGAAGGGTTCCACGGGACGCGGTTATGGCGTTCAAGGTACTGCCTCTTGGCTCGCGCCTCCAACTGCACCGGGTTCCTCGCGTCGCGCAGCACGCCAAGCGCCACGGGCACGCGCGCGTCGCCCGGATGCTTTACTTTGCCAATGAAGTCCTTGAAGCTAGCCTTCCCGCGCCTGTTTCCCAGCGACTGCCACAACACCGAGTGAAGCTGGCGAATCCTTACCTGCGGGTTTTTTCCCAAGAACTGCCTGGTCAAGTGGCTAAGCAATGCCTTCCTCACTAGGTGAAACCTTTGCCTTACTTGCAGGGGCGGCTTGTTTGCGTAAACAAACTTCAAGTCGTCAAGCAAGGCCTTGGACTCAGGGTCAAGCTCGGGCAAGGCAACTGGCTTCCTGTCCCTGAATTCGTGCCTTAGCTCGCTGGCCAAGGATTCCAGTTCATGGTTGCTCAATGGCTGGGAGCCCTTGAAGTGAGAACGGAGGACTGAAACGGGAACGCCCGTGGAAGAACTGGTTTTACGCAGGGCTTCCTCCAAGGCAACGCCTTTGCTCTTGCGCGTGGAAAAACGGAAGTTGCTCCTCGCCGCCTTCAAGGCCCCAATTAACTGCAAGTGCTCCAGTCCTTCCTCTTCGCGTCCCTCAAAACCCTTCGCCTTAAGCAGTTCACGCGTCCTGATGGACTCGCTGGGCAGCCTGGGCTTTGGGGTCATTAACAAAAAAAAGAGCCTTTGATTTTAAAAAACCCTTCAAGGGACCAAAAAAAGGAAAACCGGGTTTAAGCCAGTGAAACGGACACAGCGTTGCCCCCGCCGCCGCCGAGGCACAATGACGCGATTCCTTTCCTTTTGCCCAAGCGCTTGAGCGCATGAACGAGCGTGACAATTATGCGGGCGCCGCTTGAGCCAATCGGGTGGCCCAACGCGACTGCGCCGCCGTTCACGTTCAATTTTCCCAAGTCAATTCCGAGCTCTCGCGCCACGGCGAGGGCTTGAACCGCGAAGGCTTCGTTTACTTCAACCAAGTCATAGTCAGTGATTTTCGAGCGAGTTTTCTCCAAGAGCTTTCCCACGGCGTGCACTGGCCCCAAGCCATAGTAAGAAGGGTCGAGCGCGGCGGTCGCCCACGCGTCAATGAACGCCAGCGCCGTTAGTCCGTGCTTTTTCGCCGTGCCTTCAGTGCACAAAACCAGCACGGCGGCGCCGTCGTTGACCGATGACGAATTGCCGGCAGTCACGTCCCCATTGCCCTTGAATGAAGGCTTTAGCTTGGCAAGCTTTTCAAGGGACGTGTCGTGGCGTGGCTGTTCGTCAACGGCCACCATGTTCTTGGAGCCGTTTTCAGCCACGACTTCAACTGGGGTAATTTCGTTCCTAAAAAAGCCCTCGTCGGTTGCGCGGAGCGCTTTTTGGTGGCTCTTGAAAGCGAACTCGTCTGATTCCTTCCGGGAAATGCTAAATTTTTCAGCCAGCAACTCTGCAAGCGCTCCCATGTGCTTGTGCGAATAGCAGTCCATCAAGCCGTCGTGCACCATTGCATCCAACAACTCAGTCGAGTCCCGCGTCTTTCCCTTCCTCTTGCTGTGGTCAAGGAAGGGCGCGTTGCTCATTGACTCCATTCCGCCAGCGACGACGAACTCGCGTTCGCCCAGCAAAAGCGACTGGCACGCGAGTATCACGGACTGCATTCCCGAGCCGCATACTTTGTTGACAGTGAAAGCGTCAGTCTCGTTCGGCAATCCTGCAAGCAGAGCGGCCTGGCGCGCTGGGTTTTGGCCAACGCCCGCGGAGACAACATTCCCCATCACTAATTCGTTGACTTGGCCAGGCTTGAGGCCGGCGCGTTTCACGGCTTCGCGCACTGCAACTGCGCCCAGTTCGGGGGCGGAAAGGCTTGAAAGCGCGCCTGAAAGCCTTCCAATGGGCGTGCGCACTGCCGAAAGAATCGCTATTTTTTCCATTTCAAAACCGCCTTTTTCACCACTTCTCGACTTGCAGTCCTGGGATTTTTTCAAAGTGCCTGGAATTCCTTGTAACAAGCTTGGCCCGGTTCAATACGCAAATTGCAGCAATCAGCGTATCAAAAGCACCAATTTCCTCTCCTTTTAAGGAAAGAAACGCGGACAACTTGCCTGCAAGTTCTGCTTCCTGGGCTTCAAAGCCAAGAACCTCCAGCTGGTTCTCAAAACCCTTCAAGGCACTGTATTGGGCTTCAAAAGTGGCCTTGGAGCGGTAGACTCCGTGAAACAATTCAGCCAGATTAAGGGAAGTGGTGGCTAGCTTTCCGTCATTGGAAAGTTCCTTGAATTTTGAAACCGCAGCCGGCTTGTTTTTCAGGAAATCGATTAAAATGTCGGAATCAAGGCAGAACACAAAAACCACATTCAAGCATTGGGCTTGCGGAACTTGAGCCCGGCCCTAAATTCAGTCATTGCCTTTTCCATTTTCCTAAATTCCGGGTCTGGAATGTCCTTCCAGGCTCCAGCGAATTCCATTAAACTCTTTCCTTGTTTCCCAGCACCTAAGGCGTCCCTAAGAACCTCGGAAAAAGACCGGTTACGCT
>DATDTB010000065.1:0-13373 GCA_035291025.1 archaeon
GTACTTGAAGCACAGGGGAAAGATCAGGTTCTGAGCCTTGGATTTTTTTGTTTAAAGGGGTTTTTTGCAAATGAGAAAGGTTGCGGTTGTCGGAGTCGGCTCCACGAAGTTCGGGGAGCTTTGGGAGATCGGAATGAAGGAAATGATTGTCGAAGCCGGCGCAAAGGCCCTCGAGGACTCAAAAGTGGACTCAAAGGACATCCAAGCCTTGTACATTGGCTCCATGGCCGGCGGGCGCTTTTTTGGACAGGAACACTTGGGCGCGTTGATTGCCGATTACACCGGCTTGAACCCGTTGCCTTCCACTCGAGTGGAGGCGGGCAGCGCTTCAGGCGCCGCGGCCTTCCGCGAGGGTTACCTTGCGGTCGCGTCAGGCGAGTACGACTTGGTTGTCGTTGGCGGCGGCGAGAAAAGCACCGACGTTTCCACTGAACAGGCGGCAAACGTGTTTGGAGGAGCGGGCGACATTGAATGGGAAATATTCAACGGCGCAACGTTTCCCAGCTTGTTCGCGTTGATGGCGCGGAGGCACATGCACGAATACGGCACGACGGAAGAGCAAATGGCGGCTGTTGCAGTGAAAAACCACAAGAACGGCGCCAAGAACCCCATTGCTCAGTTCCCGTTCGAGGTCTCAATTGAGGCTGTCATGAATTCCGGCAAAGTTTCAGACCCAATCAAGACCCTTGACTCTTGCGCCGTGAGCGACGGCGCTTGCGCGGTTGTCCTGGCTAGCGAGGAGGCCGCGAAAAACTTCAAGGACAAGGCGGTGTGGGTGAACGCTTCCACTCAAACTTCTGACACTTTGGCGTTGCACGACCGCCCCAGCCTCACAACCATTCCAGCGACAAGGCTAGCCGGCGAGCAAGCCTTGAAGAAAGCCGGAATAACGCACAAGGACGTTCAATTGCTTGAAGTCCACGACGCCTTCACCATTAGCGAGCTAATGGCCTTGGAGGACTTGGGGTTCGTGAAAAAAGGCGAGGTAGGGAAAGCTGTTGCTGAGGGAAGGTTTGACTTGGGTTCCGCGTTGAGCGTCAACACTTCCGGCGGCTTGAAGGCGTGCGGCCACCCCGCCGGTGCTACGGGGTTAAAGCAAGTGATTGAAATCTGCCTCCAGCTCCGCGGAGAGGCCGGAAAGAGGCAAGTGCAAAACGCGCGCATTGGAATGACTCACAGCTTGGGCGGGACGGGGGGAACGGCGTTGGTGCACGTGCTTTCCCGTGAAAAGGATTTGAGGAAGTGAAGAAAGCGAGGGCGTGAAACTAATGTCGATTAAGTCTCTGCCGTTGTATTGGCGCAGGATTCCCCAGCGTTACCGCTTGGAGGGCACTCATTGCCTGAACTGCAACGCCGTTTACTTCCCGGCGCGCTCGTTTTGCCGGGCTTGCAGGCGCAAGGGAAAAATTGAGCCGAAAGCGCTTTCGGGGGAGGGCAAGGTTTACTCCCATACCACCATTTACCAGGCCGGCGAGGGCTTTGACTTGCAGGTTCCTTACACTGTCGCAATTGTTGAATTAAGGGAAGGCGCAATGGTCTTGGCCCAGCTTGCCGACGTGGAACCTGAAAAAGTTTCCATTGGAATGCCCGTGAAAATGGTTGTGCGCAAGGTCAGCGAGGACGCCCACGACGGCTTGATTCACTACGGGTACAAGTTCATGCCGGCTGAAGACGTTTAAAAGCACAACTTTCTTTTTCCCCCCAACGCAGGAGTGAATTGTGGGTGTTTTTTTGAATGACTGAATTGTCCAGAGCGGAAAGGCAGGCCTTGAAGGGCCTGGAGACGGGAAAGCTGAAGCTTTACTCCCTGGAGGAGTCACTGCCAGCGGACCTTGCAGCAAAGGTCAGGCTGCGCTTCCTTGAGGAAAAAAACAAGGTCAGCCTGAAAAACGTTGGCTTGACAGTTGTAACAGCATCTGCGGTCCGCGGAAAAAACGTTGAAAACTTCATTGGCGCGGCGCAAATCCCATTGGGAGTCGTTGGGCCGTTGCTCGTCAAGGGCGAGCACGCCAAGGGCGAGTTCTACGTCCCCTTGGCGACGAGCGAGGGCGCGCTGCTTGCAACAGTGAACCGCGGCGCCGGCGTGATTTCAAAAAGCAACGGCGTCAAGGTCCGCATCTTGAAGGACGCAATGACGCGCGCGCCAGTGTTCCGCGCGCAGGGTATCGAGCACGCGCAGGAAATGGTTTCCTGGGTCAGGGAAAACTTTGAAAAAATAAAGAAGGCGGCTGAGTCAACGACAACGCATGGAAAACTGCTTGACGTAAAGCCCTTCATTACTGGCAGAAACGTTTACCTCCGCTTTTCCTTTGACACGAAGGACGCGATGGGAATGAACATGGCGACAATCGCGTGCGACGCGGCCTGCGGGCTGATTGAAAGGGAAACCAAGTCCAAGTGCGTTTCCCTTTCGGGCAATGTCTGCACGGACAAAAAGCCAGCCGCCATTAACTTGATTGAAGGCCGCGGGAAGACCGTCGTGGCCGAAGTGGTTGTTTCAAGCGAGGTAGTAAGGAAGTCCTTGAAGTCAAGCGTTGACGGCGTTGTTGAAATCAATTACCGGAAGAACTTGCAGGGCAGCGCGCTCGCCGGCGCCTTGAGCTACAACTCGCACGTGGCAAACATGATAGCTGGAGTATTCGCCGCCACGGGGCAGGACCTGGCCCAAGTGACTGACTCTTCGCTTGCAATTGCCTCGGCTGAAAAGCTTGAGTCAGGCGACTTGTATTTTTCGCTTTACTTGCCCGCCCTGGAAGTCGGAACAGTCGGCGGCGGGACGGGGCTTCCAACGCAGAAGGAGTGCCTGGAACTGTTGGGTTGCGCGGGCTCGGGAAAGCCGCCGGGCGCGAACTCGAAGAAGCTAGCGGAAATAATTGCCGCGACAGCTCTCGCGGGAGAGCTTTCCACGCTTGCCGCGCAGTCCGCGGGGCACTTGGCGCCCGCTCACAAGAGGCTCGGAAGGTGAGCAGGCAAGAATGAGGCGCCACGGGTCGAATCTTCATTCTTTTCGAGGTTTTCGCCACGAGAGGTTTGTAGAAGTCCCGAAAGAACTACTTGAAGGGGACAGGAAAGTACTCGCCGCCGTGATTGCCTCGTTTCTCGGGGCCTTGCTGTTCATTGCCGGCGTTGCCTCCACTGTTTACTTCTTGCAAAAACAGTTTTCAGAAATGAACGCCCTTGCCTCCGGCAAGCCCGTGGAGCCAGTTGGCAATTCTTTCTTGGACTCGCTTGCAGGCTTTTTTTCCCTCCCCATGGGGCTTGCAGGCTTTTTCATTGCCTTTTTTTCAATGGCTTACATTGAGCGCAGAGTTAAGGCTTTCAACGAGGAAAAGGCGCGCTTGCAGGGTGTTTAAGGTGCCTGAAGTACTCGTTTGCCCGAAGTGCGGAAGCACTGACTTGCGCCAGACAGCATTCAAGGGCGAAAAGGATTCAAGGGAAGGGTTTATTTGCCCAGGCTGCAATTCCTCCGTCGAGCCATTGCGCGTTTCGTCAGAGGAGGCGGCGCGCCTCTTCAATGAATCGCGGCTGAAAAAAATGGGCTTTGGCCAAAAGAGCCCGTTTGTGCAGCAAAACTACGTTTTTGCCAGCAGTGACTTGTGGCTCTTGGAAGTCGTGTTCGTGCTGATTGTCCTGTTCTTGCTTGCGCCTTTCCTCGTCCCGTTTTACCCAGCGGCGCAGCGCCTCCAAGAGCTTTCGTGGCTGTTCATTGCCTCAATAGCTTTGCTTAGCACGTTCTTGTTTTACAGGATTGCCTCAAGGCCCAGCGCTTGACCCTGCAGGCGTTTTTGCGTATTCGTCCCTCAAAATCCGCCGCATTACCTTCATTGAAGCGGTCCTCGGCAGCGCTTCAGTTACGACGACGTCGTGGACCTTGAACAACGGGTTTAGCTTTGCCTTGATGAGAGCCTGGAATTCTTGTTTCAACGTTTCCTTTTCCAGCACCGCGTCCTTTTTTTCCCGCACTGCGTAAATTACCAAGTTGTTTGGCCCGCCGCCGCTTGGCTGTACCGCGATCGCGGCAGTTTCAGCAACTCCCGGAGTGCCGTGTAGGACTCTTTCAATGTCCCCCGAGCTCACGCGAATGCCGCCAATCTTCATTTCGTCGTCAATCCTTCCGTGCACAACGAAGTAACCGTGCGCGAGCTCTTCGACTTGGTCGCCGTGCCTCCTAAGAACCTCGCCGTTGGGCCCTTTCGGGCAGCCCTTGTAATACACTTCGTGGTGGTCCTTGTTCAGCAAAACCTGCGACAGCCCAATGCTTGGCGGCACTATGAAGACTTCACCCTTGGGCGAGTGCTCTCCTTTTTCGTCCAAGACCTGGAAATCCAAGCCAAGCGCTGGAGTGGAAAACGTGCTCGGGGACGCCGGCTTGACCACAACGCCAGTGATGTAGCCACCGCCTATCTCGGTGCCGCCGCAGTACTCAATGACTGGCTTGTACCCCGCTAGCGCCATCAAGTAAAACATGTCCTGCTTCTTTGAGCACTCCCCAGTCGAGCTGTACTTCCGAATTCCCTTCCAGTCCAAGCCTTCCATGCACTTGCTCGCCTTCCACGCGTTCACAGTGCTGGGAATGACTCCCAGCATTGTCACTTTGGCGTCCTGCACGAACTCGCCAAACTCCCTGCCAAGGGGCGCGCCCACGAACAACGCAATCGTGGCGCGGTTCATTAACGCCGCGAAAATTAGCCACGGCCCCATCATCCAACCCAAGTTCGTTGGCCACGCAAGCACGTCGTCTTTTTTTATGTCCTGGTGGAGGAACGCGTCCACGCACGCCTTGACTGCCGTGAGGTGAGTCCAGGGAATGGCTTTCGGCTCGCCGGTTGTCCCAGACGAGTAAAGGTAAGTAGTGAACGCGCTTGGCGGGCCGTGAACGGCCTTGAATTCGTTGGCGCCGCCGGCAAGGAACTCGCTCCAGTGAACGTCGCCCTGCCTCAACGCCGGCTTTTCGTGCGCGTTCCACGGCAAGACTATTGCGCGTGGAGCGCTTGCCTCGGAAACCTTTGAGTACAACTCTACTTTTTTCCCGGAGCGAATGTAGTAGTCAACCGTGAAAACGGCCTTTGCGTTGGCTATCCTCACGCGCTTGCCTATTTCGGGAGGGGCGAAGCTGTCGGCAATGGTCGCCGCGACCATTCCAGCCTTTACTATTCCCAAGTAAACGGCGACGCTTTCATAGTTCATTGGCATGTCTATGGCGACCGAGTCGCCTTCCCTCAAGCCAAAGGCCTTCAAGGCGCTTGCAACGTTGTTGACCAGTCTCTCTAGCTCGCCGTAAGTCACCCTGTGGGCGTCCTTCGAGCCCTCCGCGCTCCAAACCACCGCAGTAGCGTCCTTCGGCGCCTGGAAGCACGAGTCAACGCAGTTCATTTTCGCGCCCGCGAGCCACTCAACGCTTTCAACGCCTTTTGACAAGTCCATTACCTTGGAAGGCCTGCGCTTCAGTTTCACCTTCGCCTTCTTCAACATTAACTCCCAGAAAGCCTCGCGGTTGTCCTTGCTCCAAGAGTGAAAGTCGTGGTAGTTGGCAAAGCCTTTTTCCCTCATTATCCTGCCGACGTTTGACTTTCTCACTTCCCGGGTTGTGGGAATCCATGCAGGCGCAGGGCCGTGTTCGGGCTTGCGCGCGCGGTAAACGTTTTCATACAAATACCACTGCACTTCCAATGGAGTTTCGTGCTTTGAAAACACTTTCCTCAAGTCGTTCCAAAGCGCTTCCTGTGACTCTGGAACGCTTAAGTCTGGGTGCTTTTTCAGGGAACGCGCAACGCCTTTCCTTGCAGCGCCGCTCAAGTGGTGGCTTATTGCCTCAATCATGGAAAACTTCCCCCCCGGCCATGGGAACAGAAACAGCCTTTCTCACTGAACTTAGTTATGGAAAAACATTTAACGCTGCCCCCCACACCGCGTTTTACGAGGCAAAAGTAGTTTTTTAACTATAACTCCTAGTCTTATTCAGGAAACGGGCGCGCATGCCGCCGGTAAAGGGGTTGGTTTTCTTGGCGAACTTCAACATTAACACAGGCAATAATTTTTTTCTTTCCACCAAAATAGCCAACTTTTTGCTTTACTCCCTTTTGTTCTCAGCCTTGCTGGTTTTGCCCACCCCCAGCGTTTTCGCCTCGCACTTGTGCGGCAACGGCGTCTGCGACGCCAACGACGCAAACAACACCCACTCAGAGAACCCCACGAACTGCCCCCAGGACTGCAATTCAACAGAGCCTTCTTGCGGCGACGGAGTATGTGACGCGAACGCGGAAAACTGCGGGACTTGCGCGGCTGACTGCGGCTGCGGCGCCGGCGAGAACTGCTGCAGCAACGCGTGCCAGGAAATCGGGTGCGCCAACAACGCGGCGTGCAACGACAACAACCCTTGCACTAGCGACGAGTGCCAAAACCCGGGAGCGTGCAACTCAAACTGTTCGTGGGCGAGCCTGCCAAACAACACTCAATGCGATGGAAACAACAGCGCTTGCTGCAACGGCGACTGCATTGACGTCGGCTCTGACAGGGACAATTGCGGCGCGTGCGGCAACGCGTGCAATGCTGGCGAGGCCTGCGAGAACGGCGAATGCGTCAGCCAGTGCGGTGACGGGCTGTGTGACGCGAACATTGGCGAGGGCTGCGGAGTGTGCGCGGCTGACTGCGCGTGCGGCGCCAACATGGAATGCGTGAACAACGCCTGCGTCAACTTTTTCTGCGGCAACAACGCATGCAACCCAGAAAGAGGCGAGGACTGCAAGAATTGCGCAAGGGAATGCGGTTCCTGCCCGCTTCCCGGAACGTGCAAGGCCCAAGACCACGGCTCGACCAACGCTCCTTCCTGCGGCAACGACCCATTCAAGCGGAACGACTGCTGCGTGCAGCTGTGCACTGACACTGCCTCGGACCCCTTGAACTGCGGTTCGTGCGGTAACAGCTGCGGTTTGCTGGAAACGTGCAAGAACGGGCGATGCCTTCCATACAATTGCTCCAATCAAACCTCGCCGTTGACTGGGGGCTGCCCGAATGGCTTGACGTGCTGCGGCAACGCGCTTTCCCCGGGAACCCCTGAAGTCCCGTTCTATACTGGCTGCGCCGCGCTTACAACGAGCAAGAACTGCGGCGCGTGCGGCAATGACTGCACTTCGCTCGGGGTTGGGTACCAGTGCCTGCAATGCGACGCCAACGACCCCAACTGTTATTGCTCGGGTTCGGGCTGCTGGGGATGCCAGAAAATCGAGTGCCTTTCAAGCTCGCAGTGCACCCCGGGAACGACTTGCTGCAAGGCCGTGGAACAGACAACTGTAGGGCCTGTAATGGTTTCTGAAAAGAGTTCCTGCACTCCAACATCCTACGACCCAAGAAACTGTGGCGCGTGCGGAAACAAATGCGCGGCTGGAAGCGTTTGCCTCCAAGGCCAGTGCGTTTCCTCCGTCAACCAGTGCGCAAGCAACGCGTCCTGTGCAGTGATTGGCTCGGGCTACAAGTGCTGCGCCTCGCCTTTGGGCAACGCGTGCACCCAAACAAGCAACCCCCAGAACTGCGGTTCTTGCGGGAACGCGTGCGGGCAGGGGCCGAACGCGCAAAAGCCGTTCTGCTGCCCTTCGGGTGGAGTGTACGCGTGCTCTGAGAACCCGTGCCCGCCCCAACTCCAAGGCTCAACCCAGCCAACCCAAATTGGGACGGGCTTGGATGACGCGACCGCGTTGGCGTTGGTTGCGGGCTCTATCACTTCCATGCAGTACGCCCTAACAATACTTATTTTGGGGGTCCTGTGCGTGGTTGCCGGGCTGCAAATGCTTCAATTGAGGGCGATAAGGGAAAGGTTTGAGTGAAAGAGAAAAAACAAACCCTTTCCTTCTTTTCCTTTTTCTCTTTTTTTTCATTCCCCTACTTTGAACCTCAGCAAGGCGGCGATGCCGCCAAGGCCTTGGAGCTGCTTTCCTGAATTGTTTTCAACGCTTATGACGTGGACGCGGGCCTTTGACTTTTCAGCCGCGTCCAGCACGCCTTCAAGCGCTTCCTTGTTTTCCCTCAAGTACTTGTCCGTTACCAGGAGGTCGTCGACGGCGCCTTGCTCGACTGCGCGCGTTACCTGTTTCGGGCCGTAGGACGCGTTTCCTTCCTTGGCTATCCTCTTCAAGAGTTCTTCCAGCAGCAGGGCCTGCTTTGCGGCCTCGTTTTCCCTTGAAAGCTGTTCGACTAGCCCTTTCTTTAGTACTTCCTCGACGCCTTGCTCGCCGGAGTTGCTGGTTTTCCCGAACAAGCACTTGGCCAGGAAGGCTTTCTGTTTTTGGGAAATCCATTTCTGGAGGTTTTCGGGCTCGAAGCCGGGCCCCGCGATTATGACCTTGTCAGTTGGAAGGCTTTGCAGCTTGGCGAACACTTCCTCGTAGTATTCCTTCTTGCCCGCCGTCTTTTCTTTTTCACCGTACTTTTTCCCAGCCCTCCCGGAGCTCACGCTGAACGCTGTTTCCGCACCCGCAGCAGTCAAGTAAGCGAACACTGCTTGCTCGTCGTCAACGCACACCACGCTGATCCGCGGCATTTTTGACTCTTTTTCTGCCTTTGCGAGCCTGTCCAGCAAGTAGTTCTTCCATTCCTTTTTCCAAACCAAGACCTTTGTCCCTGGGACAATTTCAATTGTGTGGTGGCTGCCCTTCGGGCACAACTCCTCGGGCTTTCCTTCCATTATGGTGCCCAGCACGCGGAGGGTGTTGGAAAACTTGTGCAACTCGACTTGCACGACTTCAATGGAGAGGAACGCGGGCTTTTTTTCCTGCTGCTGGTCGCGGCCCTTTACCTGCAGCCGCCGCCAGGAATTCCCTGAGACAACGTCCCCGGGCTCTATTACTTTTTCCAAGTGCCACAAGTCGTCCAACGTCTCTGCCAGCACGGTAACCTTGCCTTCGTCCAAGTACTTCTTCAAGACCTTCATTCCGGCACCTTTGTTTTTTTCACTCCCTCAAATTCCTAGAACCAGTGCAAGTGTTTTTAAAGAACGACAGCCAGACTTCCCTTGCGTGAATCGAATGAACCGGTTGTGGGAACTGGACGCGTTGCGCGGCACTTCCTTGGTGTTAATGCTTGCCTTTAACTGGTCGGTGACCCTGGACTACTTTCAAGTCTTTTCAGTCTTTCAGGGCAGCTGGCTTTACTGGCAGCTCTTTCCAAGGCTCGTTGCAGGCGCCTTCCTATTCATTGCCGGAACCTCGCTTTCACTGAGTTTTGACCGCTTCAAGGCAAGGAACCCCGGCAACTGGAAGCCCTTGCTTGCGGGAAAGTACTTGAAGCGCGGCGCTGGAATCTTTTCCCTTGGCCTCGCCGTGTCTCTTGCCACTTGGCAGTTTTTCCCGCGAGAATTCGTTTTCTTTGGAATACTTCACTTGATTGGCGCTTCCATTGCCTTGAGCGTTCCCTTCCTTGAAAGGCGCTCGCTTGCAGTCCCCGCAGCCTTGTTGTTTTTCGCCCTGGCCCCCCTGCTTCAAGGACTCCCAGCCAATGACTACTTTCTCGCCAGCCTCGGCTTTGGCTTTAGTGGAGCGAGCCTTGACTACTTTCCACTGGTTCCGTGGACTGGAGTGGTGTTGCTGGGGCTGGGCCTGGGTGGTAGGGCCTTGAAGTTGTTGGAGTTTAAGGCGGTTCCCGGGGCCTTGGAAAGGTCTTTTGCGTTGCTGGGAAGGAACTCTTTAATGGTTTACCTGCTTCACCAGCCGCTCCTCTTATTGCTGCTTTTGGTTGTTGGAGTAACTGGAGTCAGGGCCGTTTTCGGCTTCCCTTCTTGATTTCCAACGCGGCCGCTTGGGGGAAGGGTCGAGAACCCGAGTGCGCTCGTTCCCTGCCGTTCTTTTACTTTTTTTTCTTCTTCGCCGCCCCAACAGCTTTTGGAGCCCTCCAAAAGACGTACTGGTAAAGCATTGCCGCAACCAAGGCCCCCGCTATTGGCCCGATCCAGTAAACCAGTTGAGTGGCCCAGTAACCCGAGGCGAGTGCTGGCCCGAAGGCGCGCGCGGGATTCATTGCAGCGCCAGTCAAAGGCCCACCAACCAAGTTACCAAAAGCCAGAACCAAGCCAACTGCGAGTCCTGCGTGGTGGGGCGAGCCCCTCGGGTCGAGCGCAACGCCGAAGACTGCGAGTACTAGGAAGAACGTGAGAACCGCTTCCAGTACAATGCCCTTGCCTAAAGTTATTCCCTGCAAGTCCGTCACACCCAAGTGCGCGGCTGCAGGCGCGATTGGGAAAATTGAAGCCAATAGGAAACCCGCGACCGCGGCTCCAAGCAATTGAGAAACCACGTAAGCCCCGGTTGTCTTCGCGGGCATTTTCTTCGCGGCCCACACTGCTATGGAGACGGCTGGGTTGAAGTGGCCCCCGCTCACCGCGCCGAGCGCGTAAATCATTGACATTAACACGAGGCCGTGAGCCAAGGCCACTCCCACGAGCCCGACGGCGCCGCCGCTTATTGAGTTGACCAAGACGCTTCCAGCGCCAATGAACACGAGCGCGAAGGTTCCAAGGAATTCAGCAACGTATTTCTGGTTCAATGCATGCATGCAACTTCCTCCCTTTAACCCCATTGCAGGGGGTTCTTGCCCCTTACAAGCCACTTCATTGAATAAAAGCCTTTTCTTTTCCAACAGCAAGGGCTAATTGCCTGCGTTGGGCCTTGAGCCTTTCAGCGCCGGCCTCGAATTCTTGCACGTTTTGCCTCAGCCTTTCCCGGAAGGCCTTCAAGCGCGCCTCCGGAGCCGCCTGCCTTCCTGCAATCCTTTGGGCTTGCCTCATGCTATGGGCGATCAGCTTTCGGGCAATTGGTATTCTCTTTTCGCGCCAGTTACGCGCGCCAACCACGAGCGCGCTTGCCACGCTCACTGGATAGCCCAACGCGAACGCCACGACCGCCGTAGTGACGCCGCTTGACACCCCGTGCGATAGCCCCCACGCGAGCCCTTCATGCAATCCAACGGCTCCGCCGCCTACGAGGGATGAAAGGTTTGCGAGGCGCTTTGAAGCAGAGTACGCCTAGCCTGCTGTCAGGAAGTTTTTAGGGTTCGGAGGAGCCCACTCCCAGTCCCCGCCGCGCACGCGCGATTCGACTTTTTTGCTGAACCTTTTCAGGAACCGCAGGCTAGCGTTGTGTTCCTGGACCCTGACGTCCAAGGCCCGCAGCGCCAGGCTCTTCCTTTTGAGCATTCAATAGAAACAGCCGCGTGGGTTTTTTAAAAAAAGCGCTTAACGAGCCAAGGCGTCGTTGAACTCGTTTATTTTGCGCTTTGCAGAGTTCACGTGCCTCGAAGTCCTTTGGGCCGACGCCGCGAACTCGTCGGCCTTCCTTTCCTCTTCGCTTAACTCCTGCGAGAAGTTCTTGAAAATGGAAAACGGCGAAAACTTCATTACTTGGGTGGAAAACTTGAACTTGGAGTCCCTGCTTTTAACGTGGTAAAGTTCGTGGAGCACGACTGCTTCCTTTTCCTTCCTGCCAAGCAACTCCATTAACCCGACTGAAAGGAACACCGCGGGTTTGAAGGACTTGTAGGAAAACGCGAACGGCTTGGGTGAGTCGACTGCGTAAAGCCTTGGCTCCCTGATTTCCAGCCTTTTTGACCACTTTTGAGTGAAGGCCTTCAATGCCTTGTCGCCGAGCTCGAAGGACTTTGTTGACGCGCTGTGCATGAAGGGCAGCACGACGAATCCGACGAGCATTGCCAAAACCAGGGTTATTGGAATTGGGTAAACGATGAGCTTTATGAGGTTCGGCGCGCACAACACGTTCGCCAAGGCCGCGCAACCGCTTCCCGCGCAACTGGCTAGGGCGGTGCTGCACCCCGTGGAGTAGGCGAACAAGACGAACGGGAAAAAGAACGACGCGATGTGTGCGTAAATCAAGGCGGTTTTCGCGTTTTGGCTCGTGTTCTTGCGTTGGAGCAAGTACAGTGAGAGAATGGCAATGGAAAACGATGCAATGGTTGCCTGGAGCTTTACGGGGTTGGAAAGGAATGCGGCGAGCGAGTAAGAAATGTCAGAGTAAAGCACTTGTTCAAGCATTCACTGCACACCCAAGCCTTTCCCTTTTTACCTCTTTTCCTTTTCAGTTGAAAACCTTTCGTTGAAGTAGCTCACGGCGACGGGGCCGAAGGAGTCAATGAGCTTGTTGACAGTGCATTCCACGACTGACTTCTCGAAGCCCTCGCGCGACGTTACTGGTGAGTAAACGTAGTGCTCTCCCCCCCTGCCCGTTCCAACCTTCCTTGCCACTATGCCCTTGGAGTGCAGCCGGTCGAGTATTACGGCGACGCTGGTCAGCGCGACTTTTTTCCTCTGCGCCTTGAGTTTTTTGTGAATTTCGCGGACGCGTGCCTCCTTCAAGGGCCATAACACGTTCAAGGCATCGCATTCCAGGGGCGAAAGCATGGACTCCGCGCCTTTTTTCTCGAACCTGAGCTTATTGATTGTTACCATTGCAATAGACAAGCGCCGCACCCTTTTTAAAACTTAAGCATTACACTTAGTGTAAAACATACTTTTTCAAGGCTTGATTAGGTTGAAGCTGCTGTTATTGGCGGTGCTTTCCGTCCTGGCGCCCGTTGCGGGAGCGCAGGAAGGCGTTATTGACCCGGGCTTTCCGGCGTGGACTTACTACGGGGAAATATTCGAGCACTACGCCATCCTCGTGGTTGCCTTGCTTGGCGTGGCCGGGTCGTTGCTTGCCGTGAAAAAGCTGGAAGGCGATGCCAGGAGGGCTTTCAATTTGCTGGCGCTGGGGTGGGGCGTGATTGCGTTGAGCCAAGTCCTAGTGAACGTCCACCACTACGGCTACAAGTACTTGTTTCCCTGGACTGCCTTGATTCACCACGGGACGCTGCTGGCTGGTTTGGTAGTTTTGCTTTACGCCTTGAACGAGCTTTCAAAGGCTCTAGTGAAGGAACCAGAGGAAAAGTGAGCGCTGGAAATTCACATGAAAAATCTTTTCGCGTTTCTGGCGTTTGGCGTTGGTTGGTTATTAATTCTTTCCGGCTTGTGGAAAGTTGCGCCCGGGCCGGGGACTTAAGGATATCTTTAATTGAAAGGCTGTCTTTTAAGAGTTTTTCAATGTACCTCTTATTGAGCTTTTCTAGGCTCAACACTTAAAGAGTTCATTCAGGAGTTGATTTTTTAATGAGTGATGAAACACCAGCGAATCCGCAGCCGCCCTCGCAGCAACTCACGCAGCCTTCAAAGCAGGAAGGGGAGATGACGCGGCACGAGCAAAAGGCCCTCAAGCGCCAGCAGCGCGAGAAGGAACTCGAAGAGCAAAGGGAGAAAGAAGAGGCGGGGCAGAAGAGGAAGGACTTCCTTGGAAAAGCCAGGACCGCTGTTTTTGCCGTTGCCGGCCTCGCGCTGGTTTACT
>DATDTB010000066.1:0-4637 GCA_035291025.1 archaeon
ACCCCGTGAACGCGATGAAGGAAGTCTGGCGCGTCCTCAAGCCACGGGGTTTTGCAATAATACGCGTGCCGCACTACGCCGGGAACGCGAACTGGATGGACTTGACTCACAAGCGCGGCTTCGGCTACCAGACACTGCTGCAGCTCGCCTCCGTGGAGTGGTGCAAGAGTTATTCAATGAAGCCGTTCTCCAGGATAGAGGACGCAAAGCTGAGGTTTTGGAAGAAGTGGTACTACCCGTGGAACTACTTGATGGAGCCGCTGGCGAACTTGAAGCCTGTTTACTACGAGAACACGCTCGCCAACGTCTTCCCGCCATTCGAAATAGTCTCAGTCCTTCAAAAGTGAGTGAGAAGGCAATGTTTCCAGAAATCTTATAAACAAAGACAAGTCCAGTCTTATGGAAGGAAAAAGGGGGGTTTTTTGCTATGATTATCTCGAAAACGCCGTTCCGTGTGAGCTTCTTTGGCGGGGGAACTGACTTGCCGGACGTTTACAGGAAGATAGGAGGGGCCGTGCTGAGCACGACGGTAAACAAGTACATGTACATCACTGTTCACAAGGCCTTCGACAACAAAACCACCGTGAAGTACGCCAAGACTGAAAACGTTGACAGCCTTGACAAGCTCGAACACCCCATAGTTAGGGAGGCAATGAACATGCTCGAAATACCTGGCGGGTTGGAAATAAGCTCCGTTGCCGACATTCCAGCGCAGACGGGCCTGGGTTCCTCGAGTTCCTTCACTGTGGGACTGTTGAACGCTTTGCACGCGTACAAGGGAGAGTTCTGCTCTGCCGAGCAGCTGGGGCGAGAGGCCGTGAGGATTGAGATGGAGTTATTGAAGGAGCCGTGCGGCAAGCAAGACCAGTACGCTGCCGCCTACGGGGGCTTCAACTACATCAGGTTCAACACTGACGAAACAGTTTCAGTCGACCCCGTCATATGCAAGCCCGAGACCAGGAAAAAATTGCAGGAAAACCTCTTGTTCTTTTACACTGGCGCGCAAAGGCCTTCCAGCAAGATCCTCTCGGAGCAGAAAAAGAAGACGATTGACAAGATGGACTACTTGAAGAACATGATAAAAATCGCGGAAGACGGCGCGGCAAGGATTAACAACAACGACCTTTCCTTGTTTGGGGAAATGCTGCACAAGAACTGGGAAATGAAGAAACAGCTCGCCAGCACGATCAGCGACCCGTTCATTGACGAGTCATACGAAAAGGCAATGAAGGCAGGCGCGACGGGCGGCAAGATACTCGGCGCGGGCGGCGGGGGCTTCCTTGCGTTTTACGCCGAAAAAGAACACCACAGCAAGATAAGGAACGCCTTGCGCGACCTGAGAGAAGTCAGCTTCAAGTTCGAAAACCAGGGAAGCAAGATCATTTACGTGGGTGACTGAAGGCCTTGGCTGACGGCGAAATAATAGAGTACTTTGAGAACTACAAGAAGAGCATGAACAAGGCAGTCCTAAAAGTCAACTCAGAAGAAGTAAAAAAAGCCCTGCACGTCATAATCGACGCGTACGAGGCTGACAAGACGCTTTACTTCTTCGGAAACGGCGGCTCGGCCGCGGTCGCGTCACATTTCGCCAACGAGTACGCAAAGTGCTGCATCGCGCCGGGGAAAAAGCTAATGAAGGCAATTTCGCTCACGGACAACGTGGCACTCTTCACGGCGTGGGCCAACGACGAAGGATACGAAAGCATCTTCCTAGGGCAGTTAAAGAACTTCCTGGAATACGGCGACGTCGTCATCGGAATAAGCGGCAGCGGCAACTCGCCAAACGTCGTGAACGCGTGCGCCTTCGCCAAGGAACGCGGCGCGAAAGTCATTGGAATGACGGGCTTCAGCGGCGGGAAGCTCAGGGAACTAGCGGACGTGCAAATACACGTTCCAGAAACGCATTACGGCAGGATAGAGGACGTGCACATGATGGTTGGCCACATGATGGGCGACTACATTAGAACGCAAGTCCTCGGCAAGGAATTCAAGCCCGACTGGCAGGCGCAAAGGAAAGCCGTCTTTGACGAAAAGAAAAAATAAAAACCGGTCCCGGTGCTGTTCGAAAATGAAAGTCTTGATTGTGGCAGGCGGCAAGGGCACCCGAATGGGCACTGTTTCCACGGAAATACCAAAAGCGCTGCTGCCAGTCAACGGAAGGCCTGTACTGGAGTACCAAGTCGAGTTACTCAAAAACGAGGGCTTCACTGACTTCGTTTTCTCAATAGGGCACCTCGGCTCGCAGGTAAGGAAGCACTTTGGCGACGGCTCAAGGCTGGGAGTCAAGATAGTGTACTCAGAGGAAAGCTAGCCATTGGGGACCGGCGGGGCTGTGAAGCTAGCCGAGCCTTTTTTCAAGGGCGAAAAAGACTTTCTTTGCGTCTTCGCCGACTTGATGATGAAGCTCGACTGCAGGAAAATGCTTGACTTCCACGCCAAGAAACAGGCGCTAGCAACGTTCCTGGCGCACGAGTCGGACCACCCGTGGGACAGCGACTTAATTGTAGCGGACGAAGCCGGGAGAGTGAGGGAAATGCCGGGAAAGCTGGGCAAGGGCGCGCCACTGCCCACGAACTTGACTAAGTCGTCAGTTTACGCCTTCAACAGCAAAATCTTCAAGCACATGCCTGCAGGCAAGTTCGACTTGGACAAAGACGTCCTGAAAAAAATCGTTGCAGAAGGCGGCAAAAACGTTTACGCGTACCACTCCGAGGAATTCGTCAAGGACATGGGCACTCCGGAGAGGTACGAGAAAATGCAAAGGCAATGGCCTTCAATTTGGAACAACGGGCGAATTGGTCGGAAGGCCGTTTTCCTCGACCGCGACGGCACCATTATAGAGGAAGCAAACCTGCTCACGAAGTACGAGCAAGTAAAGTACATTCCCGGCGTCTTCGAGGCAGTGAAGAAACTAAACGACGCTGGTTTTGCTGTCGTCATAGTTTCAAACCAGCCCGTGGTGGCTCGGAACCTTGCAACGGAAAAGCAAGTTCTTGAAGTCCAGGAAAGAATCAACAAGGACTTCGGGGAACGCGGCGCGGAACTGGACGCGTTTTATTACTGCCCCCACCACCCCGAAAAGCACCACGCGGACGGCAACCCTGCCTACAGGATGGAATGCGAGTGCCGAAAGCCCAAGCCGGGAATGCTGTTGAAGGCCGCTGAAAGGCTGGGAATAGACTTGGAAAGCAGCTGGATGGTCGGCGACCAGAACAGGGACGTTGCGGCTGGAAAACGGGTCGGGTGCAAAGCCATACTAGTGGGCACGGGCTATGCGGGAAAGCAAGCGGGGACGGACAAAAAGGAAGGATTCGAACCGGACTTCAGCGCCAAGGACTTGCCTGCCGCGGTCGAACTGATTCTAAAGCGTACATCAAAGTGACTAAAGGCGAGTTGTTAAAAATCATTCCACTTCTTTTCTAGTTCATGAAGCCAATCCGCAGCAGGCCAAGGCCTTTCCAGAGAAGCAAGCCTGAAAAGGCCAGGCAGGGAAAACTGATTGCCTTGGTGGTGAGACACCCGCAGGCCACGTCCAACGTGCCGGTGCCGAAACGCGTTGGAAGGGCGGATTTTGGAGTAACAAAAAAAGGCCGGGAACAAGTAGAGGCATTGGTCCAGCGAATGCTCAGAGTTCCACTGGACAGGATTGAGTCGAGCCCAATGATTAGGGCAAAAGAAGCCGCTTCAAGAATCGGGGGTTCACAGGCCATTAGGGTAAAGACGAACCCCTTGCTGGCCGAAAGAGACTACGGCGCGATTTCAGGGGTGCCGGACCACTTGTACGACGAACTGCTGCGGGCCAGCGGCAAGAAGCCCTGGAAGTTCAAGGTAGGCGGCGAGAACCAGGGCGAGGTAAGGAAGAGGGCGGCAAAGTGGCTCAATGGATTGGTGGAAAAAGACTTGCCAAAGCCCGGGGAAACGCGCGTTGTCGCAGGGTTCACTCACCACGACACGGCTTCCGCTATAGCGGCTGAGGCCACGAAGATGCGCAGGGACGCGGACTTCGAGGCGTTCAGGATCGGCAACACGGGAATGTTCGCGTTGGAGTACGACGCCGGCAAGAAGCGCTGGAACTTGTTGAACGCCACTCAAGTCCCGCACTTGGAGACCTCGGAGCAAGTACAGGCGGAAAAAAGGGAAGCGGCCAAGAAAATACTGGACCGGGTAGCAAAAAGGGCGGAGCGCTTCGCGAAAAGGCGCTCACGCCAAAACGCTTGAAAGCGCCGCGTCAAATTTTTTGAAGAATTCCTTTTCGCTGAACCGTTTGGCGTTTTCCACGCAGTCCTTTTCCTTGAATCCAAGAGAATCAAAGTTCTTTATGGCCTTGGTGAAGTTTTCCCTGTAAGGCTGTTCGATTAACAACCCGGTTTTCCCGTGCACGATTGACTCAGTCATTCCCTCTTCGTTGACTGCCAGGCACGCCTTTCCGGACGCGTTGGCCTCGACTGGAACGCGGCCAAAGTCCTCGAACATCGGGGTCTGGATAACTGCCTTGCAGTGCGCATACAAGTCAATTAGCTCGCGCTGGGAAACGTTTTCCAGCCACGTGACGTTGTGCATTTTCTTAACGCGTTCCTGGAAGCGCTTTTGGTAAGAGCTGCCCTTGTCTCCAGTGCCGACTATAACTAGTTCTTCCT
>DATDTB010000067.1:0-14471 GCA_035291025.1 archaeon
CGGCCAGAAAGAAGTTGGGGTGGCCCTTGCGCTCGCTCGGGACCGCCTCCCTTATTACTACGTAGAAAAACATTCCGCCAACGAACGAGAACAAGGCGTAAAACAGGACGTCGGGAACCTTGTACACTGCAGCAGCAAACACTCCGAACAAGGACGAAGAGGAAAGCAGGAGGCGGGCTGCCGCGTGGCCCCTGACTCTTTCGTGGACTTCGCTCAAAGACACCCCGCTCGCCAAGGTGTAAAGGAAGACGGGGACGAAAAACAGCGCGCCTGTAACAGCGTTGAGTTCGACCAAGCGCAGCAACACAACGCCTACCAAGAAGTGGTAAAAGAAAAAGTACGCCGAGTGAAGCTCTTTCAGTTCCTCGCGGCGCTTTTCCAGCCTGTGCGTGTGGCTCTGGATTTGCTTTTCTATCAAGTGCATCAAAGTAAAACCCACGAGCACGAAGACGAACAAGTAACTGCTCACAACAGTGTAGCCGGCGTAAAGCTCGGGCATTATTTGCAGGAACAAGTACGCGATGGAAATGCCTCCGGCGAACGACGCCGCGTCACTTTCATAGCGCTTGAAGCGCTGCCTTAAGGCGGCATTGAAGTAGTGCGTCACGGACAACGCTATAGCTAGAACCAACGCTAGAGAACCTGGCATTTCCCCCAACTACTTGCTTTGTCTTTAAAAAAACTGCTGTCCTTCCATGCATTCAATGAACAAGGCCCTGCTTCCAATCGTGAAGCGCTTCATTGCCGGCGAAACCATAGAGGGCGCCGTGGCTCGCGTGAGGCACTTGAACTCGCAGGGCGTTCGCGGCCTGGTCGACTACTTGGGGGAGCATTCAAAGGCCAAGGACGAGGCTGAAAAGGCGGTGCGTGTTTACTTGGAAGTCCTCGCGCTAGTCAAGCGGGAAGGGCTTGAAAGCGACGTCTCGCTCAAGCTGACGCACTTCGGCCTGGACTTGGGCAAGAGGGACTGTATTAGGCGCGTGAAAAAAGTCTGCGCCGCCGCCAAGGCGCAAAAGGCGTTCGTGTGGGTGGACATGGAGGACTCTGCGTACACGCAGGACACGATTGACGCGTATGACTTCATTTTCCATGAATACAAGAACGCGGGGCTGTGCCTCCAGGCTTGCTTGAAGAGGACGGAAAAGGACCTGGAACTGGAACTAAGGAGGAAGGGAAAAATAAGGCTCGTGAAGGGGGCTTACAGGGAACAGCCCAGCGTGGCGTTCCAGCGCAAGAGCGGCGTGGACGAGAGCTTTTCAAGGCTCCAGCAAAGGCTATTCGAGAAAGGCGACAACTTCGCGATCGCGACCCACGACTTGAAGCTGTTGCACGAGGCAAAGCACTTGAAAGTGCTCCACTCAGGGAAGAACTTCGAGGTGCAAATGCTCATGGGCGTGCGGGACTCGCTCAAGCCCCAACTGGTGCGCGAGGGCTTCAACGTCTCGGAATACGTTCCATTCGGGGAAAACTGGCTGCCTTACTATTCGCGCAGGCTAAGAGAAGTAAGAAACTTGGGTTTTGCGCTAAAAGCCGCGCTCTTAATGCGCTAAAAAAAAAACGGAGGTTACCGAATGAGGAAAGTGGTGAAAAGCATTGGAGTTATTTCGACCGCGAAAATGCTTGCAGTGATTTACGCCTTCACTTCCCTGGCCTTGTCGGCCGCAACTCTTTTGGCCAACGCTGCCTACGAAACAGCAGTTGGAACCCAGGCGGACTTCACGGGCGCCGAGTTGATTCCATTGTATTCCGCGCTGCTTGCGGTCGTTGGGTTCGTCGCCGGCGCGGTGATCGCCTTTACCTACAACGAGTTCGCGAAAAGAATTGGGGGCGTTTCGCTGGAACTAGAAGACGAGAAAGCCAGGCAAGCGGCAAAGCTCACTTAGTCGAGTAAGCGGTGTACTTCTGGTTTTTTCCCCTGGCTTTTTCGACTGGGTAACGCTTTCCAGTCAATTCAAGTTTTTCCCCCAAGGCGCTGGACAAGTCAATGCCCTCGTCTTCCGCGATCAGGAAAACGTGGTAAAGGATGTCGGCGAGCTCGTGCGACACTTCCCTCTTTTTTGAGGCGTCATTCATCACGGCTTGAATTTGGGCCTTGTCCAGGTAACGGAAGTGCTCCAATAACTCAGCAACCTCAATGATGAGCGCGGTGCTGAGTTCCTTGGGGTCGTGGAACTGCTTCCAGTCCCTTTCGTCGCGGAACGCCTTGACCTTTTCCTTTAACTCGGAAATTGTTGCAGTGGAATCAGTCATTGGCGCGCCCTTCAGTCGTAAATCTCTACCTTGATGCGCTGCGCTGGAACCTTTAACTCGTTCAACAGAATCTCGCGCGTGCCCTTAACCATTTCCGGCGGTCCGCACAAGTAGTAAAGAGTCCTGTCGTTCACGGCAGCGCTTTCTGTCACGAGCTTTGAGTCAATCCTCCCCACTCGCCCCTTCCATTCCAGCTTGCTTTCCTGCGGGCGCGTGATGGTGTGCACGCACTTAAAGTTATGGTTCTTTTTTTCCAGTTCCACCAAGTCCTTCAAGCACATGATGTCCTCGGGCGTCTTGTTGCTGTAAATGAAAGTGGCCTTGACTGTGCTTTTCCTGTCAGCAAGGTAGCGCGCCATTCCAAGCAAAGGCGACACGCCGGAGCCCGCGCCAATCAACACGATGTTGTCGCTCATGTGCTCCTCGAAGACAAACAAGCCGTAAGGGCCGGTCAACTCAACCGAGTCGCCTTCCTTGAGCTTGAATAGCCACGGGGAAAAAGCGCCTTTTTCGTAGACCTTGACCGTTGTCTCGACTTCCCCCGAGTTGGCAGCAGAGGAAGAGAGGGAGTAAGCGCGCTTGACTTTTTTCACCGCCCCGTCAGGCTGCGGGACTTGGAGTTCAATCATCACGAACTGGCCGGGCTTGAACTTCATGGGGGTGTCAGGCTTGAACCTGAAGGTCTTGGCGTCATGCGTTTCATCCCTGACCTGTGTGACAACTGCGTGCATTCCAACCACCAATCAAAAAGGAAAACATTGCGCGTTTTGGCGCCTAGAAATCCGTTGTAGTAACGGCCGCCGATTTGGCTTTTAATACTTGCCCAAAAGTTACGCTACGCTATTTTCCTTTCCCGGGGGGAAAAATTTGCAGGCGCATTCATTTCTTGACACTGGAGTAACGACCGTTGACTGAGTCCCAGTTAACGCTTGCCATGAACGCTTCAATGTACTTAGCGCGGTCCGGGCCGTAGTCCCTGTAATAAGCGTGCTCGAAGACGTCCAATGCGAGGAGTGGAATGCACCCGAACACGGCGCCGTAGTGATGGAAGTCGACGGCGTAATTGTAAAGCCTTCCAATCGTGTAGTCCCAGCACAAGACCGCCCACCCAAGAGAGATCTTGCCGGTTGCCACGAAGTCTTCCTTCCACGCGTCAATCGAGCCGAAGTCCTTCGCTATCTGCTGGCCAATGGCCGAGCTGGCGTCAATGGCTCCGTTGCCGCCAAGGTTCGCGAAATACAACTCGTGGAGTATTGCGCCGTTGGCATTGAATGTTTCCCTCCGCTTCAATTCGCCGAAGTCGGACCAGTTGGCGTTGACGTTCTTCCTGTCCGCAGTCTCTAGTTTTGCCTGGATGGTGTTCCACGAGTTCACGTACCCGGCGTAGTGCTTGTCGTGGTGCCACTCCATTACCTGCTTTGACAATCCGCTAATGGAATCGTACGCGTAAGGCAGCGCCGCCAGCTTTCGCTCAGTCTTGGCCATTTGGAAAAAACCCCCCTGTTTTTGAAGATGCGCTAAAAAAGTGCTTCCTTTTAACTGCGTGCAAAACCAGTAAGCGGAAGCGCATAAAAACCTTTTTCGCCTTTCAAGGCATTGAACGAATAAAGCGGTGGAAGTGGGTTTTTTTGCTTATGACAAAAAAGACATTTCAAAGCCATTGAGGAAAATGAAGGGGTTCAGCAAGTAACAAGGGGGTTTTACTGGGATGCAGTGGACTGGCAGGATGATTGTCGAGAAAGTAATAACTGAAGGGGCCCCAGTCAAAGTCAACCCGAATGGTGTGGACGTTGCCCCGTCGGAAGTGTGGCGGATTCCCGACGACGGGGTAGTGGTAATTCACGGGAAGACGCGCACGATTAATCCGGAAAAAAAGCAAGTAATGCCCGAAAACGGGTTTTACGTCCTGGGGAAAGGGGCTTACGAGGTGAGGCTGAACTGCAAGGTCAGCATTCCAAGAAACGCTGTCGGTTATTGCTACCCGCGCTCCACTTTCAGCAGGCTTGGAATACTCAAGTCAGAGACGGCGGTTTGGGACTCCGGGTATGAAGGCTTTGGGACTGTTTGCTTTTACGTGCCAGTCAAGGAAGCCAGGGTTCACGAAAAAGAGGCGTGGGTACAGTTCACCGTGAAGGACTCGCATGAAACAAGCAACTCGTATGAGGGCCACTGGCAGGGAGAGGGCAAGAAGAAGTAGCCAAGGCAAAAATGGGGGGTGCGGGCTTTGAGCGAGGCAAAGGCGCCCAAGGTTGGCGTGGGGGTGATTGTGGTCAGGGACGGCAAGGTCTTGGCCGGGAAGAGGAAGAACGCGCACGGCGATGGAGCCTGGTCTTTCCCAGGGGGCCACTTGGAGTTAAATGAAGGCGTCGAAGAGTGCGCGAAGCGCGAAGTCTTCGAGGAAACAGGCGCAAGAGTCAAGAACTTGCGGCAAGGGCCTTACACCAACGATGTATTCGAAAAAGAAGGAAAGCACTACGTTACCTTGTTCGTTGTTGCCGACTACGACTCCGGCGGAGTCACGGCGCGCGAGCCCGGGAAATGCGGCGAGTGGAAGTGGTTCAAGTGGGACGAGCTACCCGAGCCCGTGTTTTTGCCCATAAAAAACTTGAAGAGGAAAGGCTTCAACCCCTTCAAGGCTTGACTCTTTTTTTCGCAGCCAGGGCGCCGCGGGAGTACACTCCAAGGAAAGTCAAGTACGAAGCGTACGCAGCTACTTCCAAGTAGTCAGGGGACTCGCGGTAGCCAAGCACTGCCTCCGCAATCCCTCCAAGGGCGGACTGCTGGTCCAGCAGCCATTCAGTGTCCCATGCCTTGCCCGTTTCAGGCAGCACCCCGATTTCCGCGAACTCGTGAACGCTTGTCGCAAGCAGTCCTGCGGCAAACAACGCCAGCAGCGCCCCGCTTACGGCAAAGAATTTGCTAATGCTTAGCCTTATTACCCCGGAAAACAGCAAAAACGAGGCAACGGCGCTTGCAGCCAAGCCAAGGGCGGCTGAAAGAGTCAATTCATAAAAAGTGGTTGTGGGCGCGAGGGCGGCAAAGAACAAAACCGTTTCAAGCCCCTCGCGTGCCACGGCAAGGAACGCCAAGGCAAACAATGCGCCGTGGTTGCCTGAACTGAGAGCATTCACTGCCTTCCCGTGGAAAGCCGAGGCAAGCCCCAAGGTGTGCTGGTACATCCATACAACCATGTAAGTCAACACGATTACTGCTGCAAGAGATGCAACCCCTTCAAAGGCTTCCGCTGAGCCGCTTGACTCGAAAAAGTCCCTGGCGACGGCGTCAACCGCTATTCCAGTAGCGATTGACAAGGCGAGGGCGAGCAAGGCGCCGGCCAGCAGGTATTTTTCCCCCTCCCGCCTCCCGGTTTTCACCAGCACCCCGAATAAAATGCTTAAAATCAGGAACGCTTCAAGGCTTTCCCTCAACACGACCAAAAAAGCGTCAATTGAAACCATTTACTCACTCCGGCAAGAGAAAAACCGAAAAAAAGGAAAGAACACAAGCCATTTGAGTTAATCGCGTCCAGGGAGTCAGGCGCTGCACGAGTCGCAGTTTTCCGGGTCGTCGAGGCTGCAGGCAATCTGCTTCTGCACTTCTTCCTCGCTCACAGTAGTCCTTTGCGCAAGCGCTTGCTGTGTTCCAGCGCTTGAATCGTTCTTCAATGACAGGGGCTGCGGCGCGGGGGCCGGTTCTGGCTGCGGGGCTTTTTGCTGGGACTGCTTTTGGAGGCTTTGCTTCAAGAACTGGTCAACCGTGAACTGGACCGGCTGCGCAGCCGCCTTCGTGCGCAAGTAATACATCCCTGTCTTAAGCCCCTTCTTCCACCCATAGAAGTGCATGCTCGTGACCTTTGCAAAGTTCGGGTTTTCCATGAAAATGTTCAAGCTTTGGCTTTGGTCAATGAACGCCCCCCTGTCAGCGGCCATGTCCAATAAAGTCTTCTGGGAAAGCTCCCAGGCCGTCTTGTAAAGCTCACGGACGTCTTGAGGGATTTCCGGAATGCGTTGGACGCTGCCGTTCTCTGCCAAGAGCTTTTGCTTCATGTCCTGGTTCCACAAGCCCAGCTTTATCAAGTCCTGAATCAAGTACTTGTTCGCCACAATGAACTCGCCTGAAAGAGTCCTGCGCACGTACAAGTTGCTGGTGAAGGGCTCGAAGCACTCGTTGTTCCCGAGTATCTGCGAAGTCGAGGCTGTGGGCATTGGCGCAACAAGCAAGCTGTTGCGGAGGCCGTGCGCTACTATTTCCTTTTTCAAGGAATTCCAGTCCCAGCGGGGGCTGGGGGTGACGTTCCAGTAGTCGTACTGCAGGATGCCCTCGGAGGCCGGGCTGCCCTTGAATGTCTCGTAAGGCCCGTCCCTTTTCGCCAAGTCGTTGCTGGCGCTCAGGGCGGCGTAGTAAATTGTCTCGAATATTTCCTTGTTCAATTCCTTGGCCTGCAAGTGGTCGAATGGGAGCTTCATCAACGCGAAAGCGTCGGCCAGGCCTTGGACGCCGATCCCTATCGGCCTGTGCCTGGAATTGGACTTCTTGGCTTCCTTTGTCGGGTAATAGTTCACATCAATGACCTTGTTCAAGTTGACCGTTGCCTGGTAGGCCACTTCGTAGAGCTTTTCATGGTCAAACACCTTCCTGGAGGCGTCAACGAACTTTGGCAATGCAATGCTTGCAAGGTTGCACACGGCGGTTTCCTCTGAGTTGCTGTACTCAATTATCTCAGTGCACAAGTTGCTTGACTTTATAGTCCCCAAGTTCTTCTGGTTGGACTTCTTGTTTGCCGCGTCCTTGTAAAGCATGTACGGCGTGCCTGTTTCTATCTGGCTCTCCACTATCTTTGCCCAAAGCTCTTGAGCGCGCACGACGCGTTTAGCCTTGCCTTCCTTTTCGTGCTTCAAGTAAAGCTTTTCGAATTCCTCGCCGTAAACTTCAGCCAAGCCCGGCGCCTCGTTGGGGCAGAACAACGACCAATCGGCGTTTTCCTCGACGCGCTTCATGAACAAGTCCGGGATCCACAGCGCGTAAAACAAGTCCCTGGCGCGGTGTTCCTCGCTTCCCGTGTTCTTCTTCAAGTCCAAGAACTCGAATATGTCGGAATGCCACGGCTCCAAGTAAACCGCTATGACTCCCTTGCGCTTGCCGCCGCCCTGGTCGGCGTAACGAGCAGTAGCGTTGTACACGCGCAGCATTGGAACCAGTCCGTTGGAAGTGCCGCCAGTGCCGCGAATGTAGGCCCCCTTGGCTCGTATGTTGTGGATGTGCAATCCAATGCCGCCGGCGTTCTTGGAAATTATTGCAATGTCGCGCAGAGTGTCGTAAATCCCTTCCATGCTGTCGTCCTTCATCGCCACCAAAAAGCAGCTCGAAAGCTGGGGCTTCTTGGTGCCGGAATTGAACAACGTGGGGGTTGCGTGAGTGAAGTAGCCCTGGCTCATTAGCTCGTAAGACTTCAAGGCGTTGTCCAAGTCATCGCCGTGAATCCCAACAGCCACTCTAAGCAATAACTGCTGCGGCCTTTCAACGACCTTGCCGTTCATCTTAAGCAAGTAAGAACGCTCAAGGGTCTTGAAGCCGAAAAAGTCGAAGTTGAAGTCCCTGGAATAGTCAATGGCAGCGTCCAATGCGTCCTTGTGTTTTTGGACAACACTGTAAGTGTTTTCATTAATCAAAGACGCGTCCTTCCCAGTCTGTGGGTCAACGTAGTGGTACAACGCCTTTATTGTCTCGCTGAATGACGGGTTGGTTTGCTTGTGCAGGTTGCTCACGGCGATGCGGGCAGCGAGGACTCCGTAGTCGGGGTGCAGAGTCATCATGCTCGCGCAGGTTTCCGCGGCCAAGTTGTCCAAGTCGCTCGTGTGGATCCCGTCGTACATTCCCTCTATCACGCGCCGAGTGATTTCAACGGGGTCAATCTTTGCATCCAAGCCCTTGCACAGTTCGTGAACTCTGTCGAGTATGGCGTCAAAGCTTACGGGCACTCGGTCTCCGTTCCTCTTCACGACGTGCATTCCCAAAACCATTCAATTCTCCCCTGCAACCAAAAACTGACTAGAATTCCTCTGTTATCCTGAACTTTTCGGGCGCGCGCGTCTCCCGCGAGTTCATTACCCCTGCCTTTTGGTACTCGCCCACGCGTTTTTCGAAAAAGTTGGTCTTGCCCTGCATGCTAATCAAGTCCATCCACGGGAACGGGTTAGTGGAGTGGTAAACCTTCGAGTAACCCAGGGAGGACAGCAAGTGGTCGGCGACGAATTCAATGTACTGCGCCATGAGCTTTGAATTCATTCCAATCAAGTCCACCGGCAATGCACTGGTCACGAACTCTTTTTCAATGCTTACCGCGTCCTTGACGATTTCCTTCACCCGGGCCTCTGTTGACGGGCTGGCCATCAGGCTGTGAAGCAGGCAGGCAAAGTCCCTGTGCAGTCCCTCGTCCCTGCTGATTAATTCATTGCTGAAGCACAGCCCCGGCATGAGCCCGCGTTTCTTTAGCCAGAAAATCGAGCAAAAGCTTCCGGAGAAAAAGATGCCCTCAATGGCGGCAAAGGCCACGAGGCGTTCGGCGAAAGTCGCTTCCTTGCTGAAGAGCCACTTCAATGCCCACTCGGCCTTTTTCTGCACTGCTGGAACTGTTTCAATTGCCTTGAACAGCCTTGCCTTTTCAACCGGGTCCGTAATGTAAGTGTCAATGAGCAGCGAATACGTTTCGCCGTGCACGTTTTCCATGGCGATCTGGAACCCGTAAAAGCAGCGCGCCTCTGGGATTTGGACGTCGCGCATGAAGTTGACTGCGAGGTTCTCGTTCACTATGCCGTCGCTTGCCGCAAAGAACGCCAAAACGTGCTTGATGAAGTGCTGTTCGTCCTTGCTGAGCTTTTTCCAGTCCGTCAAGTCCTGCTCCAAGTCAATCTCTTCAGCCGTCCAAAAGCTTGCTTCTGCCTTCTTGTAAAACTCCCAAACCTTTTGGTACTTGATCGGGAAAATCACGAAGCGGTTCGGGTTCGGCGACAGGATCGGCTCCTTGAACATCGCCTGCACTGGGACTTCCGGAACAACTGCTGGAGCGGGCGCGTCAATCGTGACCTCCTGCCAGTCGGACAAGTTCTTGTTCTGGTTCACTTTTCCACCCCCCTCGAAAAAAGTAAAAAACCATTAAAAGTTCCCGCGAAATGGGGGAAAAAATCCACTAAGCCTAGAAACGCACGGAAGCCTATAGAATCAACCGTTATATAAATGGAAGCGATTAATTTTCCCAAAAAACTGCGCTGAAGCGCCGCGGACCATTGAAGCAATCCAAACAATGGCGGGCAAGAAAGTGGCGCTTGCCGAAGTTTGCGGCTTGGATGTGCGCGGGAAATTCAGTTTTTCAACGCTGCAGGAAAGCAGTGTTTGGAAAGCATATTTCCGCACTAGGGCTTCAAGGCCGGAAAGGCACTGTTCTTGCTTGTTTTGCCCCCTGAAAAACGCCAAAAAAGGCGCAAGAACTCCGCGATGGATAGTGTTGAAAAACTCTACCCTGGGTAATCTTCTTGCATGCCCAGAAAAGACCACGGGGACTTCCATAAGTCAGTGCGCTTCGAGATCGCGGGAGCGCGCGAGGCGGAGCAAATACTGCAAATGGACGAAGAGCTCAGGGCTTTCCTGGAGGAAAAATACAAAGGGAACCGGGAGCAAATGAGGTCCCACATAACCAGGCAGTTTCCAATAATAGCCCGGACTAGCAAGGGTGAAATAGTCGGGCACGTCCTGTCGCCGTTGCCGGATGTCAAGCTAAGGGAAGTAGAGCCGTCGCGCGTTTTCGTGAAGCCGGAATACCGTGGATACGTTTTAGGGCGCAGGCTCAAGGGGGCGGCGGAACGCGCAATAACCGCGTTGTTCGACCAACGAAGGGCGGCAAGCGTGAAGTTCTTGGGGCACTCAAAAACCGAAAAAGGCAAAGAACTATTGAGGAAAACAGGGTACAAGGACGTCCCGTTAAGCGCGGAAGCAAAACGGTGGATTGCCTCAAGAAAGGGAATGACTTGGCAGGAATTCGTCCAACTCGCCGACTCTGGGGAGTTGAGGGAGCACGGGCAGCACTTCGAGAAAGAAGTCGCCTTATGGGACGAGGAAAAGGCAAGGGAAAAAGGCTTGAGCGGCCAAGACAGGGAAGTAAAAAGAGAAAAAGAACACGACTGGAGGGACTACCGCAGGCGCAAAATGCACCACTCGCGGCCCGGCGAGAGGCAAAGACTTGAGGCCTTGCGGAAAAAAGTCAAGGGCGGGCGGGGAAAAAAGGTTTAAAACACGTTGCAGTGAGAGGTAATTATAGCGCTTTCTTTGAAACGCACGAACACAGACATTGCCTGTTTTTCAATCCAAAAAATTGGGCTTTTGAAGAGGTTGGTTTTGCTTGAGTGAGTCAAAAAAATTCGTTTACCCTGGAGAGCTGATCGCCTCGGAAGAGGAATTAATTGACAGCAAGGGAACGTACACGGACGCGCAGGGCGGCGTTCACGCCGCCGTCCCGGGTTTCCTTGAAATGAATCCAAGCGCCAAGACTGCAAGCGTTTCCGGCGGCCCGAAGGAAATAAAGCCAGTCGAAAAAGGCGCCGTTGTTTACGGCGTCATCACCAACATGACGTCCGGCGTGGCAATACTGGAGCTGCGCGGGGAGGAGGGAAGGGAGCACAGGAGCTTTTTGCCGGACAACTCTGGAGTGATACCAATTGCCATGGCCGCCAACTCGTACGTGAGGAGCCTGAAGGACTGCTTCCACGTCGGGGACTACGTCAAGGCGCGCGTTGTCGCAATCGAGACCGGCGGGCTGAAGCTCACGACCAAGGACCCAGGACTCGGGGTGGTGTGGTCCGCGTGCTCCAAGTGCAGGCACGCCTTGAAGCTGTCAGGCAACGCCTTGAAGTGCGCGAATTGCAACAACGTGGAACAGAGAAGGCAGTCAAAAGACTACTACTTAAGAGAATGAAACGTTAATCGAAAAAAGGCGGAAACGGGGGTTTAATGATGCTGGAAGTTGAGCTCGTGAGAAAGGAAAAAGACGAATTGGAGTTCGTGCTCAAGGGAGTGAGGCACTCGTTTCCTAGTTTGCTGAGGCAGTACTTGCTTGAGGACAAAAGCGTCGAATTCGCTTCCTACAACCTCACGCACCCCTTGTACGGCAACCCGAAGTTCGTGATAAAGACCAAGGGTTCGAAGACGCCGTACAAGGCGCTCGTGGAGGCAAGCGAAGCCATTGAAAAGGACTTGAAGGAAATGGAAAAACAATTCAAGTCCAAGCCCTCCAAGAACTGAAGGCGCCAAAAATGACGCCATTAGAAAAGGTTCAAGGCGCCTTGAAGTACCTGGACCCCGATTTCTACGTCGAGGCAATCGCCCGAAAGGTCCACGGGGACTTGGGCAAGGAAAAGCCATTCAAGTGGCAAGCCTTTGACGCCGCTCTAATGGTTTCAGTTTACATTGCCTTCGCGTACCTGCTTTACTCGGCTCTCGGGTACGCGTTGAACACGCCCGAGCCGCTTGTCGTCGTCGTTTCCGGGTCCATGGAGCCAGTGCTTTACCGCGGCGACGTCGTGATAATGCAGGGAGTTGACGGCGGGAAATTAAAGGCGTCGGAAATCAGTTTGACGGAAAACATTCAAGGAGTTCCGTTAAAGGACTTGGCAGAGTTGGCGTTCAAGGAAGCCGACCCGGAATGCGTGTCCAAGCGCGTCAACACAGTCCAGGAAATCTGCCTGCGGACCAGGAACCCGGGCTGCGCCCCGAATGTCGAGGCAATAAAGAAGTCCTGCGAAGAAGTTACCAGCATAAAGTTCAAATCAGGCGAAGTGATTGAAATAGCGACTGAAGGAGACGTTGTTGTTTACGACGCGCCCCAGGCGCAAAAGGAAATAATTCACAGGGTGGTGGCAAAGCTCAAGGCGCCCGAGGGTTATTACTTGCTGACCAAGGGAGACAACAAGGAAACCAACTACAACTTGGACCAAGACTGCGGCAGCGTCTCCAACGGCGTGCCGGAAAAGCCATGCATCAGCCTTTACCCGGTTCCAATGAGTCAAGTGAAGGGCAAAAGCTTGTTCAAGATACCATTGCTTGGGTACGTCAAGCTAATAGTGTTCCAGAGGTGAAAAGGAAACGGGCTACGACTTCGTTGACGAAAACAACGAAAACGCGGACAAGTTCATTGAAGCCTTGAACGAAAAACCCGAGCCGCGGCGCTTGAAGCGGGAAGCGTTCCTGGAAAAGACCGCCTTCGAGTTAAGGGGCTTCACTGGCGCTTGCTCAATAATAGCCAGGCTTGCCGGAAAGGAAAAAGATGCAATGAAGGCAAGGCTTGAAGACGACACGGGCTCCGTTGGCGTGGGCTTCAAGGACTTGAAGGAATTCGACTCGCTGGCGGAGGGAAAGACTTACCGAGTCCTGGGGCGTTCAAGGAAAACCGGGAAAGGCGAGGAAACGGTCATTGAAGCAGAGTTCGTCCAGGATTTTAGCGCGCTGGACGAGAATATGTTTAAAAGGGTTAAAGCCCTAGAGTTAGGGAAGGGAAAACAATCCTGAGCTTTTTTCGAACGCCGGGGGGCTAAAAAATGCACTTAGTTTTCAAGAACGCAAAGACATTCAAGGGCATAATCGACGCCATTTCCGTCTTAGTTGACCAAGGCGAGTTCATAGTCACGGGCGAAGGAGTTACGTTGAGGGCGGCTGACCAGGCAATGATTGCCATGGTTGACTTCTCGCTCCCGAAAAGCGCCTTCAAGTCCTACAAGGTGGACGGCGCGACCAAGCTCGGGCTGGACTTGGACGCCCTCTCCAAAGTGCTTTCGCGGGCGAGGCCGGAAGACGAACTCGAACTAGAGTTAAGCGAGGACAACGCAACCCTGAACATTTCCTTTAAGGGAAAAGCCAAGAGAAACTTTACGTTGCCGTTGCTTGACATCTCGTCCTCGGAGCTGCCGGTGCCGAAAATAGAGTTTGACGCAAAGGCAACCGTGCTCGCAGACATATTGCAGGACGGCTTGAAGGACGCCGCGTTGTTCAACACTTACGTGACTCTGGCGGCAGAGGACAAGACTTTCAGGATGCAAGCCAAGGGCACTAGCGGGAACTTGAAGTTCGAGCTCGGGGACAAGGACGACTCGCTCGTGGACTTGAACGTTAAGGGAAAGGCTTCAGCGGCGTTCTCGCTGGACTACTTGCAGGACATAACCAAGAGCGCAAACAAGGAAGCCCACATTTCGCTGGCTTTCAAGACCAACGCGCCAGTAATGATTTCCTACAAAATCGAGGAAGCCGCGCTCAAGTACTTCGTCGCGCCACGCGCTGAAGCTGACTAAGTGCAAAAAGGCAAACCGTTAGTGTTCATGAAATCAAAAGCACTAATTCTTTCAACAACGCTGTTCGTGGCGTTGCTCTTTTCCGTTAACGCGTTTTCCCAAGACGGAAAAGACTCATCGTCCGTAATTGAAAAATTCAATGCAAGCACTTCCCAGGCAAGGAACATCGCCAAGGCACTCATTGGCACTGCGACTATAGAGCTAAGGATTACGTTCAAGGACTCCACTGAAAAGTTTATCGGGGTCAAGACAGTGGATGGGGAAATAACTGAGTTCCAGGAAAAGCCTTACGAGGACGCGACACTGAAGCTTTACTTGAGTGAAAGTGCATTGGAAAAAATTGCATCATCCGAAAACCCAATATCAGAGTTTCAAAAGGCGTGGGGTAAGGAAATACGCATTGAAAGAATTGAAAAGGGACAAAAAGGAGACGATAGCAAGGAAAGCGCTTCGGTTTCCGTTTCCTCGCTTAAAAAGCCAAAAGCCGGCGTCATTGCAACCATTTCCCTGGCAATTGAAAGCGCCTTCAAGGTCATTACTTCCTTTAATGTCTTCCAAGTCTTTATCTTCGCTCCGTCAAGCGTTCCAGGGGACTTGGTTGACAGGGAAGACGGGACAATAATCGACTTGGTGAACTGGTGGCGAGTGGGATTTTTCGGCGGTGAACTTGAGGGAGTGGAATGGGACCCGGTTTATGGGAGCGCCAGGCTTTACTGGCTCGACGAGGAATGGAACATTTGCAATGGAACACCCGGCGAAACCGGACAGCCGGGAGTATTGGAGGTTTTCCCTGAGCCTAACGAGGCAATGGAAAACTTGCTGGACACTCCCTCAGGGTCGCTTTTCACAACTAACACTGCCGGCTTGAGGGCGTTGCAGCGCCAAAAATAT
>DATDTB010000068.1:0-15987 GCA_035291025.1 archaeon
CCCCGCCACGCGAAAGCGCCACATCCAGTCCAACTTGTTCCGCTTCGGCCTCGAAGGGGTGCCAAGGACCCTCCCGCAGTTGATAAATGGCATAGCGGAAAGGCACGCGCTTCAAGGAGTGCAGCCGGACCGAAACCGCCGCGAGTTCCTTGAAATGGTGAAAGGGGGGACTGCGCGCGCAGGGAACGCGGCGCGGCCGCGGAAAAAACTGCATTAAGGTGTTCAATGGCCTTGACTCGAGCTGTTTGGCATTCCCTGAAGGCGCAGGACTGCCTGAAAGAGTTAGGTGTTTCGCGCGCGCAAGGCCTTTCCTCCAGCGAGGCTTCGAAGCGCCTTGAGGAGTACGGCAGGAACGAGATTTCCACCGGGAAAAAGATTTCACTGCTGGAACTCTTCGTTGAACAGTTCAAGAACGTCCTCGTCCTGGTCTTGATTGGAGCTTCCATTGTTTCGTACTTCTTGGGCGAAACCATTGACGCCGTGCTCATAATGCTCATTGTGTTGTTGAACGCGGGCTTTTCCACTTGGCAGAACTTCAACGCCGAGAAAGGAATTGAGTCATTGAAAAAGCTGGCCGCGAAGACAATCGTTCGCGTCACCCGGGACTCCATGGAACGCGAAACAGAGTCCACGGAACTCGTGCCCGGCGACTTAGTGTACTTGGAGGAAGGCTCCAAGATCCCCGCCGACTGCCGCATCCTCGAAAGCTTTAACTTGAAAGTAGACGAGTCCGCGCTAACGGGCGAATCCGTTCCCGTTTCCAAGGAGGACTCGGTCTTGCCCGGGCAAACCGCGGTTGCGGACAGGAAGAACTTGCTGTACATGAACACGAACCTCGTCAGGGGAACTTGCACTGCCGTCGTTGTCTCAACCGGGTTTTCCACTGAGTTCGGGAAAATCGCCAAGAGCCTCGTGGAAATAAAGACCGAGGAGACTCCGTTGCAGAAGGACTTGGACGTCTTGGGTTCAAGGCTTGCCTACGCGGTCCTGGTCATAATAGCAATAGTTTTCGTGACTGGCTTTCTTTTCAAGGACTTGTGGGGGCTTTACTCTTCGGGCCAGACCGCGGAGTTCGTGAAGGGGTTCGTGGGCCTGTTCCTTGTCTCCGTAGCGCTGGCAGTCGCAGCCATCCCTGAAGGGCTTCCCGCAGTCGTGACGCTTTCGCTTGCGGCCGGCGTCCAAAGGATGCTGAAAAAGCACTCCCTAGTGCGCACGCTTCCCTCTGTCGAGACTTTGGGAAGCACGAGCGTCATCTGCACTGACAAGACTGGGACTCTCACTGTGGGAAAGATGACGGTGACGCAGGTGTACGCCGGCGAGTACGTGAACGTCACCGGCGAAGGCTATGGAGTCAAAGGCGAGTTTTACGCCGGGGAGGAAAAGCTCGAGCCCTTGGAAAGCCAGCAGTTGTCCTTGCTCTTGAAGGCCGGCGCTTTCTGCAGCAACGCAAAACTAGGGGGAAGCGAGGGCGTGCTCGGGGACCCGACGGAGGGCGCGCTCGTTGTTGCGGCGGCGAAGGCGGGCGTGAAAAAGACTTCAGAGCGCGTGTTCGAGATTCCCTTTGACTCGGACAGGAAAATGATGACTGTCGTGGAAAAGGACGCCGGCAACACAATTGTTTACTCGAAGGGCGCGGCTTCGCACTTGCTCCCCCACTGCGCGAAGCTGTTCGACAAGGGCAAAATCAGGGCGATGACGCAAAAAGACCGCGAGAAAATAATAGCTGTGCAGGACGCCATGGCTGGCAACGCCCTCCGAGTGCTTGCCGCGGCGTTCAAGGAAACAAGGACGGCGAAGAACTATGACCAGAAAACCCTGGAGGCGGGCTTGATTTTCCTGGGGCTGTTTGGAATGATTGACCCCCCGCGCCCCGAAGTCCGCGGCGCCATCGCGAAGTGCAGGAGCTCCAACATAAAGGTCGTGATGATTACCGGCGACCACAAAGTCACGGCGGTGGCGATCGCGAAAGGGATTGGTTTAGTGGACCACGAGGACTCTGAAGTGCTCACGGGCGAGGAACTAGACAAGGTTTCTGACGCGGAACTGCGTGAAAGAGTTGAAGGCATTGCCATTTACGCCCGCGTCACGCCCGACCACAAGCTCCGCATCATCAAGGCCTTCCAGGACAACAACCACATAGTGGCAATGACGGGCGACGGCGTGAACGACGCGCCCGCGCTCAAGAAGGCCAACATAGGCATTGCCATGGGCATCAAGGGAACTGACGTGGCAAAGGAAGCCTCTAACTTGGTTTTGCTGGACGACAACTTCGCCACGATTGTTTCCGCGGTCGAGGAAGGGCGCGGGATTTTCGACAACATCCGCAAGTTTGTCGGGTTGCTGTTGACGGCGAACATGGCCGAAGTCCTCGTTGTGTTCCTTGCCTCCCTCTTGTTCCTCCCACTGCCCTTCACCGCTATCCAACTGCTTTGGATCAACTTGTTGACTGACGGCTTGCCGGCGCTGGCGCTCGGAGTTGACCAGCCTGCAAGCGACATAATGAAGCGCAAGCCGAGGCCAAAAAGCGAGGGAGTGCTGTCCCCGTTGCTTTCAAAGACGATTCTCTTGAACGGAGCCCTCATGACGTTCGTGTTGCTGGCTGCCTACAGCTACTGGCTGAAAGCCCTGCCTGGGCACGCGCAAACCCTGATTTTCACTGCCTTGGTCGTCTTCGAGCTATTGCTCGTGTTCTTCATCAGGCGCATTTTCGGGGCAGCGCTGGCGTCAAACCCTTACGTAATGGCTGCCGTTGGCGGCGCTTTGGCCCTGCAACTCGTAGTGCTTTACCCCCCGCTAAACAAGTTGTTTGAAACCGTGCCTTTGGGGGTGGAGGAGTGGGCTGAAATACTACTGCCCTTCCTTGCGTTTGCGTTGCTTTCTTATTCAGGAAAGGCAATCCTGTCAAGGCAGCACCCGGACACGGCGAAGTCAACGGTGTGACAAATGCAGCACTTGAAAAAAGAACTCGGATTGATGGAACTGACCTTGTACGGCGTCGGGGTCATTTTGGGCGCGGGAATTTACGCGCTCATTGGCGTGGGCGCCGGAATCGCTGGGAATGCAGTGTGGCTTTCCTTCACTATTGCCGCCTTTATTGCGGCGCTCACGGGGTTGAGCTACGCCGAGCTAAGCTCCATGTACCCCAAGAGCGCCGCCGAGTACAATTACTCAAAGCACGCCTTCAACAACAAAACCCTTTCATTCGGCATCGGCTTCCTCATGATCGTGGCCAGCACCGTCGCGGCGGTCACGGTTGCATTGGGCTTCGCGGGCTACTTCACGCACAGCTTTGGCGGAAGCGTTCAATGGGTTGCCGCGGCGTTACTCCTTGCGCTCTCGGTCTTGAACTATAGGGGAATCAAGGAGTCCTCGCAGTTCAACATGCTGTCGACATTGATTGAGACAGCGGGACTGCTAGTGGTTGTGTTCGTGGGCGTTTTGGCCTTCAACGGTTCCGGCGTAAGGTTTGACTTGCTTGAAACCCCGGACGGCGCGGGCTTGCCCGGGATACTGGCGGCGACAGCAATCATCTTCTTCGCGTACCTGGGCTTCGAGGACGTGGTAAACGTTTCCGAGGAAACAAGGAACGCGCGCAAGGTGGTGCCAAAGGCGCTGGTGATATCGATAGTGGTTTCAACCGCGCTGTACATTCTCGTCGCGCTTTCCGCAGTCAACGTTTTGGGGTGGGAAAGGCTCGCGGAAAGCAAGGCGCCCTTGACGGAAGTTGTTTCCGCCGTGATCCCGAACACGGATTTCGTGTTTTCCCTAATAGCGCTGTTCGCGACAGCCAACACTTCACTCGTGTTGTTGATAGTGGCGTCGCGCGTGATTTACGGAATGTCGAAAGACAACGCCCTCCCGGGAATCTTTTCAAGGATTGGCAGCCGGGGCACTCCCGGCCATTCAGTGCTGTTGGTCGCGCTTGCCTCAGTGCTCCTCGCTTTGTCCTTTGACATAAAGACCGTTGCCGGGATTACTGACTTTTCCCTGTTCCTCGTGTACGCGTCAGTAAACGCGTCCCTAATAATGCTGCGGTACTCCCAGCCGAGTGCGCCGCGCGCATTCCGAACGCCCTTGAACGCCGGAAAGTTTCCATTGCTTGCGTTTTTTGGGCTGGTTTCTTCGCTGTTCATGCTGCAGTACTTTGAAGTTTTCGTTGTGGTAATGAGCCTGGCCGTCATTGCTTTTGGACTGGCTTTGCATTACTTGCTTGAAAAGTCGAGGGAGGCAGTGAATGGCTTACGATGAAGGCGAGGAAGGCGATGGAGGGGAAGGCGACGACGGCAACGGCGGCGAGGGCTTTGAAGCGCCGGTTGGGGGCGGGCAAGGCAGTGCAAGCGTCCCCGGAGTCTGCTGCGTGGCGTACAGGCGCAACCCCTTGTTTTTCCTCGTAGTCCAAAACCAGCGGACCGGCAAGTGGAGCTGTCCTTCCACGCGCCTGTTGCCGGGCGAGGAACCCGCCAAGGCAGTGAAACGCGAACTCCTCGGCGAGACTGGAATCACTGACTACAAGGCAAAGGACACGGGCGTGCACTTGAACTTTGTCTATTCCGGCACGGGCGAACTGGGGCACCAGCGAGTCTTCCTCGTGGAAGTGCCCGCCAACACACAAGTATACAACGGCCCGGGCATAACTGGAGTGCAGTGGATCCAACGCGAGGAATTCTACCAATTCATTGAATACGAAGAGCTAAGGAGGCTCTTGGAGAACCTGGCGTTTTCCTTTTAACAAAATCAGCCTTTTCCCGGCGTGAACCAGTCGCTTGCCTTCGCGCCGCCGTTCCTCAAGCCTTCCACGAGCTTCACGGCGCCCTCCCCCACGTTCCTGCCTTTTTCCATTTCGCTTATCCTTTCCTCGACCAACGCCATCCTGTCAGTGATGGGGGTTTGGACGGCGACGTACCCCGTGACGTTGCCTTTTTCGTCCACTGTCGGCATTATAACGCTCCTGACCCAGTAAATGCTGCCGTCCTTTGCCTTGTCCCTGAAGTCGCTGTGCCACACTTTTCCCGTGGAAATGGTTTTCCAGAGCGCGTCGTAAAACCTGGCAGTGTGAAAGAATTCGCCCTTGAAGCGCGACTTTAGCAGGTTGTGGTTCTTGCCCAAGAGCTCGCCTTCGTTGTACTTTGAGAATTCAATGAATTTTTTATTGGCGTACGTTATGTTGCCTGAAACGTCCGTCGTTGAAACCAGCGAGGAATTGTTCAGTGTCTTGTTAATGTCCCGCAGTTGCCTGAGGAACCTTTCGCGTTCCTCTTCATGTTCAAGGCTCTGGGCGCTGAGTTGTTTTTGCAGTTCCGGCGAAGCCCTATTCATGGCGAGCTTGAGCGACGCCAGCACCCTCGAAAAAGCCCTCGCCAAGTCCCCGACTTCGTCACCCGCTTTCAGCGTTGACTCGTCAATTTTGACGTCCATATTTCCAGTGCTCAGCGCGCTGATTTTTTCAGTCAGCCTGTTTATGGGATTCAAGACTTTGTAGTTGAATACGTAAACCAGGAAAGCGGCGCTCGCAATTGCCAGGAACGCCGCAACGTAAAGCAAGTACTGGAATGGCTCCAAGCCGCCAACGCCCCCGGCCAGTATCGCGTCCTTCAAGGACTGCACTGGGACCGTGAGAACGAGCGCCCACCGCGTTCCAGGCGCGACGTCCGCGGGAGCGAACGCAGCGGCCAGCTCGCGCCCCGAGGAAACGAACTCGAACGTTCCGCTCTGCCCGCTTTTGACGCTTTCCAGGAACTTCCTGCTGAGCTCTCTTATTTCCGGCTTGTCGCCAATCAGCGCGGTTATCTTCGGGGAGCCCTCCTTTTCGCCAATGATTTCCTTTAAGGGGTGCGAAAGCACAATCCCGCTTTTCAAGTCGCTTAACACGAATGAAGCGCCCACTACCTCGCTTTTTCCCGTGAAGTACTTTTCCTGGAACTCGTCCAAGTACAAGACAGCGCCAAGCGTGCCCGAAGGGCTTCCCGAACTGTCAAGTATTGGGGCGTAAATGCTCAATATGAACCTCTGGGTAGGGGGCGAGAAAACGGGCCCGGACATGACTGGATAGCCCGTGGGGTTGGCTTCCGGTTCACGAGTTGACGGAAAATTGGACGCGTCAAAGCCAATTGCGGACTCGACGACGGAGCAGTCAACCACGCCTTTCGAGTTAACCCTGAACAGGTTTCCCACGCGGCCTTCAAACAACGGGAACAGCTCCTTGAGCTTTGCGTTGCACTCCTTCCCCGTTCCATTCCTCAATTCCTCGAACTCGGCCATGAATGAAACGTTGTCAGTAACGCCCTTCATTTCGGATTCAAGGAACGCCGCGACGCCTTTCACGACTGAACGCTCTCTTTGAATGAACCCATCGACTAGGTTGTCCAATACTGCGTTCCTTGCATACTCTGTTGCCATGTAAAGCAACGCAATCATCGCAAGCGCCACCGATAGCACTGCCGCTATTATAAGGGTTGACTTTTTCATGCCTTGACCCGTACGGCTGATGCTGAATAAGTATAAGACTCTTGTGGTACTTTAGTTTCCTCACTTCAGTAAATACTTTAAATCAAAAGGGGGTTTGTGGAATGGGTGAAAAATGCGCCGTCTGCGGCAAGCCCGTGGGCGCGAAAGGCGTTTCGTACGACGGAAAAAACTTTGACTCGGGGAAGTGCGTCGCTAAATACAAGGAAACCCACCAAGGCGACTCCCACACCGTTTGCGAGTTCTGCTGAAGAACAAAAGGAAAGGGGTGAAAATTCAAATGCCAAAGTGCGCTGAATGCGGCAAGGCGATCGGGAAGAACTCGGTCACGTACGACAACAAGGAATTCGACTCAAGCACGTGCGTCTCGCAGTACAAGGAAGAACACCCGGCAGGCAACGCGACTTCTTGCGAGTTTTGCTGAAACGCCTTTTGGGAAAGGGAGTGCTTTCGCGGTGAAAAACTCAAGCCTTTCCCTGCTTTTTTCAATCCTGTTGCTCGCGGGCTGCTCCGCCCCCCCGGCACAGCCTTACGCAGGCAGCGAGCCTTTAATGTTTTCACTCACTGCAAGCGACGGGGTAGAGTTAAAGGCTGATTTTTACAATTCAGGCAAGGTGCTTTCGCCGGCCCTGCTATTGGTTCACATGCTTGGCTCGGATAGGACCGCGTGGAAAGACTTTTCAATTCAGGCAAAGGCCCAGGGCTTCACTGTCCTGGCAATTGACTTGAGGGGCCACGGCGAAAGCCAGAAAGCCCCGCTCAACACGCCCGAAGACTATCAGGCGCTTGAAAAAGACGTGCAAGCCGGAATAGAATTCCTTAAAGCGCGGGACGTTGACCCCCAGCGAATTGCAGTAGTCGGGGCGAGCATTGGCGCAAACACCGCGTTCCTTCAAGCGAGTTACAACGACGACGTCAAAGCCGCGGTTCTCCTGTCGCCAGGCCTCGAATACCGAGGCGTGTCAGTCCAAAACGCCCTTTCGGGGTTTTCCAAGCCAGTGCTGGTTGCGGCAAGCTCTGAAGACGCTTATTCTTTTGAGTCATCCCTGCAAATAACCCAAAGCCTTCCAGCCGCTTCGACTGTTTTCATCAAACTCGCGGGAGCGGGCCACGGCACGAACATGCTGGATTCCAGGCCAGACCTTGAAGCCCGAATCCTGGAATGGCTCGCTGAAAACGTGCGCGGCAGTTGAAGGCTCATGCGTTTCACTCAGGAAGACACGAAACGGGTTTTCTCGTTCCTCGCGCCCTTCTACGACTCGGCTTTCCCGTTCTTTTCACACAGGAAAGAAGAAGTCAAAGCGCTCCGCCTGGAAAGGGGCGACAAAGTCCTGGACTTGGGGTGCGGCACCGGCCTATCATTCGAGCTGCTCGAGGAAAGGATAGGGCCGGCGGGAAGGATTTACGCAGTTGACTTGTCCAAGGAAATGCTTTCCCTCGCGCGAAAGAGGGCAAGAAGCCGCGGCTGGAAAAACATTGACTTCTTTGAATGCGATGCGGCCCGTTTCCGCGCCCCGCAAAAAGCCGACGCCGTCTTGTGCGTGACCAGTTTGGCGTTCATGCACAACCCTTTGCAGGTATTGGAAAACACTTTGAGGCAAATGAGGAATGGCGCGAGGATTTCAGTCAGCGACGGAAAACTGCCCGGCGGATTTTTTCGGGCGCTCGGCCCAATTATTGCCTCGTTCAGCGGGCTGCACGCGGCCGACTGGGGCATTAAGCCGTGGGAGTGGATGGAAAAGCGCTTGAAAGAGTTCCACTTCGAGGAAAAAGCGCTTGGGGCAATGTACTTGGCGTGCGGGGAAAAACGAGGCTGACTGAATGACGTCAGTTGAGCAAGCCGTCTTCCTCGGGTTGCTGCAGGGAATAACTGAGTTCCTGCCAGTGTCGTCTTCGGGCCACTTGATTTTCGTCCCCTTACTCCTTGGCTGGGAGGACCAGGGGCTGGCGTTTGACGTGGTAGTGCACTTGGGCACGCTGTTGGCGGTGGTGTTTTACTTCCGCGGCAAGCTTTCACTGATGACCCGCGCAGTCCTTTCACGGAATGAAACCCTGGCAGGGGAGAAAAGGCTCGCCTTCCTAGCCCTTGCGTCCCTGCTTCCGGCGGCGTTGTTTGCCCTTTTAGTCAAGGACTTCGTTGAAACAGAGGGCAGGAACGCCTTGCTGGTCGGCTTTAACTTGGTGCTTTGGGGCGTTCTATTGTGGCTGGCGGACTGGAAGGCAAGACACAAGCGTGAACTGAGAGACTTAAACCTAAGGGACGCGCTGTTCATTGGCGTCTTCCAAGCCCTCTCAATCATTCCGGGAACGTCGCGTTCGGGCGCGACAATGACCGCGGGCTTGTTTTCGGGCTTGAAGCGGAAGGACGCGGCGGAGTTTTCGTTCCTGATGGGCGTTCCAGCCATCGCGGCAGCCGGCGCCTTAAAAGTCGGGGAACTGCTTGCCTTGGGCACTGCTTTACCTTTTGGCGTATTCGCCGCCGGGTTTGCCGGCGCCGCCTTCGGCGGGTTCATTGCCATTGGCTTCTTGATGAAGGCAATCCAAAACTGGAGCTTTGCCCCGTTTGCCGTTTACAGAATCGCAGTCGGAGTCCTGGCCTTGCTTTTCCTGGCGCGGTGAACGCGCAGTCCGGCCAAAGCGCTTTTCGGGGAACGAAGGCGTCTTGCCCCAGGCTGTTCAGGCTAACACCGCGTTTATTAAAAGTTTTGCTCTTCCTCCAAGGCGCGGGCTCTTTAGCGCCTTCAAGCGCGGTAGAACCTTAATTTTTGGTGTTGTTGAATGAGCAAGGCAGTGCATGAAAGGCACGCCCCCGGCACGGGGTCGCTGTTGAGGGACTTGATCCTCGGCGGCCAGGACGGCTTGGTCAACGTTTTGGGCGTCATCCTGGCGGTTGCGAGCGCGACCAATGACGCGAAAATAGTCATCGTTGCAGGCCTCGCCGCGACGTTTGCCGAGTCCATTTCCATGGCCGCAGTCGGATACACTTCCTCCAAGGCCGCGAGGGACTTTTACGAAAGCGAGGTAGAGAGGGAGAAACGGGAAATGGATGAAGTGCCTGAAGTCGAACGCGGCGAAATTCGCGAGATTTACAAAAACAAGGGCTTCAAGGGCAAGACTCTTGACTCAATAGTTAAGCACATCACGTCCAACAAGGACTTGTGGCTGAAGACCATGATGGAAGAAGAGCTCAGGCTGTTCCCTGACGAGTGTGCGCACCCGTGGAGGAACGCGGCAGTGATCGGCTTTGCCGCCATAGTAGGCTCCATAGTTCCATTGACTCCTTTTTTCTTCGCGGGCGTTTCAACCGCTTCAGCTCAAGCCGTGATAGTTTCAACTCTTGCCTTGTTTGCCTCCGGCTACGCCAAGACGCGCTTGACTCTCGGGAACCCTTGGAAGGGCGGGCTGGAAATGGCCGCGATTGGAATGCTTGCAGCGCTAGCCGGGTACGCGATTGGCGCCGTGCTCGGAGTGGCGGTTTACGCCGCGTGAAGCCACGCCACCCCAGCAAAATGCCTTTCACAACAGCAAAGCGAAGGCGATCCGCCGGAAAGCCTCAAGTGTTCAAAGAAACGCGGCAAGCCCGTCGTAGGCGAACTTGAGGCCGGCCAACGCTATCGCGGCCAGCACGAGCTTCCTGAACCTTTCCTGCGGCACCAAGTCAACTAGTTTTTTTCCCGCAAAAGCCCCCGCGAGCGCCACCGCCAAAAGCGCCGACACGTGCCAATAGTATTGCTCTTGCAGGAAGCCCGAGGAAAGATAAACCGGGACGCGCGTGAAATCAACCGCGAGCGCAATGGCCGCGGATGTCGCGATGTATTTTTCCTTCCGCAAGTTGAAGCCTGTCAGGAACGCCCCGCGGAGGGCGCCCCCCGTGCCGATCAAGCCAGCAAGGAACCCGGACACGGCCCCGCCAAGGACGGTTTTTGCACTTGTTGGCTTGAAGTGAAAGCCTGGAAATCGCAGTGAAAAGGCTGAGAAAAGCAACAGAAACAAGCCAAGAACGAGTTTCAACGCGTCCTGCTGCACGTGTGGGACTAGGGCAGAGCCGGCCAAAGTGGCAATTACGCCTGGCGCTCCAAACTTCAACAACAGCTTCCAGTCCAAGCCGTACCTGAAGAACGCGAAACGCCCGATGTTTCCAAAAATGTGGAAAACTGCAACTAGCACCAGGGCAACGTGGAAGTCAACGAAAAGCAGGGCTAGGGGGAGGAATACCGTGGAAGACCCGAACCCGGCGATGGTGCCAATCACTTCGGCGGCAAAGGCCGCGGCAAAAAAAGCCCAGTCCATTGACTCCCCAAAAACAGGTTCAGCTTTATAACCTGTGAGGGCGCGGCCGCCGCGAACAATGCACTTCAAAGTCTTAGTTAATCAAAAAAAACACTTAAGAAGAAACGAAAATGTTTAATAGAGTTGAAGCGCTAGTTCTTTTCAACCTCGTTGAAGCAGTCATCGCATTCCCAGTATTCAAAATACTTGTTTTTACCCGTCCACTTAACAACGCTTATGGGTTCGCATTTTCCCTTTGAGTGCTTGCAGAACACGTGCGAGTCCTTCAAGCGCTTCCACTCGCCAGTGCCTTCAACGTGTACTGGCACGTAAAAGAACCAATGCCACTGTTCAGAGTCAAAAGAACCACAAACCGTGCAAGACGGAGTTTTTAGCAGTTTTCCTCGGACCACTCCTGACGGTTTCTTCTTTCTCATATCGCAACTCTGCTCAAAATCTTTCAAGTTCTTTTTTGTAGCGCTTGAAGAACCAGTTCAGGAAAATTGAATCGTTTTCCTTTACTTGCGCTCTTTCCAAGGCGTTGTAGTAACTGTTCCTGTTTGCGTAGTGAATGTTCAGCATTGGAAACCCGTGCTTGTTTAGAACAAAGTTCATTAAAAGCCTTGAAATCCTGCCATTGCCGTCAGCGAACGGGTGAATTGTCACAAACTTTAAGTGAACCAATGCGGCGAGTTCCGCGGGGTGCAATTTTACCCTGCTTTTCTCGTACCATTTAAAGAAGTCTGAAAGCATTGGCTCGACTTCAACTGCTAGAGGCGGCACGAACTTGCTTCGAGAAATCCTGACTTGGTGCCTTCTAACAACACCTGCAATGTCCAGCTTCGTTGCCTCTAGCAGTTTTTTGTGCCAGTAAAGCACGGTGGAAAGTGACAGGTCTTTTTTGTAGTCAAGCATTTCCTTGAACAATTCGTCGTGTGCTTCGGCTTCTTTCACGTCCTGGACCGGCTTTTCCCGGGGAGTAACACCGCGTTCCAGTAAATCCGCCGTTTCCTTCAATGAAAGAGTCGAGCCTTCTATCCGGTTGGAGTCGTAAGTAAAGCGAATGCTGAACTGCTGCAGTTGCTTGTCCTTCGCGCTGGGCGGCAGGTCGCTTTCCTTTTTTGCATGTGCTTTCTTAAGCTCATCGAATTCCGTGAACCACTTTTCCTTGTAGACTTCGTTCAAGAACTCAACCTTGCGCTTTTCCAAATCCTTAGGGAGTTCTTTCCCTAGGTAGAATCTCTTCTTTGATACTTTGCCTTCTTTTCGTACGCTGTGCTCCAAGTAGTAATACGTTTTCCCTTTCACGATACGCCTTTCAACTTTAACCATACAATTAGTTGTGCCTACACATTTATAAAACTAGCGTTTTAAGTAAAATTGTAGCCACAAGAGGGGACTTTAACTTTTGAGTGAGTGCGGTCGCCGGGATTTGAACCCGGGCTAAAAGCTTGGGAAGCTTTTGTTCTGCCGCTATACTACGACCGCAGAAGCGAGTTAAGAAGTTCCTGGATTGCTTTGGCGTTTTCCAGTGTAAAGTTGTTAAAAAAGAGATAAAAGCCTGCTGTTTTTTTTCGCAGGCTTTCCTTGGCTGGGAAAACAGCGCCCGTCATTTTGGGGCGCGAGAAGGATTTACATTCTTTCCATTCTGCGGAGCTGCGACGCCGGGATGACGTCCACGACGGCCTTCGGGTCGCTTGTCTGGTTGCCGTTCTTGTCTATTGACACGTAATTCGTGTACTGCACCTGCGTTTTTTTCACAGGCCTTCCCTCAAGTCGCTCCCTTATTTTTTCCCTTTGGACTTCTTCAATTTTCTGGTTCACTTCCAGCGTTTCATCGAAGAGGCTCTTCATGGCCCCCTTGCTGCTTACGTAAGGCAACTTCATTTCCTTTTATCACCTATGCGAGACCCTTTTTTCTTGCGCCGCGCTTCCACTTGGAGCGCGCAGTGCTTTTACTTCTTATGCGTTTCTAGTTCTTAACTCTTTCTATGCTGGAACTGGGCGGCCGCCAAGTGCCAATTGAAGCAGTTGCGTTGCTTGCGGCCTTGTTTTTGTCCCTCGCGATAGGGTTCGCGTCGGGCTTGCCGGACGTCTTGGTGCTGTTGTTCCTTGTCACTACGCTGGTTCCGCTGGTTTCGTTTTTCGTCTTCAGGAAGTGGACCGGGAAAACGCTTCCTGCAGCCCTCTTCGCGGCGTCTGTTTCGCTGAACTTGACGCTTTTGGCGCCGTTGTTCTTCGCCGGGGTTTTGTTGACGGACGCCTTTGACTTGCTCAGCGACGTGACTTCGGGAAAGAACTTGGTGGTGTTGGAGGACAACGACGCAATAGTCGCCGCCGCCTCGCTGGACGGCGTGCCTTCGAGCCTGGAGGAATTGACGGGCAAAATGAAGCTGTTAAGCGCGGCTTCAACGAAGTCCTTGAACGCTGACTTCAAGTCAGGCCACGCTGCAATCCTTGGCGACTACGACCGCGTGATATCCGTGAATTCCTCGCTGGCCTTGAACGCCAAGCCGTCAAAGGAACAGGAAGCAGACGCGGAACTCGCTTCAAAGCTTTTGAAGGCAATGCGTGACGCGGTTCAAGCCTTCGAGGAGCAGGACTTGCAGGGAGTCGCGCTGAGTGTGCTTGCCTTGTCGGATTTACTTGAGGACGAGCGGTTCGCAGAGCCGAAGGCGACGCTTGACGAAGTGCAGGCAGCAGCGCTTTCAGGCGACTTGGAAACCGCTGAATCGCTTGTTGGCACCCTGCAGGGACAACTCCTCGTAAGCGCGGCGCCGTTGCTTGTTTCCTCGATTTCAAAGCAGGACGCCTTGACTGTGTTGAAGGCCTCAAAACCGCAGGACCGCCTAGTTTCCCTTTTCGCGCAAAAGTTTTAAGTCCCCGAATCAATGGTTCAAGGCTTTGCGTCAAACGTAATAAAGTCGCAGGACGACGTGCGCCTTCTAATGGTGGGGGTTTTGTTCAAGGACTTGATAGCCAACGCCCAGCCCGCAGCCCTGGTTCAAGGCTTCGGGAAAGGCGAAATCAGCGTTTACCCCGAAAGCCTCACCTTGCAAGTGGCTAAGTGGGTTGCCCCGCTTGCTTTTCCGGAAGAGAAGTAGCCTTTTGCTTCAATTGCTTCAAACGAGTTGCTTGCCTGTTTCCTTGTCCAGTATCTTTATTACCTGCACCGGGCAGCCGTCGGCCGCGGCCTTCATGTCGTTGATGTCGTCCAACTCGAGTACCCACTTGTCGTTTTCCTTTTGCGCGCCAACCAAGTCGGCCTTGCCGTCCTCGTTGCTTAAAACGAAGTGCGCGGGGTCCGCGGCAACGCAGATGGCGGCGCCAATGCACCCCGACCGGTCGTATTCGATTCTATAGCGTGGCATTTACTTTTCACCCTAAAGCGAGTTCTTGTTCAAAGAAAAGCAACCCACGGGTTGTTCAATGCTAACGGAATGCGGGTTGCGCTTTAGATATGCAGTGTGCGAAACGCTTTTAAGAAAAGCGCCCCAGGCCGCCTTTAGAGCAGGTCAGCGTTTTGCCGCCTTTTTCTCGAACTCGCCAGGCAGCTTTTTCCCCTGCGGCCCGTAGTAGTCGTATTCGTGTTCCTCTAGGCGCCGGAATGGCTTTTCCTTCAATGACTCCTCGTGGACGTGCGCCAAAATACCCACGACGCGGGGAATGATGAAAAAGCCCTTGGCCAGGCGCCAGTCAAAGCCCAGGTCAGAAATGCACGCGGCAATCGCGCCGTCCACGTTCAAGCACAGCTTCTTTCCCTGCGACTTCTCGATTTCCCGTTCGAGTTCCAAGGCGTAGTCCAAGTGCTCGCTCTTCAAGCCTTCTTCCTTGACCACTTCCATTAGCCGCTGCGTCCTGGGATCAGTGGTGAAAATCTTGTGCCCGTAACCCGGGAATCGCTTTTTGTGGGTCGTGAACTGGTCCACCAAGTACTTCGCGGGAACCTTTCCCTGCACGGAGTCCTGGAAAATCTTGGCGGCCTGTTCTATGGCGCCGCCGTGGTGCTCGCCTATTGCTAGGACGCCTGCGGCAATCGCGCTCCCGACGTTGCCGGCGCCCGAATAGGAAATGCGCGCCGCAGTGATTGACGGGACCGCTATTCCGTTGTCTATTGGCGCCACTAGCATTGCGTCCATCAAGCGGGCTTCCTTTTCACTTGGAAGCCTCCCGCTTAACTCCAGGAAAATGGCCTGTGAAAATGACAAGTTGCCCATTAAATCGGTTATTTCGTACCCGCGAAGGATGCTCTTGTTGTTCCGCGCGTCCGAAATCTCGGTGCGCCACTTTTTCTCGCTCACTCAAAAACCACCCCGTTATTGAACGCTAGCTAGTCAGGCCTTTACCGCGGTCTTGATTATTTCGCCGAGCTTGTCGTGAGTTTCCGCGACCAATACCCCTGCTTCCTTTAAGGCCTGCATCTTGCTCTCGGCCGTGCCCTTAGTTCCCTCAACTATGGCGCCGGCGTGGCCGAACTTTATCTCGCTCGGCAGCCTTGACGCGAAGCGCCCGGCAATGAACCCAGCGACTGGCTTGTTTATTTCCCCTTTTTCCACGGCCCAAGCTATTTGCTCTTCGTAGCTGCCGCCGAGTTCGCCGAAGAACACTACCCCGTGAGTGTCGTCGTCTTCCTCGAACAATTTCAACAAGTCAACGTAGTCGCTTCCAACGAGCACATCTCCGCCCATTCCAACGACAGTGCTCTGCCCCAACCCCGCCTGCCGAACGACCCACGCGGTCTCGTTCGTCATTCCCCCGCTCTTGGAAATCACTCCAATGTTGCCTTGCTTGTAGACGCGTTCAACGATTTCCTTCGGGCCGCCCACGACTCCAAGGCGCGCCTTCCCAGGGGAAAAAATCCCAACGGAACTCGGGCCAACGATGCGCGCCTTGTGCTTTCGCGCGAATTCAATCATTTCAGCGGTGTCGCTTATGGCTATGTCTTCTGTGATGACGTTTACTAGCTTTATCCCGTTCGAGATTGCCTCGAACGCGGCGTCCTTCGCGCCCGCTGGCGGGACGTAAACGACAGTGGCGCTTATTTCAGGGTGAGCCTCGACGGCTTGCGCAACGGAGTCATAGACAGGGACTCCAAGGATTGTGATGCCGCCCTTGCCGGGGGTCACGCCGGCGCTCACGGCGGTGCGGCTTTCGAGCATTGCGTGAGTGGCGCGCATTCCCTCCCTTCCAGTGATTCCCTGAACCAGGACGTGAGTGCTTTCGTCCACGAGTATCGACATATCCGGAAACCCCCAG
>DATDTB010000069.1:0-5175 GCA_035291025.1 archaeon
GGAACTCCAACTCGACGTGGTTGGGGTTGCCGTCGTCGAAGGCGATGAAAAAGGAATGGAAGGACTTCAAGGGCGAAAGCGACTCGTCAACGCCGGGCGCAACTGCGTTAATTGTGATTCTTTCCATTGAACGAAGCGGGCCGCGGTTGGACTCGTAGTTGAGTTCGCGGCCGTCGAACTCGAAGTCCTTCACGGGTCCAAGCGAGTCAGTGACGCTCAAAACCTCTGAGCCCTCGGGGACGTACGAGGCAAGCTGGAAGTAATTGTATTCCTTGCCGTCGTCAGTGGAGTAAGCCTGCGTCACTTCAAGCATTAGGGAATCCCCTTGAACCTTGCCCTCGTAGGAGACAAGCGTTTCCGCGTGCGCAGGGAAAAGAAACAACGCGCAGGAAATGAAAGCGAAAAATGCACGCGCGCGCAACATCCATGAATGCATTGTAGTAAAAGGAATAAAAACCAAGCAGTGCGCTGGAAGGCCTTTGGGCGAAAAAAAGGAAGAGTGCAGGAGGCAGGATTTGAACCTGCGCACACACAAAGTGACTGGAACCTCAATCCAGCGCCGTTGACCGGGCTGGGCCACTCCCGCATGACCTTTCTTTGCGGCTCATTGGCTCACGCCATTCGCCTGCAAGAAAGCTCAACCAAAGAAACTAGTTTGTCCTTGAGACAAAAACGCCGCAGAAAGCTTTAAAACCTGCGCCAGCTCTTTACTGTTGGCATGGTTCAAGGCCTCGCAGGAGCATTCCAGGACGCGTTAAGGCGCTTGCTTTTACGGCTGGGAATGGCGAAGCCTGCCCCATTCATTCAACCTGTTTCTCGCGCCAAAAAGCAGTCAGGGAAAAATAATAACGTGGCGTGACGCTGCGTTCGACTATTTTTTGCATTGGCTGGAAAAACGTTGCAGAGTGCAGCGTCTTAGTTTTTTCCGTCAACGCTTTTGAGTTGACTCTTAGCGAGGAGTAGCAACGACGAGCGTGCGGACGCAAACTCAAAAGGGTTGTGCCCGGGTAGTATAGCTGGCAGAATACTCGACTGTTAATCGAGTGACGGTGGTTCGAATCCACCCCTGGGCGCCATTCCATGACAAGAAAGAAAAATAGGAGCAAGCTAAGGGGAAAAGGGCGTGGACGGCATGGACTTAACTGAGTTAAGGAAAGTGGCGGGGCTTTGCCGCGTCAAGCTCGGCGAAGCCGAGGAAAAAGAGTTCATTGGACAGTTCAAGGACATCCTTTCCTACTTTGAGTCCATTCAAGGCTTGCCTGACGCGAAAGCCTCAAAGGAAACCACTTCAAGGCAAGCACTACGGGAAGACGTGGTGGGCGACTCAATTCCGCGCGAAATCGCTTCAAACTTTGACTCCAAGCGAAAGACTCTAGGGGGATTGAAGTGGATTCATTGAACGCGGTCCTGACTGAGTGCAGCGTGAAAGGCAGCGGGCAGGGCGTGCTGGCCGGGTTGAAGGCCGGAGTGAAGGACAACATTGCCGTGAAGGGCGTGCGAATGACGTGCTGCTCGCTAATGCTCAAGGACTACGTCGCGCCGTACAACGCCACTGTCGTGCAAAGGATCCTGGACGCTGGCGCCGAGGTTACTTGCAAGCTGAACTTGGACGAGTTCGCGTGCGGCGGCTCCGGGGAAACAAGCGCCTTCGGCGCAACGCTCAACCCCAACAACAAGGCCTTGGTGCCGGGCGGCTCGAGTTCGGGGAGCGGTGCCGCAGTCGCTTCCGGGCTCGTGGACTTTTCAATTGGGAGCGACACCGGCGGCTCCGTTCGCTGTCCTGCTAGCTTTTGCGGGGTTGCAGCGTTAAAGCCGACTTATGGCTTGGTGTCGCGTCACGGCTTGTCTGACATGGCAATGTCCTTGGAGGGGCCGGCGCCTATTGCAAGGGACGCTGAAACCCTTGCAATGGTCATGGGCGTGGTTTCGGGTTGGGACGAAAGGGACAGGGCGACCGTGAATGAGAAAGTGAGCTTTGCGCTTGGGAAAATGGAGTTGGAAAAGCAACGGGTTGCGGTGCTGGACTTCGAGGGAGTTGACGCTGAAACGCAAAGGCAAATGCGTCACGCGTTTTCATTGCTTGAAGGCGCCGGCGTAGAACTGGAAAAAGTCAAGCTGGAGTCATTGAAGTACGCAATCCCCGCGTATTACTTGATTGTGTATGCAGAGTTTTCGAGCGCAATGCAAAAGTTTGACGGAAAGCTTTACGGGAACTGCTCCGGGGGCGTGGAGGAAAACCGCGGCGTCCTTGGAAAGGAAGTCAAGCGCCGCATCATGCTTGGAACGTACGTCACAATGAAGGAATTCCACGGAAAGTGGTACTCGAAGGCGCTGGCGGCACGCGAAAAAGTACGGGAGGAATTCGAGAAAACCTTTGACGAGTATGACTTTTTGTTGTCACCCACGATGCCCTTCACTCCCTACGAGTTAGGCTCGAAGGTTTCCAACCCCTTGCAGATGTACTTGGCGGACGTTTTCACTGTCAGCGCAAACTTGGCTGGAATACCCGCCGGCGTCGTGCCCGTTTCGAAAAACGTTGGCTTACAGGTAATGGCTGGAAGGCTTGCGGACGCGCGCGTTTTGGAGTTCATGAAGGGATTCGAGTCACTGCGGGGAATGCTATGAAGATTGGACTTGAAGTGCACGCGTATGCGCGCACGAAAAGCAAAATGCATTGTGCGTGTTCCTCGGCGTTCCTGGAAGGAGAGCCCAACACGCTGGTGTGCGAAACCTGCACTTCGCAGCCGGGAGCCAAACCCAACGGCGTCAACAGGGAAGCAGTAAGCGTTGCGAAGGCGGCAGCTGCATTGCTTGGATGCGAGCCAAAAGGCGAGGCGAGCGTTTTGAGAAAGCACTACTTTTACCCTGACTTGCCAAGCAATTACCAGCGCACGAGCACGCCCGTCGGCGTCAACGGCGTTTTCCAGGGAGTGCGCATTCGCGAAATCCACTTCGAGGAAGACCCGGGACAGTTTGACTTGAAAAAGAAGACATTGGACTTCAACCGCTCCGGCGTTCCCTTGATGGAAATCGTCACCGAGCCGGACTTGAAGTCGCCAGAGGAAGCAAAGTCGTTCGTGGAAAGGCTCCAAGCGGCCTTGCTGTACAACGAATTGATTCGGCCAGAGCTCGGCTTAAAGATTGATACCAACGTCTCCGTCGCGGGCGGCAACCGCGTTGAAGTAAAAAACGTGCATTCTGTCAAGGGAATGGTGGCTGCAATAAGGTTCGAGGAAAAAAGGCAGCGCGAGGCCGTGAGTTCGGGCCAAAAAGTCAGGATGGAAACGAGGAACTACGACGAGGCAAGCGAGTCCACCACTCCCTCGCGTGAAAAGGAAACGGAAGCGGATTATCGTTACTTGCCCGACCCGGACTTGCCAGCCATTGACTTGTCAAAAGTTGAGGCAAAGGCCTTCACGGACCCTTTCAAGGAAGTCGAAAGGCTTTCCTCGAAGCTAAAAATTTCCACGGCGGTCCTTGAGACGCTGGTGCTTTCAGGTTTTTTGAAGGACTTCGAGGAATCCTGCACTCACGCCGCGCCAGGGACTGCGGCGTTTTTTTATTCAAGCGTCTTAAAGGGGGAACTGGAGTACCGCGGGCTTTCAGCGTCGCCGTTGACTGCAAAGGACTTGAAGCCCGTGCTCACTGCATTGGACAAAAAGCAAGTCACGCAACAGGGAGCGGCCCAGCTCTTGAGGGAATTGCTTGACAAAGGGACTGTTTCCATGAAAACAAGCATTTCCAGGGAAGAACTCGAGAAAGCCGTTAGGGAAGTTTTGCAGAGTGAAAATGCCGCAGTTGCAAAAGTCAAGGCGGGCGAGGTGAAAGTCATTGAATACTTGCTGGGGCGCGTATTCAAGAAACTCGGGCCCGGCACCCAGCCAGGGGACGTGCGAAGGGAAATAAAACGCGTTCTTGGACGGCTATAGGGAAAAACCCTGCAACCACTAATGGGTAGCTTTAAGTACTCATTGGTATTATTAGATATCTATGAGTACGCAGATTAGCTTGAAGTTGTCTGACAAGTTGTTTGAACGCGCCAAGGCTTACTCGGAGCTTAAGGGCTTTGACAACTTGCAGGAATTGATTCGCGAACTCTTGCGCGAGAAACTATTCGACGACGAAAGCATCCCAAGTGGCTTAAGCACTTACCTGGCCAGCGAGGAGTCCCTGGCAAAGGCGTGGCTTTCCAGGGAAGAGGACGAGGCATGGAAGCACTTGCAAAAGGCGACGTAGTCCTGTTCCCGTTCCCGTACACTGACTTGAGCACCAGGAAACTCAGGCCATGCTTAGTATTGTCTAGCGAAATGCGTGAAGACGTGCTGTTGTGCCAGATAACGTCCAAGAAAACCCGGCCCGACTCTTTCGCCGTTGAACTGGGAAAAACGGAAACGCTAAACGGCAGCCTTCAAGTGGACAGCTTCATTCGGGCAAACATGCTGTTCACTGCCCAGAAAAGGCAAGTCCTCTCCAAGGTTTGCAGCGTCAGCGGCGAAAAGTACTCGCAAGTAGTCGAAAAAATAACACGGCTCGTTTCAAAATAGCCACGCTACTGCCCGCGCGAAGCCTTGCCAATGTCAACAGTCAATTGCATGACTTTTTTCTGCAGCTTAAGGCGTTCCCGCGCGGGAGCCGACGCCATTTTGTGGGCGAGCTCGTCGCGTTTCGCCCTCAAGGACTCAACGTCCTCCAGTGAGAGCGGCTTGGCTTTTGGCTTGGCTTTCTTGGAAGGCATGCGGTAACTCCAATGGTTTCCGTTTCTAGGTGGTAAGGAAAACCTGTTTTAAAGGCTTGCGCGTCATCATTTCCCTCCGTCAGGGAATTCCTTGTTCTAGTGCGTGGGCTTTGAATGACTGCAAGCAGGAAAGACTTCGCGTTCGCAGTACTCGCTTCGTTCCTTTCAAGCGTTTCATCCATCACGGGCGTGGGAGTCGCGAAAACCCTTGGCGCCTTCACTTTGGGGAGCCTGAGCCAACTGCTTGGCGGCTTGATGGTTTTCTTTTCAATAAAGGCCAGCAATGAAAGAGTGGACTGGCAAAAACTAAGGCTTCATTTAAGGGACTTCACGTTCCTGGTCGTGCTCAGGTGCATCATTGGAATGTCCTTGTTTGCCTACGGGCTCGGCTTGACGGACGCCATCAAGGCGATTTTTTTCACGAAAGTGGAGCCGTACTT
>DATDTB010000070.1:0-25661 GCA_035291025.1 archaeon
AGGCTGGTAGAGCACCGGACTCTTAATCCGGGTGTCGCGGGTTCAAATCCCGTCGGGCTCGCCTTTAACGCGCCGAAAAAAGCGAGGGAAAAACAGTGATTTCCTGGGAAGACTTTGAAAAGGTCGAAATGCGGACTGGCACCATTGTGGAAGCGCTGGACTTCCCTGAAGCCAGGAACCCGGCGTACAAGCTCAAAATAGACTTCGGCGCCCTGGGATTGAAGCAGTCAAGCGCCCAAATAACAAGGCTTTACAAAAAAGAAGAACTAGTGGGAAGGCAAATAATTGCAGTAACCAACTTCCCACCAAAGCAAGTAGCGGGCTTTAAGTCAGAATGCCTAGTACTGGGAGTCGTGCTAGGCGACAAAGACGTGGTGTTACTCCAACCAGGCAAGAAAACGGAAAACGGGGAGAGGATTGCATGAAAATACCACTAAGCAAGACAGAAGTGCACGACAAGAAAGACTTCGTGGCAAAGGTTTACGTCACCAAATCCCAGGACAGGCCATTCAACGCATTGCTGGTCGAGGTCTTGAAGCGCCACTACAAGGTAAGGCTGAAAAACTCCACTCGCCTGTACTTCGTGATAAAAGGAAATGGAACGTTCACTGTTGACGGCAAGAAAGAAAAAGCGGACTTGTATGACTGCTTCGTGATAAAACACGGGCAAGTTTACGAATATGAGGGAAAAATGAAGCTAATAGAAGTAAACGTTCCAGCAACAGACGAAAGCAACGAGGAAAAATTGGAGTAAAAACGCCGGGGTGGCGGAGCCTGGAAAACGCGCAAGACTTAAGATTGAATTGCTTAAGTTAGGACACCACTCGAGGGTGGATGACTTTTGCTGCAGAGGGAAATGAGAAATCTTGTCCCTTTGTGGGTTCAGAGGTTCAAATCCTCTCCCCGGCACCAAAGCTTTTCCAAAAAAATGCGGGCGTGGCCCAGTGGCTACGGCGGCAGCCTGCTAAGCTGTTAGGGATTATATCCCTGCGCGAGTTCGAATCTCGCCGCCCGCGCTTTCTTTTATTCAGAAAGGCAAGTAGCGGACCTTCAAAGTGTCCACGAACACGGCAGTGGTGTAGTCGCCAATCATTCTCGGGAACTTGAACTTTAAGTCCTTGATGAAGTCGAAAAGTTCCTGGTTTGATTTAACCATTACCTCCAACTCGAAGTCGGCGGGCAATCCGATTCCCTCGACTTCGTAAACGACTATTGGGTTTGACACAACGTATTTTTTCAATTTTTCCAGTTCCTTTCTAGAAACGTTGCTCAAGTTAATTAGCACTTTGTAATAAGTCAGCCCCAGCTTTGAGTGGTTAATTATTGGGCGATAGCATTCGATGAGTTTTTGTTCCTGCATTTTCTTGACGCGGTAAGAAATTACTTTCTCGGACTCACTGAGTTTGCGGGACATTTCGGCAACCGAGGCCCGGGCATTCCCGCACAAAAGCTTCAAAATGGAAACGTCAAGCGGGTCAATTGAGATTCTCTCGCTGGTTTCAGCGATGTGCACTGCTTTTGTGCCAGTGCCCCCGAGCAGGTAACGGTGCTGGTAGTGAATGACGTCGGTTGGAAGCGTTTCAACGCTGAACTTAATGAATTCTCCGTAGTTGGTCACAATTTCCTCCCTGAAGTCCTGGAATTCCTTTAGAGAACGGGCCCAAATCACCAAAAGCAAGTCAAAGGGCCCCTGCATTTCGAACAGCCAAAAGACTTTCTCGTGCGCCTTCAAGTAGTCAATTATTTCCCTTTCCTTTTCGCGGGAAGCGTTCTGCAAAGTCAATAACAACCTGCAGTACTGGTACCCTAGTTTTGGAACGTTGATTACTGGGTAAAAGCCCTTCACAACGCCTTTCTCTATCAATCCCCTAAACTTGTACTCTGCGCCTTGCTTGCTCAGCCCAACACGTTTTGCCAAGTCGGAATAAGACGCCCGCGCGTCAAAGTCCAACTCAAACAGCAGCTTCTTGTCCTTCAAGTCAAGCCTTGCCGCCCCGCCCTCGTAATGCCTTGGAATTTCCTGCATTCCAGTCAAAACGAAAAATAGAGATTAAAAAACCTCCTTTTTACAAAAAAAACATTGAAAAAGTTAATATTAAACCAAAGCCAGTTTTGTCTAGTTCTAACAAAAAACAAAGGAGCGCAAGCAGATATGACGCTTTTGAAGTGGAACAGCCGCCTGGCAAGCAGCAAAGTCATCCCAGGCAAGTCTCCTCTGTCTGGCCACGGCTTGTTTGCCAGGGAAGAAATAAAAAAAGGCGAAACCGTGATGGTGTACGGCGGCGTTGTTGTTCCTTTAAATGAAATAATGCAGTACCACGAATTAAGCCACTTGGGCATCCAAGTAAACGACAACGCCTTTCTTTGCCCGCACGACTTAAAAAAAGCCGTTGAAATAGGCGCAATCAATCACTCATGCGACCCAAACTGCGGGTTCAAAGACTCAGTAACGGTTGCCGCGTTGAGGAAAATAAAACGAGGGGAAGAGCTTTTCCTGGACTACGCTTTCATGGAATCACACAGATTCGATTTTGACTGTTTGTGCGGCTCCCGTGAGTGCAGGAAAAAAGTGACCCCTGAAGACTGGAAAAGCGGAAAACTCCAGGAAAAGTACTTTGAGTGCTTTTCGCCTTACTTGAAGGAAAAAATAACAAGATCTCGTTTTCAGTTAGCAAACACGTAGTGCCAAGGCTTTTCCCTACGGCAGCGAGGGGCTTTAAAACCTTTCAAGACCCGTTTGTATAAAACTTGTTTTAGCGCAGGGGTAGCAAAGCTTGGTCAAATGCGACGGTCTCAAGATTTTCTTGAATCGTGAGAAATGAGTTCCCGTTTCCGGGAGCGATGAAATTAAAGCGCTTTTGCCTTACAGGCCGAGAATGAGAAAGCCGTTCCCTTTGTGGGTTCACAGGTTCGAATCCTGTCCCCTGCACTAATTATTTTTACTCTCGGTGAAACTAGTGCTAAATGATTTAGTCAAGGGAACTGACTACACTGGCGTTTGCGTCGTGTACTTCTGCCACGACAACCAAGGGAACTTCGTGATGGGCAAGCGCGGCAAGAACACGCGCGACGAGCACGAAAAGTGGGACATTGGCGGCGGCGGAGTCAAGTTCGGGGAAACGATTGAAAATACTATTAAGAGGGAAGTAAGGGAAGAGTACTGCACTGACGTCTTGGACTGCGAGTTCCTCGGCTACAGGGACGTCCACAGGACCCACAACGGGAAGCCAACGCACTGGGTTGCGCTTGACTTCAAGGTCTTGGTGGAGGGAAAAAAAGTAAAGAACGGTGAACCGGAAATGTTTGATGAAGTGAAGTGGTTCACTCTGGATTCGTTGCCGGAAAACGTGCACTCACAGTTCCCTAACTTCTTGGACTTGTACAAGGAAAGGCTCGTGGGAAAATGAACGCCATTGAAGTTAATGACTTGAGGAAGACTTTCGACAAAGTCAAGGCAGTTGACTCCATTTCATTCAGCGTACGCCAAGGTGAAGTATTCGGGTTGCTTGGACCGAACGGGGCCGGGAAGACGACTACCTTGTTAATGCTTGCGACACTGGCAAAGCCGACTGGCGGAACGGCTAAAGTGAACGGCTTCGACGTTTCCACTCAACCATTGAATGTGAGGAAGAGCATTGGAATGGTCTTCCAGGATCCGAGCAGCGACAAGCTCCTCACGGCTTACGAGAACTTGAAGATCCACGCAATGCTTTACTCGGTTCCGCCAAAAGAGGAAGGGGTTAGGATTGAAAGGGCGCTAAAGTTGGTGGGCTTGTTTGAGAGAAAGGACGAAGTAGTGAAAAAGTACTCCGGCGGAATGAGGCGCCGCCTGGAACTCGCGCGCGGCCTGATCCACGAGCCACGCGTTTTGTACTTGGACGAGCCAACTCTGGGATTGGACCCGCAGGCTCGAAAGAAAATATGGGAATACATTGAGGCGCTGGCGCGGCGGGAAAAGATGACTGTTGTGATAACGACGCATTACATGGAGGAAGCCGACCAGTTGTGCGACCGCGTGGCAATAATTGACAACGGGAAAATAATAGCCTTGGACACCCCCGAGAACTTGAAGAAAGTGGTTGGGGGGGAAATCGTTGAGTTGGTCGCGCCACTCAAGAACGCTTCAAAGCTGAAAAAGTTAAAGTTCGTGAAAAGAATAGAACACAAAAACAACTCAATAATACTCACTGTAGTGAACGCCGGAAAGAACTTGCCGGGAATACTAAAGGCAACGCGCAACGTTGAATCCGTGGAAGTAAGAAAACCCACACTGGAAGACGTGTTCCTGCACTTCACTGGAAAGAAGATACGGGAAGGGGAGAGCCCCGAGCGGAACCTGTTGCTCTGGTGACAATTTATGGGCGAATTTAGCGGCATTAAGGCGATTTGGTACCGAGAACTGTTGGTGTTCAGGCGGGAGTGGATGGAAATTCTATCTGCAATAATAACTCCACTGGTTTGGATCGTTTTGTTTGGGACGGGGCTTGGTTCCAGGGTGGAAATAGACGGGCTCAACTACAGGACATTTGTTTACCCTGGAATAATAGTCCAGTCAATCCTCTTCACGTCAATTTTTTACGGGACTTACCTGATTTGGGACAGGAAAGTGGACTTGCTCAAGGAAGTAATGGTCGCGCCAATTACTCGCTTTAGCATGTTTTTGGGCAAAGTGCTCGGCGGGGCAAACAGGCCGCTAGTCCAGGTAATGGTGTTATTGGCTATCGCGGGCTTTTTTGGAATACACGTCGGCATTGCAAACGCGTTGCTGGTGTTGGTTTTTGCCGTCCTGTTGGTGGTGTCAATGACGAGCATTGGGTTGATTATTGGGTCCAGGATGGAAAACGCCGAGGCGTTCAGCTTGATTTTTTCCCTGGTAATGTACCCAATGTTCTTCATTTCCGGGGCGCTGTTCCCAGTAGACAATCTCCCAGGGTGGCTTGCGCTCTTGAACAAAATAGACCCGGCGACTTATGCAGTGGACGCGTTCAGGGAGTTGTTGCTTGGGACAAGGCACTTTGGACTGGTCACGGACTTCATTGTATTGACTGCGTTCGCGGCATTGTTCTTGGCAATTGGCGCAAAGTCGTTCGAGGGAATGAAGGCGTGACGAATAAAGCGTTTTAAACACTTGCGCTGGTTGTTTTGTTTAAGGAAAAAAGAAGCTATTTCTTGGAAGAAAGCCTTGTTGGTGTAGCGGCCTAGCATGCCACCCTGTCACGGTGGCGACCCGGGTTCAAATCCCGGACAAGGCGCTTTTTTTACCGCTAACGTGGAACCGCCATGCAAGTAATCAATGCAAAAAACGCGAAGGACTGCGAAAGGCAAGTGATTCAAGCGTTTGCAACGGGAAAACTGGTTGCCTATCCAACAGACACCGTTTACGGGCTGGGCTGCGACGCAACCAATGAAACGGCTGTGGAAAGGGTTTACTGGGCAAAACAGCGGGAGAAAAAGCCAGTCTCGGTCATCGCGCCTTCAATTCAATGGATTAAGGAAAACTGCGAGTGCCCAAACGACAACCCAGAAAAGTACTTGCCCGGGCCTTACACGCTGGTCTTGCCCTTGAAAAACAAGGACTGCGTGTCAGAGGCAGTGCTGCAGGGGAGAGAGACGCTGGGGGTAAGGATTCCAAGGCACTGGATTTCAAGTGTTGCGAAAGACTTCGGGAAGCCAGTTGTTACAACCAGCCTAAACCTATCCGGGAAGCCAACAATTACTTGCCTTGAAGAGCTCCCGGAAAGCATTGAAAAACACATTGACTTGTTTGTAAGCGAGGGAAGGCTTGAAGGAAGGCCTTCCACAATAGTCCTATTTAGTGAAGGCAAAACGACTGAAGTCAGGCGCTGAAAGAAAAGCGGGGGTTGCCAAGCCCGGTCAACGGCGCAGGGTTTAGGCCCCTGTCACTTTGTGTGTTCGGAGGTTCAAATCCTCCCCCCCGCACTCCTTTTTCAAGATTTTGAGCCAAGTTAAGGCTTAAGGGCTGACCAGTATGTCAATAGAAAAAAAGGAAAGAGAAGCAAACGCCAAGCTTGTCACTTACTTCAGGGACATGTGGGCAAACGAGGTAAAAGGCTTGGCGCTGCAATTGCAAGGTTTGGACGCCGAAAAAGCGTGGACGCCCGAAGAAGCAGAAGCAATAAGCCTAATGAAGGAAGATATAAAAAACGAAATGCGGCAAACGGGGAAAAGCCTCCGGGAAGCGCGGGCATGGCTTAAGTCTCCAGCGCTCCAAAGGAAGAGCCTCCCTTCAATGCTCCAAGTAAAAACCAGGCAAGTAAGGGTTGAAGGAGTTCCAGTGACGATAGTTACTCAACTGCACGCAAACTATCCCTTTCGTGGGTTTGTCAAGCCTGAAGAAATCAAGGACAAGATCCCGCGTGACGCGAAAATAATTGCACTAGAACTCGCGGGAAGGGAAAGGCTACACAAAAATAAGCAAGCTCACTTGGAAAAAGAAGAACTTGTTTTTGCCGGGCCCGGGCAAAAACTGGCGCTGGTGGACGCCGCGGTGGAGCCACTCAAGCAGAAAGACATTGAACTCAATCAGAAAACAGTCCTGGAAGTCTTGAGGGCACGGCGGGAACTGCCAGACAGGACGGGGCCAATGTCAGACCAAGCGCGGGAAATGCTCATGGCAAACAATGTTTGGGCGCTTGCAAAGACGCAAAAGAAGCCAATTGCAGTCATAACGCACCACGGGCACGGCGCAAACATTGAGGAATACCTCATTAATAGGGAAAAACTAATAAGGCACATGAAAAGCGTTGGAAGGGCTGGGAAGGGTGGGATAATGATTCCTGTTGGCCCCCACCAGCAGACTATTTGGGCTCACGCCAAGTGGGAAGGCTTTGAGTTAATAGACCCAATTACCAGGAAAAGGATAAGGCCCCAGAAAAGGAGGGCACGTTAAGTCAGAAATCAACCCTTTGAGCCAGGCACGATTCTTGTTTTTGCCCCAATAAAATCTTTGCCAAGCTCGGCTCCATGGAAGTATTCATGAAGGAAGACGGCAAGCGCCGCGACTTCTGAGTGCGGTTGGTTGCCGATGGCTATGTTGTAGTCCGCCATTTCATACAAGTCAGCTGGAACCTTTGAAGAGCCAACAACTAAAATTAGGTCTTTCACTCCACGAAGGCCTGAAATCTTGTCCTGGATTTTGTGACCAAACATGGAAAGGTGTACAACTTTAAAGCCAGCCTTCTTTTTTTCTTCCAATAACTTTCGCCACTTGGGTTCGAATGACACGCTAAAAGCCCCGCCCCACTGCCTCACAGTCCTCTCCAAGCCCTTCAAGAGGTTTGGGTCGTTTTCGCCGCTTAAAACAAAGGAGTCCGCGCCAAACGCCCTCGCAACGAGGCCACAGTGCGTAGTGACGCGCTTGTCGCGTGACTGGCGGTGGTTGAGGCGGAGTACTATGATCAACTAAGAACACCGGTTTCTAGAGGAACTTTTTGACGCTCAAAAAGCCCATGAGAAAAAAAAGCACCCCAAAAACGCCCAACCCCGGGGAAGTGTTTGAAGGAAAGGCTGGGTTGGAAACCAAGGGAACAATTCCAAGCAGCGTCGCCCCAACCAATATGGAAGTGGTTGCCGCGAAGACTTTCTTGCTGTAATCATCAGTTGCCAGGAACTTGCCGGGCCTCAAGACGACGAAGTGCAGGAACTCCTTCAATGAGAGTCCGAGCTTGTAAAAAATGTAAAAAGACAGGAAAAACGAGACTGCGGCCGTGAGCAAGTACAGCCAAGCCAGCGCCCCGGGAAGGGCAACCAAGTACGTCACACCATCTGACTCAAACCCGACTTGGTTGTCGGAGGCAATGTTGTACAACAGCAAGTACACCAAAACCAAGGTAAACAAGGCACCCGAGAGAAACAAGCGGGCCTTGTGGTGGTGGTCGAAGGAGTGCGTCTTGTGCCGTGCGGCCGGCGAAGGCGTCGGCGGGCGAGTTGGCTGCCTGCGCGTTTTTTTCCTCATTGCAGACAGCAAACAGATAGCTTATAAAAACCTAACCTGTTTTAGCTTGCAAAAAAAGAAAAAGGTGGTTTGTTGGGGTTCCTAAGGGAAAAGGGCTTTTCGCCAGTCATTTCAGCCACCTTAATCCTGGCAGTCAGCACCACCCTCATTGTTGCCGCTTACCTGTGGGCGCAGGGCGTGATATCCGAGTTCTTGAACTCAGTGGACGAGGATTTGCGAGAGGAGGCGACCAGGATACAGTCCGAGATAACGATACTTCCCCCGCCAACGGAGGTTGCGGCGTCAACCAGTTACGTCGTGGTCATAGACAACTCTGGCAGGACAACCCTGCACAACGTGCGAGCGTTCTACAACGGGAACCAAGTGAGAACGGTCACGACCGGCGCGTTCATTGACACTAACGGGATGTACTGGAACCCGCCAAAACTGAACAGCGACTTTGTGTGCAACTGCGCGGCCAAAACGGGCATTAGCGGGGGGACAGCGGACTGCAGCACTGAAGAAATAGGGGACTGCAACGCGGGAGTGGTGTTCAACATGCCCTCCCACACAATTGGAATGTTCCTATTGAAGGCTCCTGACGCCAACTTTTCCGGCGACTCAATATTTGTGACGGCAGACGAGACTTCCGCTACTTACACCTTCCCATGAGGAATAGCATGCGCCAACTAAAAAGCAAGGGTTTCTGGCAGCCAGTGGTTTACGTAATAATAGTCATAACCGCCGTTACTTTTTTCGCGCTCACGCAGGCCCAGTACATCAAGAAAATAGACGACGGGCACAGGTCATTGAACGAAGTCCTGAAAAGAGAACAGGTAAAGCTCACGACTCACTTCGTGTTAATGGACGACGACGGAAACACGCTCACGAAAGGTGACGAAATCAACACCACTGGCATAATAGTGAAAAACAACGGCAGGCAAAGCGCGCACATTGTCTCCGTTTACTGGGTGGACTGGAACGTGGAAAACCACCCCTCACCCGATGCTGGGAGCAACACGAAGTTCTGCGCGCTGAAAATAAAGGACACGACTAGCACTACGTCAATACTTGAATTAAAGGGTGACAGGAACGTCATACTCGTCCCCAACAGCTGCGGGAGCATTGACACTAACGTGGACGCCAACGACTATTTCATTGTGCACAGCATTGAGAAAAGCTTCACTAGATACTTATGAAAAGCCGGGGACTGCACCAGATCATTGGACTGGTAATAGTTGTCATTGCATTGAGCGTTTTATACCTGCAGTTCATGAAAGTCTCGAAGAGTGGGCAGGAAAGGGTCGCTGAGGCGCTGAAGGCGGACTTGCCTTACTCCAAAATGATTGAATTCGAAATAGAGAGCTGCACTAACTCTGAGCCAACAATCTTGAAGGGCACCAACCTCTCGGACGGCATTCGAGTTAAGAACTCGGGCCCCGACAACGCACACAACGTGGTTGTTTACTACTCCTTGAGGGACTCAAACACGCTGCAAAAACTGAAAGCGGGAAGCAGGGAGACGTTCTTCGAAATGTCGCCCTCGGAAAACGCGTGCTTCACTGCCGCCTCCGGGACCGTTGGGAAGAGGGACTCAATTATAGTCAAGAGCCAGGAAGGAAGCCTTAGAACGGAAGTGGACTAGGAAAGGGCGCGCTTCAGTTTTTGGTAGTTCTCGAAAAACTTGCCAAGCCTAGGCGACTCGCGCATTACTGACTGGAACCAGGAACTGGAGCAAACGCGTTCCGCGTGCTGCAACACGAAGCCCGCGTCCTTGCTGGAATAGTCCTCTTGAGTGACCAAGTCAGAGAGCGCGGCGTCCAAAGGCTTCCCGCTCTCCAGCCTCACGCGCTCGAACAACGCGTCAAAGGCCGGGACGAGCTCTCGCGGGTCTTTTTGGACTGTTTCAATGAAGTACTTGATTTGGCAGTCCTCCGGGGCCTTGTCGCCGGCGCTCGTCTTCTTGGTTCGGAAAAAGGAAATCAAGCGCTGCAAGTTGTCCGGCGGCACTATGACCGAGTTCTTGCCAGTCTTAATGTAAGGCAACTCCGTCAAGATCCCGCCGCGGTCATAAGTGTAATGGCCCCCTGAGCTCTTTGAAACGACTTGAACATAACCATATAGGAGGCGGAATAGCTTTTGGTAGCGGTACTCGGACCAGTCGGAGACGCCTGGAATGATGAACATGTACTTGACAAAAGAGCCTGGAACGGGTTTAGCCAACAGAACCACTTGAAGAATTCACTAAGTAGGACCAAAAAAACAATAAAAGGTTATGTTTTGCAATGTAACATAACCACTTAGGCGCTAGAAAAAGGGCAAAACAGAAAAAGGAAAAAGAACTAGCGGTGGAGCTTGATTCGGCGGGCGTTCCTGAGGGCGTCCTCCGCTGACTCCGGCTTCGCTGGGGCTTTCCCTGGAAAGCCGGCCTCAGCAACTATCAAGACGTCGCTGACGGCGCGCACTGCGTCATAGTTGACGCTCTTGGACTTGACTATTTTCTCCGCGTCCCTCACGTTTTGCGGGCTCAGCTTCCTCGGCAACGGGTCGGTGGTTATGGTGGTTATCTTTCCCTGCTGCAAGTCCACTATCAAGTCGTGCACCTTGCCCTTGTACTTTCCGCTGTCCGTGTAAATGTCCATCCCAAACAATTCTGAAATTCTCCTAGACATCAAAATCCTCCAGTTCCAAATGCAAAATGTTTTGCAGATTATTTTCTACAGAACAGCGTCAAAGTATTTAAGCCTTAGCCTTGGAAAAACGCGTGCTGCGCTTTTATAAAGAAAGTTCTACATAAAACAAGCCTCGGCTAAACATAACAACTGCTAACGCACGAAATAGTTTTTACAACACATAAGGTGCAAAACATGCATTATACATAATATTTTAGCGTTTTGCTTGGGAAAAAACGCAGAAAAACAGGAAAGATTTTTATACACTAAAACGCGTTAGTGATTCAATGCCTAGGCAAAAAAAGCAAGCAGACTTTGATTCTGACGTGCTGCTGAGAAGCAAGCCCGTGAACGCGCTAGTCAGCCTCAGGGACAAGGGCAAGACCTGGTACGCCTCGCTTGTGGCGAAAAAGATTGACTGCACCTACCCGCACACCATAAAGATACTGAAGGAATTCGAGCGCGCTGGCTTCGTCAGCGAAGAACACAAGGGAAGGACGAACATACTAAGGCTTACGGACAAGGGCGAAGAGGTCGCAAAGACGCTTGAAACTCTGCTGAGGCAGTTAAAAAAAGCGTGAGGCGCGCGGGAAGAAACTAATTCTTTAAAATACAACGCAACCATTCCTAAGTACATGGCGGGAAGGATAAGGCAAAGCATTACGCGCAGGCGACGGATTGGGGACTTAAAGTTCCAGGCAAGCCAGGCAAGAATGGAGTTAAAGTCCTTGAAACGCGCCCGTCGAAGGGTTTCCAAGCACAGGCCACTGCAAGCCAGCCTGAGACCCGAACGAGTGCAAGCACGCCAGGCAAGGGCGGACAATGCCTTTCTCCTGGCGCAGACCGGACTGTTTGGCGGTGGTGTAAGCGCACACAAGATACTGGGAAGGCCTGGAATTGGAGTTCCATTGATTACGGCAAGCGCCGCCTTGGGGATAATAACTCACAGCATCAGAGAATCACGCAACCTCGCCCAAGTAAGGCGCGAAAACGTGCTGAGAATAATACGGGAAAGCCGCAGGCAGGCACTGAAAAAGCACGGCCTCACGGAAAAAACAGTTGGCAACGCCGGCAAGGAAGCAAGGCAAAGGACTTGGGAAGACTTTGAAAGGCTCCTAAAACTCAACACGCTCCGGCTGGAAAAGGAAATCCAAGACATGGAAAGCGAGCGAGAAAGACTCAAAGGCAAGGGAAAACACTGATGGATGAAGACTTGCAGGGCAAGCAAGCAAAAGAGTTAGCCACTGAAGTATTGAGGCTGAGAACGCAAATACGAAAACACAGAGACCAACGCGGCGACGACCGGTGCTGGCTGGACGACTTAGAGCTTTACTCTATCCTGCCGGAAAAAACAAAAGCGGACCTGACGCTGCCGCCGCGTGAAAAGTTCCTCAAGAGCTGTGCGCGGTTCTGGGAAAGCCGCCAGGAAAACCCGGGCTTGAAGGAACCGGCCGCGGAGGAAACCGCGCAGGCCATAAGGCTGTTGCAAGAAAACGCGCTGCCAAAAGAAGACCTCGCGCGAGCGCTTTCAGAGTTCGTGGTAGGAAAAGGAATGTACTTTGAGGCTGATTCTTACATTAAACACGCGGCGCGAAGGGCAAGGAAATGAACAGACTGCAAAAGCGTCTGGAAGTGAGGCAAAGGATTTCCCACGAAAGACGCGTGGGCAAGTACGCGACCCTTGGAAGGAAGGGCGTTGACTTGGAAAGGAAGCTAGGCAACGCAAACCGGGCCATGGAAGCCCTGAACAAGGCACAGCCTTGGACGATTATGAGTAGTGGGGTTGGTGCAATGGCAGGCATTACCAACCCATTTCGCCCAATAACGCGAGTCCTGATTGGAGTCGTGCCATCCCTGCTTGCAGCTGCGAACTGGCTCGCATACTCCCTAGTTTCAAGGAAGCAAAACGCCTTACGAGAAGCACAAGTCAGGCTACGCCGCGAAAGACAACAACCGCGAGAATACGGCCAAGCCCAGAAAAGCAAGTAGGAAATAAAGTTTTTCTTAAGGGAAGAAAGTATTCCTAGTTGTTGGGAATAGTGGAAGCCTGGAACGAGTTAATTTGTCCTAAAATAAGGGAAAATCTACATAACCACTAACACCACCCCCATACTTCCACTATTAGACAGAGAGGAAGTGTCAAATTGACAGTGCCTGAGTGGCTGACTAAGCACAACTCAAATTTTCCACTGAAAACGCCCACATGCAGGCCAGTTTAGTGGAATAACAGACCAGCAAAAAGCACACAACCTTTCAAGACAACGTGAAACCAGCTTGCAATACACCCACGCAGAGGCAACAAAACTTCTTTATGTAGCTACTTTCTACATAACCAACCTTAAAATAAGTTAAAAAACACGTAATGACTCAGTATTAGAAGATGTCTTTCTGGAGGAAACTAAAGCTGGGCGCGCGTGCTGCTTTTGGCATTAAACCGAAAGTGACTCCAGAGCAAAGAAGGGAAGCAACCCACCTGCGCAAGCGGATTGAATCCCTGCAGGAGAGGAACTTGAGAGAAGCTTCGCCTGAACAAAGGGTGACTTGGAGGCTTGGTCAAGTCCAAAAAGAGTTGGGTGGATTGAACGCTCGCTTTAGCAAGCAGGGCTTGAGCGCGGAAGAAGCCCAAAAGAGGCAATCCTTAATGCATGAGCAAGCCGAGCTGGAGAAGCGTTTCAGGCAAATCATTCAAAGGGAAATTGACGAGGAAAACCAAGGAAAAAGGCAGCATTAAAAGGTAATTGCACTTAAGTGGTTTGAATATGGCTATTGAAAACAAGCAAAAGCTAGTGGTTCCATGGCAGTTGCGCCGCGAATACGAGCGCTACCAGTCTTACAAGAAGCAAGGCCAAGACATATCGGTTTCAGCTGAATTGAAAAAGTTTCTAGTTGACTTGGAATACTCAAAAAAGTGAGGCATAAAACACATGAAGGTAACTTTGGGCAGACCGCTGATTGCAGCAATATTACAGTTACTAATTCCTGGACTTGGGTATGTGTATATAGGTAAACGAAAAGGCTTTGGGATTGGGCTAATTGTTCTCGGAGTCTCTACTTCAATTTATTATTATACAACCCCAAACTTACCAAGTTTTGTTTGGATAAACGAGCTTGGTTTGAGTGTATTATTAGCGTATGACGTTTACACTCTTCCAGAAAACACGTAATTTATTGCCTATACCATAACACGCGGGTTTTGCCTTCATGCCTTGAAACCTCTTGATGGCATACGTGGCTCGTTTACAACACTTTGAATCAAGTACTCAATAATCCTTTTTCTAAAGCCATAAAATTATGCCCTTAGCCCAGTAGGCACTAGTTTTATAAGCACTTCCAATAATTATGCCCTCAAGCAATACAATTATTGGATAACTCGAAGTCACTGCAGCAAGCGGCGCAGCACAGCGATTTCGAGTTTAGTGGAATTTTAGGCTAAAAAAGAGGCAAAAAAGAGGTGGTTGGATGGGGTCAAATGAGGACAAATTTTCATTCAAGTTGACTCTGGAAGAACGGCCGAGCGTGACTCCTGGAACGGAAACCGAGGACTCGGTTGCAACGTTCCTGGCGGAGTCACTAGGCCTCATTCCAGCGCGCGGCAAAGGGTTAGTGTCAGTTAAACTCATTCAATTACTCTCACAAATAGCAGGCAGGCGCGAGGCAACGATTTCCACTGCGAAGGGCCAGGCAATGGATGTAAAGAATGGCGCAATAAGAGTTGAAGACGCGCACAAGTGGTTATTGGATGGAGGCGCAGACATTGGCATCGCCCAGTTGTACAATACTTACATTGCAGGCTTCCAGCGTGCTGGTTTGATTACAAAGAAGAAGTACTCAATGTATGGATTGAAGGGGGATTCACTAAAGGAAGCCTTGAAGGAAGTTGAGCGCGAGTGGCAAAAGAACCACACTCGAGTCTTGGACCACGCTGAAAAGTTAGTGCAAGTTCAAAAGAAATAAGAGTTATGTAGAAGAAAAGGAAAACTTAAATATTCTTCTCCGCAAAGGCATTCCTTCACCTCAAACTATTTTCTTCCTGTAGCGGCGCACAACAGCACGGCTTACTGGTTTTCCTTTCTCTATTTGTTCTCGTAATTCATCTATCTTGTTGAGTTCTTCCATGATCCTTGCTTGTCCTGGAGTGCGCGCCATTGAGAGGTATCCAGGAACACTTATTATGGGCGCGAGGTGTGAGGCGATTTGTTCCTGTTTTTTCCAATCTTGCCTTAGCTCAGCGCGGCGCTCTTCAACACCCTCTAGCATGCGGTGTCTTTGTGAATGCGTTAAGCTTGCGGGCCTCTCACGTGCGGGTTTTGTGAAGGACCGCGTCTTTGCTCGTTCCCATGCAGCTATTTCCTTATCATCGCGTAGGTTTACTCTGCCTATCCTTACAGCTCGCCTTACTCGTCGCCGGGTAAATTTCCGCACCAAAGGTCTTGACTTCAGCAAGGTTAAAATCACCTCAAACAAGCCTCACGCTTATTGATTTCTTGTGCCTTTTCACAATGTGGGCGTAGTCTTGGTAGTGTTCGTTGACTGTTATTTCAACTGCTGACTCTGACGCGTTTTGGCCCAAGTAAGACGGGTGCAAGTAAGCACCGAAGCTCGCGCTCTGGCCCGGTTCCAGTGCTCCGAGCTCTGCCCTAGCCGAGTTCCCTGTTCCAGCCTTTGAAAAAGAGAGTTTTTGGTCCGTCCTCAACTCCAGCGACAGCAACTGCGGCTTTGGCGAGTCATTGCGAACGTTGATTTTAAGGAACGCCGGCTCCCGAGTCCGTTTTTCTACCGCTAGGGGGACCAAGTCAGTCGATATCCTAATCGTCATGCTCTCAGCACTATTTTAAGGTGGTTGTGTTTTAAAAGTGCTTGCTTTTACTTGGCGATTAGCTCTGGGACTGGCAAGAACTCAGACCACAATTCTTCTGGAGTCACGCCAGTTTGAGGCGATTCTTCAAGGACTGGAACGACGATTGGGGTTGGTTCTTCAATTTTCTTTGGAACCAGCACGGCGGTGTTGACGCATTTCTTGCACACAGTCATTCCTTCCAGTGCCTTGGAGCAAGGCTTGCAAATGTTTTTCTTGCAATTAAAGCACGTCACTCCTTCTGGTTTGTACTTTTCTACCTTTCCTGAGGCAACTGTTGGAGCTCCACAACTCCTGCAAAATGCCATTACACCACCCTTTTCATCCTTTTTCCCAGCAAAGGGTGATCTACAAACTTTTGTTGGACCCCAACTAACTCCAACAAACAACGTGTTATATTGGATTTTGATATATAAAGCTTGCTGTTGGAAATTTAATTTTGTTTTGAATTTGTGCGTTTTTTCAACTGAAAAGTTTGTTTTTTAAGGCCTTTGGGAATTGAGTGTTTCCTTAGGTAATAAAGTTTCGCTGGAATTTCTGAAAGTGATTGGTTATGTATAAGTTAGGGAAAATATGATTCCTGAAGCTGAACTTGTCAGGCGTGAGGTAATCTTGAGGGAAATTGCGCTGCCGCCAGAAGTCAAGCTCACGCGTACGTCGCTTTTGCGCTGGTTTTGCCTGTCCTGCGGCCTAATTTCACCAGATGAAACGCGCCACACTTCTTTTGCCGTTTACGACGCGTTGTTTCACTACCTTTTCACCCTGAAAACACCACCAGCTACTCGCGACATCCAAGAATTCATTGCCAAAAACCCACAGCGTGCAACGACTTCAAAAGAGCCAGGCAATACTGGAAGTGTGGGGGGTCCCTCCGAGAAGCTGATCCGCTACCACTTGAACAAGCTCATAGACTTTGGGTTGATTGAAAGAAGATCCAATAAGTACTCCCTGGCGCAGCCGCCACGCGGCAAGCCTGGCGACATTCCCGCGATTTTTTCGCAAATCGTGGCTGAAAACCTGCTCAAAAGCGTCGACCAAAGCAAGTCAGTGTTCGCGGACTTGTCAAAAATTTACGAACAGGAACGTAAATAGTTTTTCCCAAGGAAAGACTATTTTTCTTGCATTACAATTAGTATAATTAAAAGTAGCTATTAGTAATTATGTTATTTTAATTTACATATTTAATTAAAACGTATTTAATTATTCTTTTCAAATATTTATGTTTTGAAGATTATGATAGGTATTGGTTATGTATAAGTTAGTGGTTTTTTTGCCGTTTTTTCCCCTTTCCTGTTCTGGGGTGGTGGGGAGTTGCTGAAGACCATTATTGTTTCCGAGCGTGACCCGGCAGGAATGGCTATTTTAGGGGAGCTTTTGGGAGTTGGTTCTTTTTCCGAGGCCCCTGTACTGGTGCCGGGCGTGGAAAAACGAGCCTTTGTCGACAGGGCTGGTTCCGCTAAGATTTCAGTCATTGGCGAGGACCAGATTTACGCGGACTCAGTGAACGGCTTGGAGGGGGATTTTTTCATTTTTGCCTCACGGCACAAGGCCGCTTCTGGGATCCCTAGCCTGACCGCGCACCCCGTGGGCAACTTTGGCAGGGCTGAATTCGGCGGGAGAGACTTTGTAGTGAGCCCTAGTTCCGCTACGTTTTTGCGCGCCGCCTTGCTGGAATTGGAGCGGCAGCGGGACTTGGAAGGATTGGCGTTTGAAGTATCCTTGGAGGCCACGCACCACGGGCCCTTCTTGGAAAAGCCGGCAATTTTTGTCGAGTTGGGGAGTTCCGAAAAGCAGTGGGGCGACTTAGGAGGAGCGCGTGCCGTGGCCAGGGCCGTGCTTGCCTTGAGTGGCCTCAGTGGAAGTGTTTTGTTGAAGGAAACCGGTATTGCGCTCGGCGGCAACCACTACGGGGCCACCTTTACAAAGAAACTTTTGAATGAAGAGTGCTCTTTTGGGCACTTGGCGCCGAAGCACGCGCTTCCATTCCTTAGCGACGCGTTACTGGCTCAGGCTTTGGAGAAAACCCTGGAGCCGGTAAAGACCGCGTTCTTGGACTGGAAGGGGTTGGGTTCAGAGAAGAATAGAGTTGTTGGCTTGTGTGAAAGCGCGGGGTTGGAGGTTGTAAAGTTTTAAACTTTCCCAATTCACACGCTTTTCAAGTACAACGACCTCACCAAGTCAGTGCAGTACTCGCACAAGTCAGTTATTTCCTCCAATTTGTCGGCAATCAAGTAAACCAAGTGCGCGTTTTGCCGCGTCTTGCTGTTTTTCAAGCACTTCTTGTACGTCTCCAGTTTGATGCTGTCCGCCTTCCTTTCCAAAACCTCTATTTCGTAGCAGATTTCCATTATCCTAGGGTCTCTCCTTGGCAGCGCTTCCAGGCTTGACTGCAGCAAACCCGTGCTTTTTTTTGCAGCCAGTATTCCCCTCACGAAGTCAGCCAGCGTGCCCTTCGCGAAGCCGTGGGGCACTCCCAAGTAGGCTGCCACGAAATTCAACCTGTCGGCGATGCCGTCAATTTTTCCAACTAAAACCAAGTAGTCGCTTCGCTCGTCTGAGGCAAGCGCTCCAGTGGAAAGGCTGTCCGAAATGTTTTTGCGGGCATCGTTTGACTCGTGCTCCATTCTCTCGACTTCCCTGAACACTGCGTGCGCTTCCAGGGCTCGTTTTTCAGCAAGCAAGTTGACGCCCTCCTCTAGCAATTCAAAGCCCGCGCTTAATTTCTCCATTAACGAGCTTACTTGCCTTAGCGCTGCGGACTGGCTGGACTGCAGTGACTCGCTTTCAATCAGCCTGGAGTCAGGCATGCGCTTGCTCGCCCCTTAGCTCGTTGTAAGTCCTAAGCAGTCCTTCGACGTGTTTCACCCCAAGTTTCCTGAGTTGGCTGCGTATTTCAACGTTGACTTTTTTCCCCTCCGAGACAAGCAGCTCGTGGAGCTCTTTTTTCAGCCTCGCGCCAGTCCTGTCCGAGTCAGTGAGCAAAACCACGCGCCTCGCGCTTATGTCCCTTGCCGCTTCGGCCAGGTTCTTTCCCTTGTTTAATTCAACAATGCCCCGCGCGGGAACACCCAACCCTTCAAGGCAAGCCCGATCTTTTTTCCCTTCCACGACAACAGCGCTGCCGCTTTCCACTTCTTCAATTATTTCCTCTATCAGTGACTCCATTTCCAGTAGTCTCTCCGTTTTCACAAAAAGCCCGCCCGCGTTTTTTTTATTTTTTTCTCCGCAAAAAGTACGTGTTTTGCCTGGGGTCGCTCACGAATACTTTCTTGCCGATGACGTCTTTGCTGATTAGTTTTCCCAAAGTGTCCCTCAATGTCCTGCCCGGCAGCCCGGTTTCCTTTTCCAAGTCCTTGTGCGTCAGGTTTCCCTGGCTTTCCAAGACTTTCACGACCAGCCTGGCGCTTGGAGGCAGGCCTTGCTTGGTGCTTGAGTCGCCTGCAACCCGGGGCCGTAGCTTCACGAACAAGGCCGGGTGCCGTGACTTTCTCACTATGACTTCCTTTGAGTGAGTCCTAACCCTAGTTATTCCGTCAATCACGACTTGATGGCCAGGGCTCAAGATGTTTTTGACCGAGACAACTTCAGAGTCCTTCACTACTATCGGGCGCGCGCGCTTGTCGACCGGGCTCAACGGCACTATTTCCAGGACCTCTGGGTCGTTGTACAAGCTCACACCGCCGCTTGACTCCGCGTACCCAGTGGAGCCAGTCGGGGTTGCTATTATTACGCCGTCTGCTTCCTCGTCCCACAACCTATTGCTTCCAAGGAACAGGCTGTAGCGCAGCAAGCTAACGGGCTTGTTTGCCACAATGGTGTACTCATTCAAGGCAGCCGGCAGCGTCTCGCCGGCAATGCTCCCCACTAGTCTTGTTTTCCTTGTTACTTCGAACTCGCGAGCCGCAAGCGCCGCCAAGTCGCCTTCCATTCCATTCACCGAGCTTTGCATCAGGTAACCCCTGTGCCCAGTGCTAACCCCAATGATGGGCTTTTGGTTGCTTCCCAGCTCGCTCACTGCGCGCAGCATTGAGCCGTCGCCGCCAAACACCACCGCAATGTCGGCGTCCTGGTTGGGGATTGTGGAAAAGTGACTGAAGCCTTTCTTGAAGGCCGCGTGCGGCTCAACGAACACCTCGAGTTTGTTTTCAATTAAGACCTCTGCCGCCTTCTCCGCGACTTTGTCGGCTATCCTGTCGGACCTCCTGATGAAAAATTTGACTTTTTTCAGTGCCTTCATGCGTCCTAAGAAAGTGCGGGAATGCTTAAATTCCTTTTGGACAAGGCAAAAATAGATATCCAATTTTTGCCGCGACTTTGAGTTTTTATATTACTTTTGGCAATTATTGCCGTCTTTGAAGGTCTTTTATATAAGGTTAGCGCGCTTATAGGTTGGAGGGTGGAAGTCCGAAAACAAGGCCAACTGAGAGGCACAGGGGGGTAAAAGGTCTGGCAACAACCCCCACCCCTTCCGTTGGCTGAATAGGGGGACAGTGAAATAAGAAAAAGGGGGAGAAAATGACAACGGGAACAGAGGTGATTCGCCTCTCGCAGCCAGCCACAATCATAGTGGTTGGACAGGAGGGACCTTTTGCTTCGCCAGCTCCCGTCGTGTCGAACGCAGCGCAGCACACCCTTTTCGCCTGCAGGAACTTGAAGACCTTGCTGGCGTTGCTGGGTTTGGTTGTTGCGTTGTTGTTTCCAGAGACAGCGATGCTGGTATTGAAGCTGCTGCTTTAGGCGCGGCAAGGGTCAAAGGCCCCGATACCCGCAAGCCCCCCGCGAGCTTTTTTTTGTTTTTCCTTTTTTTCGTTGTTGGCCGCTGGTTTTTCGCAATCTTTTTATTGAGTTCAAGAATTGTGCAGTATGGCGTTTTTGGACTTGTTTTCCCGCAAAAAAGAGTCACAGGCGGAGTTGGAGCAAAAGGTTTGGAGGGAAAACTTGCTGCTGGAGGCCCAGCGCGGCAAGTTAAGGCAGGACTTGGACAGGGTAATCCAGGAATACGCCTCGGCCGAAATTTCCGGGGAGGACTATGAAAAGCTTTCCACCGAGTTGAAGTCAAGGCTTGCATTGCTTGACGGCAACATAGAGCGCAACCTCCAAATTCTCTCAAGGCAGGCAATGGCCCCAAGGACAGCGGCAGAAGCCCCCATTCCTTCCCTTGAGCTTTCCTCCCTCAAGGCGCAGTTGAAGGAAAAGTCAGAGGAAATAATGCGCCTGCGCGACCAACTCAAGAAATACGAGGACTACGTTGAAAAGCACGCCACTCGAGCGGACTTGAGCGTTTCAGCCTTCGAGGAAAAAAAGCGCAAGGTCTACGAAGTCATTCTCGGCAGGTACAAGGACGAGCTGGCCGAAAAGGAGACAAAGACCGCTGGCGAGATCAGGGCAATGGTTAACCCGAACGACTTGACTGTGAAGTCGTTGGTTGAGCGTTTCAAGCAAGGGCTTCCTTCCTATGTTTTCTCGCGCGACTATGAAATGACCGCAAAACGCGCGTTTGACTTCGTGAAAGACAACGTTTCAGTCATTGAAAGCGACTTGGGGATCCCGTTTTGGCTTACGCCAACGGAAGTAGTGCGGTGCGGGGCCGGCGACGACGAAGACCGCGCGGTTTTGCTGTGCTCAGTCCTCCAGGCCTTGGAGGACGAAAACGCCCGCGTGGTCATCGCCGAGTTATCCAGCGGGGCGACTCACGCGTTTGTCTTGACTAAAATAAAGGGCTCGTTCTTGGTGCTCGACCCCTTGCCTGGCTCGGTGTTTGGGGAGGCAAAGTTTTTCTCTGAAAGCGACGTTTTGCGGAACTACCGGCCGCCGGGCTTGAGTTCTCTGGCCAACTTTCTGTACAGCTTCAATAACTCCTTTTACAAGGAATACGGCTCCTAAAACCGGCAGGCGGAGTGACTGAGAAATGGAGCTGAATAACACTGACTTGAGGCTGTGGGTTGAAGAGTCAAGGCCCTTGCTGCAAGGCTCTGTTTTGTCCAAGGTCCAGCAACTTTCCCCAAACGCATTCAAGTTCAAGTTTTCCACGCGCGAAGGCCAGAAGGACCTGGTTTTCCTCAACGGGAAGGCGCTGTGGTTGACGCAGTTGGCAATCCCTGCGCCCGAGCAGCCCAGCAATTTTTCCCTTTTCCTGAGGAAGCGCTTGAAGGGCGCCCGGGTTTCGGGCCTGGAACTGCACGGCTTTGACAGGGTGATAGTGCTGGAATTGTCTTCCAAGACTTCGCGGTTTTTCCTAGTGTTTGAGTTGTTTGGCTCGGGCAACTTGGTTTTGTGCGACAACGAGTTATTGGTGTTAACGGCCCTGGAGCAACGCGCATGGAAGGACCGAGAAATCCGCCGAAGGTTCAAGTACGACTTCCCAGTCTCAGGCGGCAAGCAGCAGTGGTTCGAGCAAAGCCTTGCATCCAAGAGCGCCGGCTCAGTCAACTCCTCAATTGACTTGTCTTTCCGCGGCGCCCTAGAAAAAGAGGTCTTCACTGAAAGCCGCGCGGCGAAAAGGCAAAAAGAACTAGAGTACAGGCTAGGCCAGCAGCAGGACGCCTTGAAGAGGTTCGAGGAAAAGTCCGCTAAGTTCAAGGAATTGGGCGACAAAATATACGAAAACCATTCCCTACTTGAAGGAATCCTTGGAGGCCTGCTTGAAGCGAGAAAAAAGCACTCGTGGGCAGAAATAAGGTCAAGGCTTGCAGGCGCTGAAAACAACGAGCAAGCCCGGAGAGTCAAGGACTTGAAGCCAAAGCAGGGAAAGGTAATTGTTGAACTCTAGCTTTTTATTTTTTTCAACCGTGGTGCGACAAGAGCTCGCGTTCGTCCACTATCACGAAGTCCTGCACCGCTTTTACTGCGCCGTAAGGCACTTCGACTAGCTTGTGTTCCGGCCCCAGCCTTTGAATGGTTTTGCTGTCCATGTTCGCCTCGACGAGCACGCTTTCAATCCTGCCGCTCATTTCGTCCACTATCAAGTCAGACAGCACGCCAATGTGTTCGCCCGCGGTCGTGATGACCTTTTTCGCGGCCAAGTTCCTTGCAATAGTGTAAGTTATTCCCATTCCAACTAACCTCCAGCAGTTTTTGCTTTTTTTAAACTTTTTCAAGTTTGCAATACGCAGAATGTGTGTTTTGTTTATAAGGCTTGCGGGCAACGTTTTATGTAGAAACTGCATTATATAACGCTTATACATAAGCGCTTGGAAGGGGTGTTGTTTAATGAAACCAGAATTCCTCAAGACAAGGGACGCGCTTGCTGGCGCAGGCTTTTCCCCCGCGGACGCGGTGTTCGAGGGTGCGATCTCGGTAAAGGACACAAAGACTCTAGAGTTATTGGAGCAATTGGAGGCGAGCGGCGCGGCAGTTGGGACCCTCAAGCTGGTTTACTTCACGAAGCAAATGAAGGAAGCAACTGACGACGACCTGCGCGTGGTTGAAATACCAGTGGGCAAGGAACAAGAAGATGCTGGGGAAAGCGAAGAGGAAAGCACTGGGGAAGCTTGAGTTTTTCCCCCAATGTTAGGGTTTTTTATTCTTTTTCAGTTTTAACTAGTTCAAGCAAATGCAGCTCGAAAGACTTGGGCTGTCCCACACTGTCCTGCTTTTATTGGCTTTTTCTTTTCTTTTTCCCGCGGCCAGCGCGCGCCACTTGGATCCGCCGGGAACAGTTTACGCCCCGCAAGAATGGGCTCCGGTCACCCCGCGCCTGGAATGCGAGTCAGTTGAGCAGGGCTTGTTCAAGGAATTTGAGGACTCGCTTAGGTTGTTTTACGCGCAAAGCGTTTGCTCCCGGTTCACGGCCGAGTTCAGGAGCGAAAACTTCAATGTTCCACCCACGGACTCCAGGAATGCCTTCCTTGAATCTTTCTTGGAGGACGCAAGAGACCACCACGCTGACATTCAGTCAAGCACTCGATCCTACTGGGAGGCCGCGGATGCCTTTTTCCACGAGTCAGGGGTTTTCAGTTCTCGGTGCGCTTCCTTCAAGGAAAGCCGCGACGCGTCAAGCGCGGAACGCGTGCTTGAAAGCTTTAGGGTCCTTTCCCTGCGTTACTCTGACTGGACCGCTTCCTCGGCAACCCTCCTTGACGCATTGTCGCGGGCCTCCACTGGCTACTACTTGAAGCTGCGTTTTTATGGCGTGGAACTGGTAAAGGAAGAACCCGCGTACAATGACTGGGTTGAATTGAACGCGTTGCTTTCCAGCGACCCCGCTTTTTACTTGAACGAGTCCAACTGCGATGCCTTCTCGCTTGAAGGCGCGGGGCTGTTGGAGCAACAGCTTAGGGTTCAGTGCTCGCTTTCACGGAACTCGCTTTACTTGGAGTCATTGTTTGACGAGGGATTTTCTTCCTCCGAGTCGCTTTCAATGAAGGCGGCGGAGCGGGTTTTTGGCTTTTACAAGTCAAACCAGCCGGCTGGCTGGCTCGAGAGCTTGTGGTCCGCGGTTTCCAAGAACTTTGGCGCGTGTTCGCGTGAATGCTTTACTGAAATAATAAAAACCGTTGCCTCAAAGAGGATATCTCTTAACGCCCTGTTTTACCCGCTTAAAATAGTCTTTGGGTTCGTTTCAGACATTGCAGTAAAGTACGTCAGCAGCCTTGGGCTGTCGCCAAAATGCCGTTATTACACTGCCCAGGACATTCAATCCTATGCAATTTCTTACTACGACGAGCTAGAGTCATCGCTCGAAAAGGCCTTGAATGAACTGCCTCCTGGCCACTTGGTCAGCGCCCACAATTACCTTGGCTCCCTGAACCCGTTTTCATTGCTTCAAAGGCACGCTTCCTTGTTTTCAAGGGTTGAAACCAACTTACTGCTAGTGCGCGAGTCATACCAGGAAAACAAGCGCTTGCTTCGCTTCGAGCTTTCGCAGGCCCAGTCCAAGCTTGCTTTTTTTCCCGGAAATGCGCCTTCGCTTTCAGGCAGCGAAAACGAGTTCTTGAACTCCCTGCTTGCCGGAAGCGAGCCCAAAACCCTTTCGGGCAACAGCTTGGTTTTTTCCTCGGTTGAGGACAAAAAGGCGGCACTACTGGCTGAAGTACGAGGGATTGAGGAAAAACTCAACGCCTTTAGCGACTGTGGAACTGAAAGCAAACCCGCTTGCTTTGGCGTGCAGCTTTCTTGGTTGAAGGAAGCGCGCTTGAAGGTGGGAGAAATATCTGCGGCGCTTGACTCAACGCCCTCCCTTTTGCTTGAGACCGCGGCAAAGTCCTGTGCTGCGCTGATTGGCCAGCAAAGAAGGGATTTTGAATCATTCAAGAAAAACGGGCTTGAAAATGAAGGTGAGCTGAAGGCGTTTGCTCAATTCACTCTTGAAAGGGTTTCAAAACTTGACGGCTTGCACGAAACGGATTCCTTTCTCTTCAATTCAAGCGGTGACGACTACTCCAGGCTTGCGCACTGCCGCAACGCCTTCAACCACCACGCATCGTTTAAGGCAGCCTCCGCGTCCCCCGGACTTGAATCACTACTTTCAGAACTGGAGTCCTGCCTTTCCGAGACCAGAAGCGAGGCAATGGAGTGGGAAGCCGCTGGAGTGGCACTGCCGCATTACTTGACTCAATTGTCAGAGGTTGGCGAAAGCGCCCCACAGCAAGGCATTGACCCTGGGCTGGCCCTGCTTTCCGCGTTGGATAACTGCGAAAACTTGAACTCGTCAATAAAGGCCTCCGTTGAACTCTCCCCAGTCCTGGCCAAAGCCAACCTTTCAATGCAAGACTTGGAGCCATACATTGACTTGTTGAACGACAAAAGCCCTGAAACAACCAGCGCGTTTTCAAAGGCTTTAGGCAAGCAAAAACACGAAGAACTATTGAATGTAGCCCAACGGCTTTCAAGCCACTCTTTTAATGGCGAAATAGTTGCAAGTTCTCCGAGCGCTTTAAAGAATGCGCTCGAAGCCTTGGCTGAACTGAAAACAGGCCTTCTCCCAGTTATTCCCGTTGTTTTGTCCGAACTTGCCGGCGCTGACCACGCACTCGAATATGCGCTGGAAAAGGACGACGCGGCCAACGCGGGAAGTGACGCAACTGGCGGAGTGGATGCCGGCGCGTTCTTGGATGGTTCAAGCAAGCTAGTTTCGCAAATAGAGGACGCGGAAAAGCTCATTTCAAGCGTTGGGCCTCAGTCGAAAGAGCTTGCGTCCTTAAAGAATTCAATTGCGAAGGCGCGGGAAAAGGTTTCCTCA
>DATDTB010000071.1:0-6990 GCA_035291025.1 archaeon
TTCTCGGCCTTCTTTTACTCGGCTGGCGCCGCGCTCGCTGAAGCGCTTGGAGCCGCTGCAACAGGCATTGCCGCCTTTGCTATTGCGTCGTCGATGTTGACGTTTTCCAGGCTCGCAACCAACGCCTTAACCTGTGAGTCGTCAGCTTTGGCTCCCGCGGCTTGCAGGACCTTTTTGACGTGTTCCTCGTTTATTGGCTGCTTTGCGCTGTGCAAAAGCATTGCTGCGTACACATATTCCATTTGCCATTCCTCCATTAATCACGAATTCAGTTAACTGCTCACGTACTGCTTAGGCTGTTGCCTTGACCATTGAGCCAAGCGCCCTCGCCTGCGCCGCCGCCTTCGCCAAGAGCAACGGCGTGGTTTCCTTCGTGAGTATTCCCGCGTTGAACGCCAAGTTGAACGCCCTGCGCTCCGCGCCAGCGAGCATCACTTCAATGTTTTGCCTCGTCGGATAGCCCGCATTGACTGAAAGGTTTATCGCGTTCCTGTACGCGTTGACGAAATTGTTCATTACCTGGACCGAGTCAATGCGCAGGACTTCCGGCAAGTAAATAGTTCCATGTTCCCACATGGCCTTGATGTTCAAGCCCACCTGCATTGGCTTCATGTCAAGCTTGCTGAGGACTTCGGCTGCCTTTGGAGTTATGACTTGCCCTTTCTTGGCTACAACGCTGTCCTTCCTGATCTTGATCTTTCCCTCGATTGGAATCGCGTCCAAGCCCGCGGCCTTCAAGTCTGACAAGACAGGCCCGGGAGTGAATGGCGTGTCGCCTGCCTTTACCACGATGTCGTCGTCGGCAACCTGGCCGGCCCTGGCTTTTGTCTTGCTCTTGTTCTTGTCGCACAACGCGTAGACCTTGAACGGGTTGTTCTTAGACAAAACCAAAGAGAACGGCCCTTGGACTTTTTCCAACAGCTCTTCCAGTTCCTTCCTGCCGGCCTCACGCATCGCTATCCTGGCCAGCGTCTTCTTGGTAGTGATTATCCTGGCGTCGTTGATGATTTTCTTTCTAATCTCGCCCAGCTGTGCCGCCGGAAGCGATGACACGCTGGCGATTCCGACTATTGGGTATTCCTTCAAGAGCGAGACAACGCCTTCAACTTCTTCTTTTTTCCACGACGCAACGTGCGTTTCGCGCTTGCCCGATGGCTCTGCCTTGGGGGCTTTTTGCTTTTGCGCCTGTTTTTGGAGGGTTTGGGCTTTCATTTCACTGCGCCTCCACTGCCAGCTTCTTTTCGCCCAGCCTCACCGGTGAGCCCATTGAAGTCTTCAAGTACACTGACTTAAGGTTCATCACGCCTTGCTCGAGTTGCGCTACAATGGCGTTGTACACGGCCATGACGTTTTCCGCGACTTGCTCGTCGCTCAACGCTTGAGTCCCAATGACTGAATGCAATGCGTAGTCGCCGCGGGCCTTGTTTGAGGCAATGACTGTTTTCTTGAGCTTTTCAACCAATGCAGGAATTGCCTTCGCGTTCGCTGGCACTGGCTTTGGGATCTTTTTCCTGGGGCCGAGGACGGTTCCAAGGTTTTTGCCAATGACAGCCATTAACGTTGGCTCTGAAATGAACACGTCGTAGTCGCTTGCGAGCTTTTTCGCCAAAGCCTTGTTCAAGTCCGCGAGCTCTTCCTCAGTCACTATCTTGTCAACCAAGCCCTTTGCGTCGCTTGCAAGCGCCTTCTTGGCAAACAGCACGGTCTTTAGTTCCTTCCCGCGACCGTGCGGCAGCTGAACCTCGGCGTTGATTCTCTTGTCGGGCTTCTTGAAGTCCACGGCGGTGAAGTTGAAGACCAAGTCGTAGGACTGCACGAAGTTCCTCTTCGGCTCTTCGCGGATCCTCTTCAAGGACTCCAATACGCCTTCCTTAGTAATCGCTTCCACTAGTAAAACCTCCCACGCGCGGTGGTACAACGGCTACTCTTCAATCGCTTCTTGTGAAAGAAAAAGGTAGCACTTTTTTCTACTTTTGCTTTGTAATATTTGGCTATGAAAGTATTTATAAAGCTAGTCATCTAAAAGTTGATTTTTATACGCAGTGCTTTATAAAAACCCGAATCAGACGTGTTTGTTTCAACATTCTTATAGTTAAGTTTTTCTTCGTTTTTTAAGTCTTCAATGTACTTTTGAACTATAATTATTTCTTCAAGTTTGCCTGATATGTTTAGCAGCACAAATCCTTTTTTACTCCTTTCTGCTAAGCCTACTATTTTCTTAACAATCATCTCTTTATTGTTCATTTCTTTTGGCGATATTAGTAAAGCAATTGATTCATAGTCATATGCCCACTCGTCAAATTTTTTGAGTTTTCGGACGTTTTCTTTTAACGCTTCACTTTCTTCCAAAAAGTATTCAATGTCTCCAGTAGTAACCATGTTAACAATGTTGAGACCGCGCAGCCCGTACCTTTTACTGACTTCAGCTTTAATGTTGTCTGATTCTGTGTGCAATCCTTTCTGTATTAAATCTACCATCGTTTTACCAAGTAGCAAGATGGATTTATCAGTGTCTGGCAGAATTTTTAGTAGCTGGTTTACTCGGTCATCGTTGAAGTTTGTTTCATACACTTTTTGAGGATCTTCTGGTGTTGTTGACACTATTACTTGTTTTTTTAGCCAAAGTTTTTCAAAAATCCAAAATGCTTTCTTTTTCCATTCTGTTGGAAGTAGGTTATAAAAGTAGAGAATTTGCTTGAATGCCGAAAGTATTTGTTCTGGGGGGTGAATGCCTGAACTGAATTGAGCAACTATAGAACTGATTAAACGTATTCCTAGAATGCCATCTTCTTTTTTCCCGTTTTTCTGCGTAGGGTCTTTTTCATTCATTTTTCTACCTTATTCGTGACTAACTCTGTGCTCTGCGAAAGCGTAAAATCTGTTGTTCACGAAGGTAGTTGATCCTGGCAAAATGGAAAAGTTGCTTACGTGAATTAACTCTTTCGAATAAGGGCAAACCAAATTTTTCCCTGTTTTTTTCTCAACTAACCACCCTTTTGAGTCAACTGATTTATTAAACAATTCCAGTATTGTGTTTCTGTTTGAATCTGTAATTTGTAAGTATTGCATAAAAGTCCCTAAATGATTCCTTCTTATAAATCTTGCTTTTTCATTGCTTACTCCTTTATGGCTTCGTCCCACTTGCCTTTGTCTATTTCCTTCTGGACTTCAATGGGTTTCTTGCCTTCAACTGTTATGCCGAGGGAAACGCACGAGCCAATGACTTGCTTGACGGAGGGCTTTAACTTGTATGACTCCATGTTTGCCATCTTCATTCGCGCAATCTTCACGGCTTGTTCGACGGTAATGTTTCCAACCTTGTTGACGTTCGGGGTTCCGGAGCCTTTTTCCACGCCGACTTCCTTTTTCAGCAGCGCTGCCGTGCTCGGGGAGCCAACGCTTACCTGGAACGCCTTTGTTTTCTCGTCAACCGTGATGGTGACTGGGACTTGCATTCCTTGGAAGTCCTTGGTTTTCTTGTTTATTTCTTCAACGACTTTTGCCACGTTGACTTTCAGCGGGCTCAACGCCGGGCCAATGGGCGGCGCCGCCGTGGCCTTTCCGCCTTCAACTAATGCCTTTACTTCTGCCATTGAATCAAACACCTTTTCTTTTTTATTTCACTAAAAGAGACTGCGTAACCGTGAACCGTCGTGCTGGGGTAATTCCCGTTTCGTGAAGCTCAGTCAACTGGCCTGATGAAGTCCGCGCGAATCGTGATTGGAATTGGTATCGTTCCCTCAAGCAACTCGATGGTGACTTCTTCCTTGGTCTTGTTTATCCTGAGGATCTTAGCCCTCGCGCCCTTGAACGGCCCGCCCAGGATTTCGATCTTTTGGCCTTCCTTTATTTCGCTCAGCACGGGTTCTGACTTCAGTAACTTGAAAATGTCGTCGTCTGCCAGCGGGTCCTTGATCATCTTTGCGTCGCCGCGTATCGCGTCAACGACTTCGCGTTCGTTGTCGGACTCGCTTATTATGTAACCCTTTATCCCGGGTATCACGAGGAGCGAGTAAATGGGAATCTTTTCGTGCTCGATGCGCATTTCCAAGACATCAGTCGTTAAGTTCTCGCGCCCGACAGTTGTCCTTATTCCAAAGAATGACATTGGCTTTTTCCCCCAGCGTTTTTTCCCTTTTTCTTTCACTTCAAGGCGTTCTTTATGAGGATCGTTGAAAACTTTATTATTACCCCCAGCAGCCCTATAAGCACCATGCTGGCGCCCGTAACCATCACGACTTGCGTGAACTTTTCACGCGACGGCCTCTTCGCGATTATTATGACCCTGTGAGCTGATTCCAGCATTTCCTTCAGCCAGTTCCAAGAATTCTTGAGCATTTTTTCAATCCCCTTCTTTTCTTTCAGTGACCGCTTGCTTGGTGTTTTCTTCGATCCATTTAATGCGTTTTTTCATATTGCGCAGTTCCAAAGTGTAATTGGTTATGCTCTCCGTGTGTATTATCCGAGCCAGCGCGGTTGTGACTTCTCGGAGTTTTTTCCTTAGTTCAGCCGCGCGCTTGGCGCTTTCCTGTTTTTGCTGTGGCTGGGCGTCTTTTTGCGTGCCGACTTCAGCCGCCAGCCTGTGCTTGAACGCTATTTCCTTTCTCCTGAGTTCTTGGAACGTCTTCAGGACTCTCTTCATGTGGCCGGCCCGGACTCCAAGCAAGCCAACGAGTGCGCTTTTTTCCCCCGCATTTATCGTCCCCTCGCGGACTTTTTCCATGAGCCTGTCAGTTTCAATGTTGCCTTTTGCAAGGGCGGGGTTCAAGCGCGCTCTTGCCAGTCCTTCCCGCAAGTAAACATCCGTCAACGCCGGCGACCGGCCAACTATTCCAGCGTCGTGTTCTCTTGTTTTCTCCCAATCCCTTCGAGTAATTGGAGTCCTGTCAAGCTCTCTCTTGCGAGTTGTTTGGCGTGGCATGGTTCATCAAACGTATTCAATGTCCAAGTCCGCCTTTCCGCCCTTCTTTCCCTTGGCTTCGTCGTATTCCCCGCCTTCCAGCATTTCCAGGTAAGGAATTCGCCCGCCGCCAATGATGACCATGGCTTGGATGCCTGACTTTGACAGGTTGTCGTCAATCATTGCCCCCCAAATGATGTGCGCGGAGGGGTGGATTTTTGATGCGACCGCTTCAACGACCATTTCGGCTTCCTTTAACGTCATGTCAGTGCCGCCCGTCACGTTGACTAAGGCGCGGGAGGCCTCGGAGATGTCAACGTCCAGCAATGGAGACGTAAGCGCGTTTTCAACGGCGTCCAAAGCGCGCGACTCTATCTTGGAGTCCCTCGCGCTTTCCCCGAGTCCAATCATTGCCGGCCCGCACCTGTTCAGTATGGTGCGCAGGTCAGCGAAGTCCAGGTTGATGAGGCCCGGCTTTGTTATGAGTTCAGTCGTTCCCTTCACTGCGTTCGTTAGAATCTCGTCGGCTACCTTGAAGGCGCTCTTTATGGGCAGGTCCGGCGCCACTTCGAGCAGCTTGTCGTTGGGTATGAGGATTATGGTGTCGCAGGCCTTTCTCAGCTTTGCCAGGCCTTGGAGCGCGTTTTCCATTCTCCGCTTTCCTTCGACAGTGAACGGCAGAGTGACAACGGCGACGCTCAAGGCCTCCAAGTCCTTCGCGACTTCAGCCACCACGGGCGCGCTGCCCGTCCCGGTCCCGCCGCCGAGGCCGCAGGTAATGAACACCAAGTCCGCGCCCTTCATTAAGCGTGCGATGTCTTCAATGGACTCCCGCGCCGCGGCCTCGCCCACGTCCGGGTTCGACCCCGCCCCCAGGCCCTGCGTTAGCTCGCGTCCAATGAGTAATTTCTTGTCCGCGGTGGTCCCGCTTAGTTGTTGGGCGTCGGTGTTCAACGCGATTGACTCGATGCCGTGGATTCCGACTTCTTGAATCCTGCCAAGAGTGTTGTTGCCCGCGCCGCCGCACCCAAAAACCTTTATGACCGCGCCGCATTCCTTTAGTATTTTTTCCAGGTCTTCCTCGCCCTTTCCGGCGATTGTTATCTTTTTCTTCCTGGAGCTTTCTTCCTTGGCTTTCTTGACGGCTTTTTCAACAATAGTCTTCAACGCGATTCCTCCCCTTTTCCCATGCAATTCGTTGTCGTTTTCCCGTGAGTTGATAAAAACAAGGCCTTCCATTAAAGTGCTTTGAGGTGTTTTTTCAGCAAAAAGAATTACTCCTGTAAACATATAAAAATGCATTGCGTGACATCCTCCCCCAACTAAAGTTAGGGGCTTCCAGCGCCTATTGCCATTAAAGGCTCATCGCGTGTAGTTCTCGCTTCAACAACCACTGCCTCGCTTTGAGGGCTTACAAGATTTCCACGAGCTTGACTTCCCGCCTGCCCGGCGGTAGCTCTATTGAGTACGTTCCTTGCAGCATTCAAGTCACGGTCTAGCACTAAACCACACTCGCACTCATGCATTCTGTCAGCAAGAGTTTTTAACACTAACAGACCACAACTCGAACACTGCTGTGTCGTGTTCTTGGCGTCCACGAACACTATAGTACTACCAGCTTCCACCGCTTTGTAGTACAACATGCCCGTGAACGAACCCCAAGAAACGTCACTAATCGACTTAGACAACCGCGGATTCTGCAACATGTTGGCGACGCGCAAGTCCTCCAAGGCAATCAATGAATATGAATTAACCAGCCAACGACTAGCCTTGTGCAAGAAGTCTTTTCTAGCGTTGGCGACGCGTTCGTGGACGAGTGCAACTCTCAGCTTCTGCCTCCCGCGATTACTCGAACCACGTTTTTTCCTAGACAGCCTGCGTTGCTCTAAAACTAGTTTTTCCTCGCGCTTCCTCAAATGCCTCGGGTTTCCCACAACCAAGCCATTGGAAAGGGTTGCAAACTTTTCCAAGCCCAAGTCAACTCCAACCATTGGACCACCGTGAACTGGGGCTGGCTTTTCAGGCACGTCCACGACAAAACAAGCAAACCACTTACCACTAGGCTCTCTTTTGAGAGTGAGAGTCTTTAC
>DATDTB010000072.1:0-7330 GCA_035291025.1 archaeon
ACAGCACCAGGAAACGGAACAAGAAGGAGACCACACCGAACACGGGAGGCAGGGACACAAGAAAGCCGCCCAAGTCAGCCACGCGTCATTCAGGCAGTTTTCCCAAAACCCCGGATTCCAGCAGTTAATGCACAGGCGCCCCGGCCCGCCGAGGGGTGCGTGAAAAATGCGCTCTAAAGGGTTTGGCTACGTCGGAGTATTCATTTTGATACTCTTAGTCATAATGTTCGTGCCGCTTGGGCTGCTGGAAGTAGTGCCGTACGCGAAGTGGCTGTTCATTTTGCTGATAGCGTTGGGGATTTACAACTTCGTGCTCCAGTACCTGGGCCCGGGAACTATTACTGTGCTGGTGACGGCCATACTAACTATCATTGCAGTGAAATACTTGTGGGTGACAGTGCCGTTGTACATGATAATGCTCGTGGCGAGCTTTTTCCTGTTCCAAATAATCGGGATAACGGCGTCAAGGCTTTCAATGATTGGCACCAACAGGCCGCAGCCAAAGATTCCAATGCACTAAAAAAACAACCACCCAGCGAAACCCTGCGGCGCCTGGGCGAGAATCACAAGGCTTTTATTACATTAAAGCCCATTGTTTAACTAAGGGATAGTCAAAACGCTACCATGAGGTAATGGTAAATGGATGGACTCATATTGCTGTCAATGCCGTTGCTTGACGTTTACAGCGACATACGCCTCGCGCTCGCACTCGTCTTCTTTGTATACATACTGAACTGGGCAAAGGCCGCGGTCGGCAGCCCAAAGATTGCCGTCCTGCTGGGGGCCGTTCTAGCGTACTTGACCATTTACCGGCACCCGGACCTGGTTTGGGTTTTCTTCGTCATATTCCTGGCCGGCACGGGAGTCCTTGGAGCCTTCATTGGCAAGGCCAAATAGCACTGGAAAATGCAACGTGTGTTGGTTAAAAAAATGGCAATGGACAAGTTCCTGTTCTTCACTGCGGTCTTGGTAGTGTTGATTGCCATTGCAAACAACCAGGACTGGATTGTTTTGCCGGCAATCGCGATACTGCTGTTGTCGGAGCGCTCGCTGGGAATGATGGTCTTGACTCTTGCGGTGATTGGTTTCCTGTACCTAATCAGGGGGACGGGCTCGCAGAGCCTGTGGATTCCTGTCGCGATAGTGTTGCTGGTGGGGCTGAGCTGGGCTTACGGCAAGCAAGAACCACCACAAGAGTTACCGCCCGAGTACTACTTGCCGCAAGGCTACGGCGGGGAATACGGCGGAACGCAGGGGTATTGAACGTGGGCGAGGCAAAGACGCTGGTTTTGCTGTTGACGTTTTTCACTATAATAGTGGGAGTTTACAGCGACTACTTGTGGGTTTCCGTCCTGGGAATGGTTTTCGGAGGATACCTCTTATTACAGCCTGAAAAAGCGGCCCCGGCCAAGAAAGCCGAGTTCTTGAGCGGGAAGGCGCCCCAGAAAGAGTTCGAAAACGGCTTGAAGAGCGTCGCGGAACTCGCGGGAAGCGTGGCGCACTTCTTCGTGGGCGTGCAAGGCAAAAAGGTTTACTCAAGGGAGTTCGACAAGGACTACAAGGGCACAGTGGAAACGCACATAGTCAAGCAAAAATGAAAAAACTAGCCAAGGAATTCAAACCTTGGCCTTTTCTTGCCGTCAACCACTACTTCCCCCAAGAACAATTCCATCGGGCGAACCCATAACGCGTTTCCCCCGAACTCCGAGTCGTAAAGGGCCTTGTACAAAACCAGTTCTTGCAGGGTCTCGGAGTGCCTTGCAGTTCCCATTACCTCGTAAGTCTTCCCGGAGTAGTGCTTGTACCTTCCAAGCCTAACGCCCAAAAAAGATCACTTCTTCAAAGACTTCAAGATGTCGCGGTTGGATTCCAAGAGTTTCTTCATTAAGTCTTCCAAGGCCTCGCTGCTGGCCCTAACTTCCTTCAAGTCCCTTTCCAGCGATGTGAGCTTTTGCCCGAAAGTCTTGGCATCAATTTCCAGCAAGGTTGACATGTTTTGGTGCAAGGCCTTCAACTCCACCCGCAAGTCCTCCATTGAAGCCTTGTGGCCCTCGACTGCGTCCTTCAACGAGTCAAGGCGCTCGCCGTGTTCTTCCGTGGCCAGCCTGACCGAGTCGCTTATCTCGTCCAACCCCGCCGTCTTCTCGTCCAAGACAGCTGAAACGCGCGCAGCCACTTCGTCCGCGTCCCCGGAAGCCTGCGGCGCGGGGGCGTTGCGTTTTGCGATTAACGCGCCCATCTTGGTTTCCTGTTCTCTTTCAGGGGCTAGCGGGACGGCGGACTGCAGGGACTCGGGCTCCAATTCTGGGAGTTCCATCAAGGAAAAAGCGTGTTCAACTGTCGCTTCGTCTATTCCGGCGTTTTTGAGCCTGCCCTTTATCTCGTCCCTGGACTGCCCTGCTTCCTGCAGGTTCTTTATGACTGCGAGTATCTTGTTTATGTCGTAAGCCATTTCCCATCGCCTCGTCAAAGCAGACAGCAGTAAGGAAGTAAACCTATATAAAAGAATTCGTGTTATTCCCCTTGACAAAAAAGGGAAAAAACTGCAAGTGAGCGCTTAATGGTTGACGTCTTGCCATTCGAGAAAGGGCCTTGGACCAAGTTAATGGAAAGCCAGTTCTCCGGATTCAGTGTGAGCATTTACCAAAACCCGGAAAAGTGGGCGCTCACAGTTGTGTACGTCAAGGACGGGGACAAGACGACGCACGTTGTCACCCAGGTTTACGCGCCCTTCACCGCCAACGGCAACGTCATAGAGTTCTCGCGGAAAATGAAGAGCGACTCCATTGCAATGCACCGACAGGCCTCTGGTAAAGGCTACCAGTACTTCGTGGTGATGTCCGGGACTAGCTACACTGCGTACGAAACGGAGGGCTTCAAGCGCGAAGTGGAGTCACAGCTCGAGGGGTTGGCGGAAAAGATTGACTACGCGCAAAAAGTCTCGCGTGCCTACGGAGTCACGCTCACGGCGCTTGGCTCAAGCGAAAAGGACGCGGAGGCGGCGTTCTTTGGCGACCCAATAATCGGCCCAATCCTTTCAACCAAGCCAATGGAGGCGCGCTTGAGCGAACGCATCGGCAAGGTCTCGCTGGGCTTGGACGTTGACGGGAACAAGTTCGAGCTCCCCGGGCTCTTGTTCAAGCGCTCCCTCGTCCACGGCGGCGCCGAGAAAAACAGAAACCACGCGGCGCACGTGCTAATTGAAGGCTTCCTGCTTTCGGGAATCCCAGTTATAGTTTTTGACTGGGACAACAGCTTTTCCTCCCTCTCGCTTCCCTCTGAGTCCCAGCAGGCATTAAAGAAGTACAAAGTAGAACTAGAACCCAGCGGCTTCCCGGTAAAAACGTTAAACGTGCCGGAAGACGCGCACGTAGAAATAGCCACGACGCCAGTGGAGGCGTGGAAGGAAATGGTTGGGTACGGAAACGCCCAAGCCGGCAGGATAATAGAGGAAGTAATGAACAGCGAGAGGGAAAACATCACCCGGCTCCAAGAAATACAGGCCCGCTTGAGGGAAAAGTACACTGAAGACAACGGCTTCAACGTCCGCAGGGCAATTAGGATAATCGAGTTAGTGAAGAAAAGGCATGACTCTTACTTCAACGGCTCAGTGGACCCGGAAACGGTTCTAGTGCCTTGGACCGAGTTCCTTGGACGCGCCGGAGTCGTTAACTTGAACGGCGTCCCCGAAGAAATCGGCAGGAACGTGGCGCACAGCGTGTTAAAGTCAATGCTTCAAAAGCTCAAGGAAAAAGGTACTAGCACAAAGCTCCGGGGAGTCGTCGTGCTGCCAAAGGCCGACTTCGCGTGCCCTGAAGTCACTGACGCGCTGGCAAGGGAAACAATTGAGTTGTTGCTTGAAGTGGTGAATTACGGCGGGGCTTACGTGCTTTTGGCGCAGGACAAAAACGACGTGAGCGGGGCGCTGCGCGAAGGCCTGGACTCCGAGTTAAACGTCATAGTAGACAACCAAGCCGCGATAAGGCAAGCCGACGGAAAGGTGACGAGGCTGATGCTCCGTCCCTCGCTGTCAAAATGCGGCGCCAACGAAGAATTCAAGGAAGCAGAAAGCAAGGCAGAGTGAAGTGAGAATTATTTCTTGGAAAAGTCCAAGACGTCAACCAAGTGCTTAAGCTTTCGCAGCTCGGCGTCCAGCGGCGTTGTCGCATCCTTCAATTCAGTGAACTGCCTTTCCAAGCCCTGTACGCTTAGTGAAAGTTTTTGCACTTGCGACTTCAGCTCGCTCAATTCAGCAGTGGAAGCGCCCTGGGCCGCTGGCGGGGCGCCGGCGGCGACGCGTTGCTCCAAGTCCTTCATCTTTGAGTTTATTAGAATCATGTTCTTGTTCAACACGCGTTCGTTGCGTCCTATGTACGTTAGCTTTTGCTGCACGACCGCCAAGTTGGCAGAGATTGCGTTGATCTGCCTGGCCAAGTTGGCCAAGTAGTCAACGCTGCTCATGCCGCGCCGCTGCTGTTGGGGATCGTAAGCCATAAGCGAAACCACAAATTGTTTGAACTGCTTAAATAACCTTCAAGTCAATAAAAACCAGTTGGTTAAGTCCCTTGCGGGAAAGAGGCGCCTTACTTGTAAAAGTAAACCTTTTCGCCACGCACTCCGTACTTCCAAGCACCGCGCCTTCCGCGCGCGTTGAAGGAGGCGTCCAGCAAAACGTCCGAGACGAGTTCAGCGTCAATTGGCGCCGCAAGCAGGTCCTGGTGCGTGAAAGGGGCCTTGTGAATCACTCGTTCGAAGCCCTTAGCCAGTTTCACCGGATCCACTCTCCCCTCCAATGCAAGCATCCTGTTGGCCGCACGCAGCACTTCTCGTTTGCGCGTGTCAAACGCGTGCTCCCTCAAGACGGCCACGCGCAGGGACTGCTTCCTGGCCTCTTCGGGTGAAAACGCCAAGGGCTCGCCTCCATGCCTGCGCACCCTGCTCCTAATCGCCCCAATTAACGGCAAGTCCTTCGGGTAACGCTTCGTGGTGCTTTGAAGGAAGACTTTTTCCACGTGCTCCCTCGGAATCTGCAAGTGGTAAGCGCGAACCGAGTGGTCAACTTCAGCCCCCGTGGCGGTCTGTGAAAAAGTCCTAGTGGACTGCGCCACCGCCCTCTTTCCCTTGTGGCCCGAGACCTGCGCCACTCCTTCAAAGTTGACGCCGCGCTTCGGGCTGTACACCAGCACCGCCCCTTCAGGGTAGTTGCTCGTGAAAACCAAGTGCCTGTGCCCCGCCGTGCCCTTCTTTCCATTCAGCTTGGCGCTCAGTATTCCTTCGCGGAAAATCCGCAAGAGCGCTTCAGCGTCGGCCCCATGGAATTCCTTGGCTTTCCGTATTTGAAGCATTGACAGCGCGTTTTCAACCGCGAGCCTGCCCATTTCAGTCTTGTAAGCAATTCCCTTGACTGAACTCAACGGAATTGGAGTGACCTTAACAGTCAAGCCCTTCACTCCGCGCGAGGCGCGCTGTCCGGCTTGCCTGCGAGCGCGGGCCTTGGAGGGGGGCATTTTGCAATCACTAGTCCTTTAACAGGAACTGCTCGACTTTGTTCCTGGCCTTTTCGCGCGCGTCCTGGTGGCCTGCAAGGAAAGCGTTGAGTTTTTCCACCAGCAATTCTTTCAACTCTCCTGACAAGAGCTTGCCTTGCAAGTAATCCCCCCTAATCCTGTCAATTTTCCCGTCGTCTTCCTCCAAGCCCAAGAGGTAAAGCCACTGGAATGCAACGTCAACTTCCGGGTTCCCGCCTTTTTTCCTGTGCTCTTCCACCGTGGTAGCACCGCCGGAAAAGGCGTGCTTCATTACCTTCCTGCGCACTGTTTTCTCGTCGTCAAACAGCCACACGGCTGTCTCGGACTGCGAAGAACTCATCTTTCCAGCCATTCCAGTCAAGGGCGGCAGGAACTTGGAGTAAATCCCCGAAGGCTTCACGAACTTGAACTCCGAGTACTCGGCCACGTCCCTCAAGACGCGCATGTAAGGGTCCTGGTCAATGGCCACTGGAACTAGAGTGTTGTGCGCGCCGTAAAGGAACTGCGGCAGGTAAATGTGCGCGCTCTGCATTGCGGGGTAAAACAGCCACCCCAGGTTCTGGGAGTTCTCGAAGCCGAAAACTGCCTTTGCAGTGGAAAACGTTACCTTCTTGGCGATTTGCGCGGCGTACTTGTAAATCTTCGTGTACTCGAAGTCCCTGTGGATTCGCGTGAGCTTGGGGTTGAAGCCCAAGGCTATTATGTCCAGAATGTTGTCCTCCGAGTACTTTTGCGCTTCCTCAAAGGACAGGTTGGGCTTTACGTAAAACTTCTCGTCGTCCGAGATGGGAATGAAGACCTCGCATTCGTAGGCGTCCTGGAAGTACTTGTCGACCATGAACGGAATCAAATGGCCCAAGTGCATTTTCTCGGAAGGGCCTCTCCCTGAAACAATGGAGACGCGGTCGCCGCGCGCGTGCGCGGAGAGCCACTTGTCGAGGTCGCGGTGCGAAAAGAAAAGGCCCCGCCTTAGGAGTGCCGGGAGCGGTTTTTTCATTTTCTCCAACAACTTTGAGTCCAAGCGCTGCGTGCCGAAGTGCTTGACTAGGTAATCATAGTCAACCTCGCCCGAGACCTCCCAAGGAGTGACAATTGTTTTTTGCGCCATCCACAACGTTATGCTGGAAAGGGTATTTAAGGATTGGGCACCACTTAATAGTTGTAAAAACCCCAAAGACAAAAAGGAACGCTGGAGTTGAAGGTTGATAAGTTTGGCTCGCAGGAGGCTCTGGGACAGGAAGCCCTGGAATTGGAAGGCAGGCGGTGGCGTTTACTTGCTGCGCCCGCTTTCAGGCAACGCATTCAAGTACTTGGTGAAAGGAAAAAGAACGCCGCGCCAAGGCGCCAGAGTGCTCACCGTTGCCTCCGCCGTCGGAAAGGGGCGAGTGTGGGTTGAAAGAGGAAAGGAAAGCGAGGTCGAGGGAGAGATATTTAGGGAAATGGCAGTTGAAATGGCGCGCGGGAAAAACGAGGACTTGGCAGTAATAACAACCACCATTCCCGGAAAGCGTTCTGAAAGGAAACTGGTCTTAGTGGACAAAGAACACGGCATTGCAAGCATTGGCCCCCACGAGGAAGGCCTGGCTCCTTCCTGGGTAGCGCGCGGCGGGAAAGGCAGGGAGGAGTGGGGGGACGAGTTAGGCAGGAGGCATTTTCTGACGCGTTCAAGGGAAGGCTTCAAGTACAGGCTGGACGAGGAAGGCGAGTTCGGGGAACACAAAGTCAAGTTCTACCACGTGTTCACTGGAAAGTTCGAGGGAACAAAGCCCAAGGGCGGCAAGGTTGAAAGAGAGAATTCTATT